>NZ_RBXL01000001.1:5277508-5584009 GCF_003634315.1 Thiocapsa rosea
TGCTCCCTTTCGAGTGGGCTCAACGATTGGTGCATCCAAGGCCCTTAGCGTGGACGAGGTTTAAGAATAATGCATTTTTTAATAACTTAAACCGCGCCGTCTCCACCCGTCGTCAAAACTGCCGGGGCCGATCCCATCCACAACCATCACATACCGCACTGGTCGCGGTTTAAAAGTCGGGAATCAACCGCCGACCGCGTGCGTTCCCGTGCTAAGGGCGCCGTGCGGGGGGGTGCGGGGGAGACTGATTTGGCGGCGCATCCGCCGCAGGTTGCGGCGCGCGAGCCCGAAGACCTCGTCGATCGCTTCTTTCGCTGTCTTGCGTGCGTCTCGGACGACGATTTGGCGCCCGTGGGCGATTTTGGCGGAGAGCTCGCACCGAACGCGATGTCCGTGGAGCGGGTCGAACTCCTCTTGGATCTTGGCGTGAGCCTCCAAGTCTTCGCCGGGGAAGCGTGCCGCAAGTTTGGCCGCTTCCGTCTCGATTTGACGGCGGATATCTCCGTCCAAGGCGAGGGTATCCCCGCCGATTTTGATCAGCATACTCTTCGAATCTCCGAAGACCCTGCCCAAGCGGGCAATCGAGGCTGCCTCGTTCGGTCCGGGTCGGTCTGTGAGGGCGAGCGGTGCGGAAGAACGTCTGTCGGATGGGGCTCCGAATCGGAGGGGACACAACGCGATGCTTTCGCTCGCGGGGGATCATGGCGTTCGGCGCCCCGAAAAGCAAGGCAACGAAGGAGCCCAGACGCGTTCGGCCGTATTGCATGCAGCCCTGAGCGTCCGATCTCGGGAACGGCGCAACCAGGGATTGCCGTGACGCTCAAGGCTGGCGGCTGGCGGCTCACAAAAGTATGACCACCAACTCCATGGAAATTCCGACCAGGTTCTGTCGAACTTTTCAACCGCCGTCGCCTCGAAGCTGGCGAGCCTCCTCGGAGGCTCTCTGACTCCTTGTCGTGTTCCCCGCCGTCGGCGGGGTTTTTTTGTGCCCCACCAGGGCTTTACAACCGCCTTAAACCGGGTTTCCACATGGGTCGGACAAATCCTTAGCGCCCAACACAAAATGAGCAGTACGCATGTCGCTCTGGACGCGGTTTGACGTGACGGAGCATCCGTCCAACCTTGCCGATCCGGGCCCGGGTCCGGCCGATGCATTCGGGAACCCTTCGACGCCTTCAGACTCGAAGGGATTGCAACGATGAGTTCTCCTTAGTTCGCTCGCCCCGCATCGCGGGGCATCTTTTTGTCTGCCGGATGCAGGTTCGACGCATGCCAGAAGGCGACACCATCCACAAGCTCGCGACCTTTCTGTCCGGCGCTTTGGTCGGCCGGCGTCTCGACGGTGCCCGACTGCAGGGTCGCACCATCGCCGCGTTCGAGCAGGGTCGCATCCTGCGAGTGACCAGCAAGGGCAAGCATCTCTTCATCGACGTCGAGGGCGGAGCCTCGCTTCGGGTTCACCTCGGGATGTACGGCTCCTGGCACCGTTACCCGGTCGGACAGGCATGGCAGAAGCCCGCGCGCCGGGCAACGCTCGTCTTGAGTATCCCGGGACAGGATTACGTCTGTTTCAACGCAAAAGAGGTCGAGATCCTCGACACCAACGGGTTGCGCAGACGCGATCGGACAGACCGCCTGGGACCGGATCTGAGCCGCGATGCACCGAGCGCCGAGTCGTTGCTGCATCGCGCCCGTACACTCTCGAGCCCCGAGACCGAACTCGTCGATCTACTGCTTGATCAGCGCATCGCCAGCGGCATCGGCAACGTCTATAAATCCGAGGTCCTCTTCCTCGAGCGCTGCGCACCGAAGACTCGATTCGGCGACATCTCGGACGAGACCTTCGCCGCGCTCTACCGGACCGCGGAACGCCTTCTCCTGAGCAACCTCGGCGGCGGTCCCCGGATCACGCGCACCGCCGACGACGGTCGCGGCATCCTCTGGGTCTACGGCCGGGCCGAAAAGCCTTGCTTTCGCTGCGGGACGAGCCTGTTGCGGGAACGTCTCGGGCAACATGCAAGATCAACCTACTGGTGCCCGGCCTGCCAGTCAGGAAAGAGCGGCTAAACCGCGTCTCGCTGAGATCAAGGAAGTCTCCGACGCTAAACACAACATGAAAATGACGCATTCCGCTCTGGACGCGGTTTAACCTCCGGCATTCAAGGCGCCGTCGGCAGCGCGACCTCCAAGGTCGCCAGATCACCAAGCACGGCTCGGATCTCGGCAAGCGTCGGAGCCCGCGTATAGGCCGGATCATCAAGCCGCCCCAGACAAGTCATGCGCATGAGGTTCGGGTCATGACTGTCGTCGAGCCAAAAGTGATAACCGGGACGGATCATCTGCGACCCGCCGCTGTCGCCGTGACCGGCAAGTTGGAAGCGAACGCCCCGATCCAGGGTCGGTGTCGGGACACGGCTGGACACCAAGGCGAGATAGTTCTGCACACGCGTGATCGAGATCTCCCCGGCCGGGATGGTCTGAGTGCCCTCGTCATCGATCCGTCGGACCTCGAGGACACAGCTCGTCCCGCCGCCACCCGCACCTCGCGTGCCGCGATCCATGAGAAAGACCCGCGCCCGCCCGGGCGAGATGGACACCGGTCGGTTCAGCGTCAGGGTGCTGCCCGCAGGGATCTCCACCCAGCCGGTCTCCACGGATTCACGCACGAGGGTTTGGCAACCCCCGATCAGAACGACCAACGCGCCGAGGACGGTTGATCGAATCAGGGTGTTCGCAGTCATGAGTCTGGTCCCGGTTCGTTGCCTTCTTAGGGGCAATATAGTGGCGAGCGCCGCCGAGTTCACGCCGGGATCATGCCGAGCGGACGGTCGACAACGCTCGCCGGCACTGGAAAATTCCACGAAACGCCTTCATACTTCATCGTACACACGATGACACCGCAACCGACCTCCCGACACCCTCGGCGCGGTCACTCGCACCACCCGCCTCGACGGCAAGGACGCACAATTGGCAAGGACACTCGTAGAACACCGAACCGGCTTCACGCTCATCGAACTCCTGATCGTCATCGCGGTGATCGCCATCCTGGCCACCGTAGCCTTCCCCGCCTATCAGGACCAGATCCGAAAGGCACGACGCTCGGACGGACAAACAGCCCTCCTCGGCATGGCGATGGCTCAGGAGCGCTTTCGCGCCAATTGTAGCCGCTACGCACTGACCCTGAACGCTGCCAAACCCGGCATGGTCTGCGACGCTCCCGTTTACAGCCTGCCGCTTGCGGATGAAAGCCCCGAGGGCTGGTACACACTGAGTCTGGACCAGGCCACTGCCGCCGGTTTCTCCGCCGTCGCCACGGCCCAAAAGGCCCAAGCCGCCGATCGCGCAGGCGGCGTCGCCTGCACGGTCTTGACGATCGACCAAGACGGCGCGAAGACGCCGCGTGAATGCTGGCGCTGAGACGCAACCTAATGGACGCCGTCACACGCATCCGCAGAGCAGGCACGCAAGGACGACCGAGCACCGCCAGCTCCCGACGCACTGCTCCGCCGAAAAACGCGCCCGGGTTCACCCTGCTCGAGCTCATGATCACGCTGTCGGTGCTCGCCATCCTGGCGTCTTTGGGCGTTCCTGCGATGCAGGAGATGTTCGAACGCAACCGGCTAAAGGGCGCAGCCCAAGCCCTTGCAGAGGACCTGCAATGGGTTCGCGGCGAGGCCATTCGGCGAAATCGGGATCTGCATCTGATCTTCGATGCCGGTTCGCCGTGGTGTTGGGGCATCAGCGAGGCGAGCGCCTGCAACTGTCGGATCACTGATCCGAACGACCCAAATGCCTGCACCCTGTTGTTCAACGACACGAAGGTGCTCAAGCACCTCGATGCCGCGAATTATGCCGGGGTGAGCGCGACGGCCACCTTCGATCAAGGGGTAACCGGCTTCGAGAGAAGACGCGGCACCACGATGCGCATGGGCTCGGGGTCGGCAGGCTCGAAGCGGCACGGCAACGGGAGTGTCACCTTCAGCAACGCGCACGGGGGACAGCTTCGGGTCGTCCTGAGCGTGATCGGGCGTGTGCGGATGTGCTCTCCGGATCAGTCCGTCCCGGGATTCCGCAAATGCGTCTGAGCCTGCCTGCTGCATCGATCAACATCGCCGAGGGATCGCTCCGTCGGCAGGCCGGTGTAACCCTGACCGACCTCCTGGTCGGCACGACCGTCGGTGCGCTGGTCCTCATCGGGATCTCCACCACCTATGTCCTCGGTGCTCGCGCCACCGGGCAGAACGTCGAGCAGGCCCGTCTGAACCAAGAGATGCGCGCCGTGCTCGAGATGATGCAACAGGATATCCGTCGCGCCGGTTACTGGGACTACTCGGCGGCCGAAGACCCGAAGATCGACGAGAACCCATTCCAGAGGGAAATTGGCGGCATTGACCATGCACTTCGCACCGGCAACCTCTCGGGAGAGCCCGAAGAGAGCTGCCTGCTCTACAGCTATGACGTGGACGGAACAAGCCTCATTGGAGTGTGCGCGAAAAGAAAAGATGAGGATTGTGTCGGGACGGGGTCGAAGTTCGCCTCGGAACACTATGACCAGGAGACCATGGAGATGTTCGGCTTTCAACTCCAAGGTCAAGCCGTGCGGATGCGCACCGGCCGCAGGAACGCAGCGGACGATGCATTCACCTGCAACAGCGGCAGCTGGGAGAGGATCACCAGTGAGGATGTGCGCATCACGACCCTGCAATTCACCATCACACCCGCGCAGACGAGCCTGGCACCCGGAAAGGAAGACTCCGGCTGCGAAAGAAACGAGCTTTGCCGAGAAACGCGAAGGGTCGCGATCCTAATGGAAGGTCAGATTCGTAACGACAAGGCCGTACGCCAAAGGCTACAAGCGACCGTCGCCGTGCGGAATGACCGCTATTTCGTCAAGGAGTGATCGGCATCCGCCGATGAAGGAGACCAATGACCTCGCGGAAAACGACCTCGCGAAAGATCGAGCGTCAGCGCGGCGCGCTGACGCTCATGATGGGTTTATTGCTGCTTATGGGCTCGACCATGCTCACGCTCAGCTCCGTTCGCGTTGGCGTTATGGAACAGCGGATCGCGAACAATGAGTTGCGTGCAAAAGAGGCGCAGCAGGCGGCACAGGCAGGACTTGATTATGCGCTCGCCCGAATCGGCCAGGGTAACAATATCGATACCCCGCCACCGGTCACTGCGACCAGCAACATCACCTACGACATCGTCTTGACCGAAAGCGAACGCGACAATGAGATCTGTGTTTCATCCCGAGCCGGTGCACGCGGGGACGACAGCATCGAGGCAGTTGCCACAGAGTGCTTTCAGCGGCAGAGTCTTTTTAATCACAAGGGCTTTGGAAAAAGCATGCCGCCACTGGTCGTCAACGGAGGAATCCAAAAGGTTACAGGAAACCCGGACATCTACCCGGCCGACTGCAACGACGAGATTTCCGCGAAAGACTGTGAATCCATTGCCATTGTCTCGTCGGCCGAAAGGAGCGACATAGAAGAGGGTCATTTTAATAAAAAGGATCCGCTTGATGATGACCAGATCAGGGCGAAGGCCTTCGCGAGCAGTGCTTGGGAATATGTGTTCGGCATCAGCAAGGACAGGTTCAAGGCATTAGCGGAGGCCGATGACCCGAATGATCCTCAATTCATCTGGGCATACGACGCAAAGAAGGCAAAGAATTTTGGAAGCGCCAAAAAGCCCGTTTATCTCGTATTCGACTCTACGGCCGGCTGCCCGAAGCTCGGCGGCGATATCTATGGCGTTGTCTATTTCGAAAGCCCGACAGCGTGTCGCAGTCAGGGATGGGGTGGCGCGACCATCTATGGATCAGTCGTCTTCGAAGGCAGCTTAGACAAATTCACCGCGAATAGCGACTTATACAACTGGAATACGCAGCCGACGAGCGAGGGCGGTGGTCCTGCAGCCCCTCAGAAAACCTGGACCAGTCGCATCCCGGGTAGTTGGCGCGATTGGGATTAGAGAGTCAACCGATGCGCTCACAAAACCGACCTTCACGCACACACGGATTCACTCTCATCGAGTCATTGATCGCACTTGTCGTGCTTTCGCTCGGACTCTTTGGGCTGATGCAGATGCAAACCCGCGTCATGGCGGAAACCGCCGACAGCAAGACGCGAACGGCGGCAGTAAACATCGCTCAAGAGAAAATAGAGGAGCTTCGCAGCGAGAGCTATGCTGCTGTTGTGAGCGGAAAAGATACCGTTCAAGCTGAATCTGGCGGCACGGCCGGTTTCACGCGGACCTGGACCGTCAAACCAAAGATAGACCCTCCCTACAGAGAGGTCTCGGTGACGACCCGCTGGACCCGTCCGGGCGAGGGCTCCGAAGATCAGGACTCCTCCTCCGTCACCCTCACTACATTCATTGCGCAGTCGGCAGCAATGGCTTTGGAGACGATCGGCCAGGATCCCGAACTACCGCCCCCACCCAAAGGCGGCGGACTCCCGCCGACGATCAGCGTCAACAGCCCCTACACGCAGTGCGTGAGCAGCTCGAATCCTTGCGAGGTCGAAAAGAATACAACCATCCGTCCGAGCTTTATCGTGACCGACGACACGGCACTATCGGCCAGAAACCTCACTATCACCGCATCGGGAAACGGAGCGGCAACGTCCGGCTCGATGACGTTCAACACCAGTTCCGCTGAAGCAACCCAAGACATTCTCACGCCAAACGGCAACAAGAAGACCTTCAGCGTCATCATGCGTGCGGACGATGGAGTCAACAACACAACGGTCACGCTGTATTTCACAACCTGATACACGCCGAACTGCAACATGCCTGTTGTGGATGAATGTGCAAAGCCCGCGACCTTCGCCATCTGATCGTCATCTGGTCGCCATCCAGTCGCCATCCGGTCGATGGGCTGACGCAGACATCCCGGCGGTTGCCGCATCCGAACGGCATTGCGGCCGTGGGTGATGCCGAGCCGTGCGAGGTACAACCAACTCTGGGTATTGAAGGGTTTTATGGTGCGAATTGATGCGCACCTACGCTTCGGCAGCTCCTTTCCCTGAAATTACCTTACCTTAACGTGCCTCCCCGGCATCACCCCCGGGAGCGAAGCATCTCCAGACCGAGCGCCAAATCCGCCTGAATGTCCTCGATCTCTTCCAACCCGACCGCCACCCGAACGAGACCTTCACCGATGCCGACGGCGGCGCGCTCTTCCGGCGTGAGCCGACCGTGGGTGGTCGTCGCCGGATGGGTGATGGTGGTCTTCACGTCGCCGAGATTGGCCGTGATGGACAGAAGACGGGTCGAGTCGATCAGGTGCCAGGCACCGGCGCGACCGCCGCGCACGTCGAAGGCGACGATGCCTCCGCCGGTGCGCTGCTGGGAGCCGACCAGATGGTGCTGGGGGTGGTCCGGGAGTCCGGGATAATAAACACGCTCGATCCCCGGCTGCACGAGCAGCCATTGTGCAAGTGCCGCCGCGGATTGCGCATGGGCGAGCATCCGCAGCTTCAGCGTTTCGAGTCCTTTGAGAAAGACCCAGGCGTTGAAGGGGCTCATGGTCGGGCCGGCCGTTCTCAACACGCCGAAGACCGCCTCGCCGACCGACTTGCGATCGCCGACGACGGCGCCGCCGACACAACGCCCCTGCCCGTCCAGGTACTTGGTGGCGGAATGGATCACCAGATCCGCGCCGAACTCGAGCGGGCGTTGCAGGGCCGGGGTGCAGAAACAGTTGTCGACCGCCAGGAGACAGCCCCGGCGATGCGCAAGCTCCGCGAGCCCTCGGATGTCGACCATCTCGGTCAAGGGATTGGACGGCGTCTCGCAGAACAAAAGCCGGGTCTCGGGGCGAATCGCCGCGTCCCATGCCTCCAGGTCGCCGAGCGTCACATAGCTGGTCGCGATGCCGAACCGGGAGAGGTATTTGTTGAAGAGGAGCGTGGTGCTGCCGAACAGGCTCCGAGAGGCGACGATGTGGTCGCCGGACTCCAGAACCCCCATGCAGACGGCCAGAATGGCTGACATGCCGGAGGCGGTCGCGACACAGCGCTCGCCGCCTTCGAGACTGGCCAGACGCTCCTCGAAGGCCGAGACCGTCGGGTTCGTGAAACGCGAATAGATGTTGCCCGCTTGATCGCCCGAAAAACGTGCGGCGGCCTCGGCAGCGCTTTGAAAGACAAAACTGGAGGTCGTGAAGATCGGCTCGCCGTGCTCGCCTTCCGGGGTCCGGTGGTGACCGACCCGCACGGCACGGGTCGCGAATCCCGGTGCGGCCGAAGACTGGGACGCGGTCGGCTCGTCCGCGCTCGATCGCGCGTCAGGCGGAGTTGTAGAGGTCAATGACGTTCTCGCTGAATGAGCCGTAGGCGGTCTTGGCGACGTCGTTGCGATTCGCCTCGAGCGCCTGAAGATACTCGGGGGTCACGTCCCCGGTCACGTAAAGACCGTCGAAAACCGAGGTATCGAAGCGGTCCACGTGGCTTTTGCCCTTCTTCTGGACCGCGTCGATCAGATCATCGAGCTCTTGAAAGATGAGTCGGTCGGCACCCAGCTCGCGCGCGACTTCCTCCTCGGTCCGGCCGTGGGCGATGAGTTCGCTGGCCGCGGGCATGTCGATCCCGTAGACGTTGGGAAAGCGCACCGGCGGTGCTGCCGAGGCGAAGTAGACCCGGTGCGCCCCGGCCTCGCGCGCCATCTGAATGATCTGCTGGGAGGTGGTGCCGCGCACGATGGAGTCGTCGACCAGCAGGACGTTCTTCTTGCGGAACTCCAGATCGATGGCATTGAGCTTCTGCCGAACCGACTTCTTGCGGACCTGCTGGCCCGGCATGATAAAGGTGCGCCCGATGTAGCGGTTCTTGATGAAGCCTTCCGAGTAAGGCACGCCGAGCTGATTGGCCAGCTGGAGTGCGGCCGTCCGGCTGGTGTCCGGGATGGGGATCACGACGTCGATGTCGTGATTCGACCACTCGCGCTTGATCTTGGCCGCGAGCTTTTTGCCCATTCGGGAACGCGCCTTGTGCACCGAGATGTTGTCGATGATGGAATCGGGGCGGGCGAAGTAGACGAACTCGAAGATGCAGGGCGACAGGATCGGTTGGGCGGCACACTGGTGCGTGTTGATCTGGCCGTCGACGGTAATGCAGACCGCCTCGCCCGGCGCGACATCCGCGATCAGGGTGAAGCCGATGGTGTCGAGCGCCACGCTCTCGGAGGCGATCATGTACTCGGTGCCCAGATCGGTCTCGCGACGTCCGTAGACCAGGGGCCTGATCCCGTGCGGGTCGCGGAAGCCGAAGACGCCGAAGCCCGGGATCATCGCGACCGCGGCATAGCCGCCTCGACAGCGTCGGTGTACGCCCGACACCGCGCGAAAGACATCGTGCTCGTCGATCCGCAGTTTGCCCTGGAGCTGCAGCTCGTGGGCAAAGACGTTCAGCAGGATCTCGGAATCCGACGCGGTGTTGAGGTGGCGAAGATCCTCGACGAAGAGGTCGCGCTTGAGGTCATCGGCATTGGTGAGATTGCCGTTATGGGCAAGCACGATGCCGTAGGGCGAATTGACGTAGAAGGGCTGGGCCTCGGCCGAGCTGGCCGCGCCGGCGGTCGGGTAGCGGACATGTCCGACACCCATGTTGCCGCCTAATTGGATCATGTGTCGGGTTCGGAAGACATCGCGCGCAAGACCGTTGTCCTTGCGCAAATGGAGCTTGTCGCCCTGACAGGTCACGATGCCGGCGGCATCCTGTCCCCGGTGTTGGAGCACCAGCAGCGAGTCGTAAAGCGCTTGGTTGACCGGACTTTTACCGACAATGCCGACGATGCCGCACATGACTTCCTCGCCCGCCTCCAGCCCCGGAGTCCGAGACGGATGCTGCTGATTGGGAACAGCGGACTATACCCCGCGAGGTTGATCCGGGACAACATCGAACGACCGATCGCCCGATCCAAGGTTCAGCCGCGCAACCCGCGCCGGCCACATCTCCCGATGCGCACCACCGAAACTAACCAATCGCAGGAGGCAGGAGGCAGGAGGCAGGAGGCCGAAAAAACCCGATCAACGCAATCCTTCAGAGGCTCTTGACCCTGGCCTGCACCTCTTCGGGAACCAGATCGATGAGCCAGCCGGCCACCGCTTGGAACTGGCCGATGAGCCGTGATTCCTGCCACCAGGAATCCTCCGGCATGGGTGTGAGGGCCCCCAGGAAGACCGCCATCGCCACGATCACCACACCGCGAGCCGCGCCGAAGACCAATCCGAGCATCCGATCGACGACACCGAGACCCGTCTTCTCGATCAGGGCCGACAGCAGGGCGCCCAAGAGGGCGCCGAGGACGAGAGTGCCCAGGATCAGGCCGATGAAAGCCGCGGCCAGACGCACCGAGGGCTGCGACAGGTAAGGCACCAGCAGCTCGGCGACCTCGCGGTGGAACAGCCAAGCGATCAGGATCGCGGCGATCCAGACCCCCAGGGACAACACCTCGCGGATCAGACCGCGTCCGAGCCCGACCAAAGCGGACAGCAGGACAACCCCGAGGATGGCGAAATCGACCCAATTCATCATCAGCTCCGACGCACCGGACTAGAGGAAAACGCAGCGCGCACCGGGATCTGCTCAGGGATAACGCTGAACAAAGGGATCCTTGTATTTCTGGCGGAGCTTGGCGGCCGTCTTCTCGGCGCTCGATCGGTCCGCTTCGGGTCCGACACGGACGCGAAAATAGGTGCGTCCGCCGACCACGGCCGACTCGACGAAGGCGGAATAGCCCTCGTTTTGAAGCTTTGCCGCCAACTCCTGCGCGCTTGCCGAAGTCCCCAAACTCGCGACTTGGGTGACATAGGACGGCATCCCGTCGTCGCGCGCCATCGGCGGCGGTGCCTCGGGCACCCGAGCGGTCGCGTCCGACGCCGTGCGGGGCGCTGCGACCGGCGGGGCCGCCGCCGGGTCTCCCGCCGGCTCATCGTACCCAGCCTCATACACGGGCTCGGTCTCCTCGACGGCGGGGAGCGCCAAGGTCGCCGGATCGATCCAGAACTCTTCGGGAAGCCCGCCGACGCCCGAATCGGCCGGCGTCAGAAAGGACTCCGACCGAAAGCGATCGTCGACGATCGGCTGCTCGGGAATCACCGTCGGCAACGGAGGAAGATCCGTCACCACTTCATCCTCGAACAGCATCGGGACGAAGATGACCGCCAGCGTGACGATTACAATCGCCCCCACCAACCGCTTCTTTGCGCCTTCTTGCATAAATCGCCACCCGAATGTCGGACACCGCGCGAATCGCCGGCACCCGTGAGATCATGATTATCGATCGGCCTCGAAAGGCCGGCAGTATAGCATGGCCGAGCCGAAACCATACCGGCACGCCTGAAATATCGCTATTGATTTCAATCGGATAATATACGCACGCCGGACCACGGCAAACGCCGCGCAGGGGCTTCGGAGACCTGGAGCCGAGGCTCAGCCCCGATCGCCGCGCCCGGGATCGAGCCGACGCAGCGCCACCCCGACGGTCGTGAACGAGCCGACGACCAACAGCGCGTCCCCCGGCTCGGATGCGGACTGCGCGGCATCGAGCGCGGCATCCAGATCCGGAAGCAACACCGCTGCAGGTGCAGGCAAGATCACATCCAAGCGCCTGCTCAGCACCTCCACGGGCATGGCGCGCGGATCCGTGCTCTGCGCGAGATACCAATGGCTTACGAACGGCAGGAGCGGCCCGACGATCGACTCGGGCGACTTGTCCTCGAGGACTGCGAGGACTGCGCGAAGCCGACCGCGACAGGCAAAGGCCCGCAGATTCGCGGCCAATGCCTGCGCCGCCTCGCCGTTGTGGGCGACATCCAGGATCCAGGTCAGCGTTCCGGGGAAGACCTGAAACCGGCCCGGCAAGCGCGCCCGCTGCAACCCCGCCCGGATCGCGTTGACCGAGATCGGCAAGCGCGTATGCAAGGCGCGAAGCGCTGCGATCGCCGCCGAGGCGTTGTCGTATTGGAACGGGCCGCGCATCGCCGGCTCGGACAAGGCCAAACGCTGGCCCGAGGGCGCGCTCCAGATCCAGCCTCCGCCATCGCCGAGGGTCCAGTCGATCTCCCGACCGAGCTGTAGGGGCAGACTCCCGCGCTGCTCCGCTTCGGCCCGCAGCCGCGCCGGGGCGTCGCGTTGCCCGATCACGGCCGCACGGCCGGGACGAAAGATCCCGGCCTTCTCGTAGGCGATCTCATCCAAGGAATCGCCCAACCAGGCCATGTGATCCAGCCCGATCGAGGTGACCACCGAGACATCCGCGTCCCACAGATTCACCGCGTCGAGACGCCCGCCGAGACCGACCTCGAGGATCACCACATCGGGCACGCTGCGCACGAAGAGATCGAGCGCCGCGAGTGTGCCGAACTCGAAATAGGTCAGCGCCGTCTCGCCGCGCGCCCGGTCGATCCGCTCGAACGACTCGCAGAGGAGCGCATCGGAGACGTCCTCCCCGTCGATTCGCACCCGCTCGTTGTAACGCAGCAGATGCGGCGAGCTGAAGACCCCGGTGCGATATCCGGCAGCACGACAGATCGCCTCCGCCATCGCGACACAGGACCCCTTGCCGTTGGTCCCGCCCACCGTGACGAGCGGAAACGGCAAGGACGCCGGTCCCAGCCGTGCCCAAACGGCACCCACCCGCTCGAGCCCGAGTTCAATGGCCTTCGGATGCAACTGCATCTGCCAGCTCAACCAGGCATCGAGGGTGTCGAAACGAGTCATGTCGGCAGTCCCGCTGCCGGATCACACAGCCGCGCCGACCGGCATCCCGGACCTCTCAGGGCCAGACACACCGACCTTCTTACACGCATCCCACATCCTGAATCGCGTCCACTCCAAGGCTCGCAGGCACACACGATCCGGCCCCCAAACAGAATCCGTCCAAACTGCACGAGACGCGATTCAGACCGGCACGACGGTGCGGACATACCGCGGCCGATGCGTCAAAATCGCGAGCAGATCGGCGATACGCTCGCGTAGATCACGTCGGTCGATGATCATATCGAGCGCGCCTTTTTCGATCAGGAACTCGCTGCGCTGGAAGCCCTCGGGCAGTTTTTCGTGAACGGTCTGCTCGATGACGCGCGGGCCGGCAAAGCCGATCAGGGCGTTGGGCTCGGCGATGTTGAGATCACCGAGCATCGCGAGACTCGCCGAGACGCCTCCCATGGTCGGATCCGTCATCACGGAGACGAAGGGCAGCGAATGCTCGCGCAAGCGTCCCAAGGCCGCGCTGGTCTTGGCCATCTGCATCAGCGAGAAAAGGCTCTCCTGCATGCGTGCGCCGCCGCTCGCCGAAAAACAGATGTAGGGCGAGTGTTGCTCGAGCGCCGCCTCGACACCCCGCACGAAGCGCTCGCCGACCACCGAGCCCATGGACCCGCCCATGAAACTGAATTCGAAGGCCGAGGCAACGATCGGCTGGCCTTTGAGCCGACCACGCATCACGATTAAGGCATCTTTCTCGGAGGACTGCTTCTGAGCCTGAACGAGTCGGTCTTTGTATTTCTTTAGATCTTTGAACTTGAGCGGGTCCAGAGACTCGAGGTCGAGCCCGATCTCCTCGCGGCCCTCCGGATCGAGAAAAGTCTCGAGTCGGCGTCTCCCGCTCAAACGGTTGTGATGGCTGCATTTGGGGCAGACCTCCAGATTACGCTCGAGCTCCGCCCGATAGAGGATGGCCTGACAGCCCGGGCATTTGGCCCAGACGCCCTCGGGGACTGCCCGTTTGGTGCTGGCGTCGGTACGGATGCGGCTCGGGATCAGCTTCTCGAACCAGCTCATACTCTTGTCCATGGCCTGTTTGATGGTGGCCGTGCGGTCGCCCTTGAGCTCGTCTGCGGTTTGGCCCGGCTTGGTTTGGCCGGGCGCGGATTTCCCGGGTGGGCTCGCGGCGGGCGTGGATGGTTTATCCAAACGCGTCAGCGCGTGGCGAACCCGGCTGGGGGGCTTAGGCGACATGGGCATCCACCTCGTCGATGGCCTGACGTAGACCGGTGAGAAATTCGGCGACAGCCTCCGGGATCCGCTCCGGGGTCGCGGCGAGCGCCTCGATTCGACTCACGATCGCGCTGCCGACGATGACCGCATCGGCGACCCGGGCGACCGAAGCTGCAGTCTCGGCGTTGTTGATTCCGAACCCGACCCCGACAGGGAGCCCGATCAGCGACTTGATCAAACCGACCTTCTCCGCCACCGCGGCGGTGTCCAGGTTCCCGGCCCCGGTCACGCCCTTGACCGAGACGTAATAGACGAACCCGGATGCGACCTCGCCGATCCGCACGATGCGCGCCTCGGTCGAGGTCGGAGCCAGGAGATAGACCAAGTCGAGCCCCTGCGACTTCAGCATCTCGACCAACGCGTGGCCCTCCTCCGGCGGCACGTCCACGATCAGTGCGCCGTCCAGTCCGGCCCCGTGCGCCGCAACCGCGAAGGTCTCGTACCCCATGACCTCGATCGGATTGAGATAACCCATGAGGATGACGGGCGTCTCGGTGTCGCGCTCGCGGAACTGCCGAACCATATCGAGCACGTCGTCGAGCGAGACGCCTGCGGCCAAGGCCCGCTCGGTTGCACGCTGAATGACCGGACCGTCGGCGATCGGATCGGAGAAGGGCACGCCCAGCTCGATCAGATCCACGCCCGCAGCAACCATGGCATGCATCAGAGGGACGGTCACGGCGGGCGACGGATCGCCTGCGGTCACGAAGGGAATGAGCGCGGTGCGACCACGCTCGCGAAGCTGCTCGAAACGTGCGGCGATTCGACTCATAAGACCAACCCGTCGTGACTGGCGACCGTGTGCATATCCTTGTCCCCGCGCCCCGAGAGATTGACGATGATCGTCTGATCCTTGCGCATGGTCGGGGCGAGCTTGTGCACGTAGGCCAAGGCGTGACTGGACTCGAGCGCGGGGATGATCCCTTCGGTTCGGGTCAGGTGATGAAAGGCGCGCAGAGCCTCGTCGTCGGTGACCGAGTCGTAAAGGGCGCGTCCGCTGTCCTTGAGCCAGGCGTGCTCCGGGCCGACACCCGGGTAGTCGAGCCCGGCCGAGATGGAATGGGTCTCGACGATCTGGCCGTGGTTGTCTTCCATCAGATAGGTGCGGTTGCCGTGCAGCACGCCGGGTCGGCCCGCACAGAGCGGCGCGGCATGGCGACCGGTCTGCAGGCCGTCGCCCGCGGCCTCAACACCGTAGATAGCCACATCCTCGTCCCCGATGAAGGGGTAAAAGAGGCCGATGGCGTTGGAGCCGCCCCCCACGCAGGCGACCAAGGCATCGGGCAAACGCCCGCTGCGCGCAAGGATCTGTGCACGGGCCTCGCGACCGATGACCGCCTGGAAATCCCGAACCATCGCCGGATAGGGATGCGGACCGGCAACGGTGCCGATGATATAGAAGGTGTTGTCGATGTTGGTGACCCAGTCGCGCATCGCCTCGTTGAGCGCATCCTTGAGCGTGCGCGAGCCGGAGGTGACCGAGACCACGCGCGCGCCGAGCAGGCGCATGCGATAGACGTTCGCCTCCTGGCGGGCGATATCGACCTCGCCCATATACACGACGCATTCCAGCCCGAGCCGTGCCGCCACGGTCGCACTCGCCACCCCGTGTTGACCGGCGCCGGTCTCGGCGATGATGCGGGTCTTGCCCATCCGTCGCGCCAGAAGGGCCTGACCGATGGTGTTGTTGACCTTGTGCGCGCCGGTGTGATTCAGATCCTCGCGCTTGAGAAAGATCTGAGCGCCGCCGAGTTCGCGGCTCCAGCGCTCGGCGTGATAGAGGGGCGAGGGCCGGCCGACATAGTCCTGCAGGTCGGCATCGAGCTCGGCCTGGAACTGCGGATCGGCCAGGTAGCGCTCGTAGGCGGTGCGCAACTCTTCGAGCGGGTGCATGAGGGTCTCGGGGACGAACATCCCGCCGTAGGGTCCAAAATGACCGCCGGCGTCCGGAAAGTCATAGGCCCCGGGATGCGAGCGCCGCGCACTCGCGGCACCGGCAAAATCCCAGTCGAAGTTATCGGGAGATGTCGACATCGTTCACCCTCTGCATGAAATCACGAATCTTGTCATGGTCCTTGACGCCCTTGGACGCCTCCACACCGCCGCTCACGTCGACACCGAACGGGCGGACCCGGCGGATCGCCTCCCCCACATTCTCGGCATCCAGACCGCCCGCGAGGACGATCGAGGGCGCAAGGGCCGTCGGGATCCGCTCCCAATCGAAGCGCTGTCCGGTCCCGCCCGGGCGAGCCGGATCGAAGGTGTCGAGCAGAAGCCCGGCGGCCTGTCCGTAGCGTCCCTGCTCCTCGGCGAGATCCAAGCCCGGACGCATCCGAATCGCCTTGATCCATCGCCGCCCGAAGGATGCGCAGAATTCCGGGGCTTCCTCGCCATGGAATTGCAGCAGCTCGAGCGGAACCTGGTCCAGGGTCGCGCGGATCTGCTCGGGGGAGGCATCGACAAAGAGCCCGACCGCCGTCACGAAGGGCGGCAACCCGGCGCAGAGGTCGCGCGCGTCCTGTGGCGACACCGCGCGCGGACTCGGCGGATGAAAGACAAAGCCGACCGCGTCGACCCCCGCGGCAACCGCCGCATCCACGTCGGCCCGACGCGTCAAACCGCAAATCTTAACGCGGGTTCTCATGATTGGCGAATGCCGGCTGAACCGCGTCTCTGAGCAACAGAACGACGGGGGTTGGAGCATCGCGCGTCGGGGCGACATGCCAGCGTCAAGTCGACGCGGTTCAGGTGATTACAAACAAGAACGTGGGACATTGTGCTGATCCGTCGATGGTGCGGGTTCCCGACCGGGCGGGAGTCGAAAGCCTTCCGGGTATTCGGCGCGCACGAAGTAGAGCCCTTGGGGCGGTGCGGTCACACCGCCGAGGCGGCGGTCGCGCAGCTCCAGAAGCTCTCGCGTCCAGTCGACCGGCGCCTCGCCGCGGCCGATCGTCATCAGCACACCCGCGATGTTGCGCACCATATGGTGCAAAAACCCGTTGGCGCCAACCCGCAACTGAACGAGGCCATCGATCGCGCTCAACTCCAGATAGTGCAGATGGCGGATCGGGCTCTTCGCCTGACAGGCGACCGCGCGGAAGCTGGAAAAGTCGTGCACGCCGACGAGTGCCTGTCCGGCCTCGTGCATGCGCTCGATGTCCAAGGGCCGGTGGCTCCAGACCGCGCGATCGCGCTGCAGGGGCGAGCGCGTCGCGCGCACCATGATGAGGTAGCGATAGTGGCGGGCCTGCGCGTCGAAACGGGCATGAAACTGCGGGTCGACCGGACAGGCCCAGCGCACGGCGACATCGGGCGGAAGATTGACATTGGTTCCGAGCACCCAGGCGCGCTCGCTGCGCCGCGCCGCGGTGTCGAAATGCACCACCTGCTCGTCGGCATGCACGCCGGCATCGGTGCGCCCGGCACACTGGACGCGGATCCTGTGGTCGGCGACGCGGCCGATCGCCTCTTCGAGCGTCGCCTGTACGCTGCGCACGCCGACCTGGATCTGCCACCCGCGAAACGCCGAGCCGTCGTACTCGATCCCCATGGCGATCCGTTGCGGGTTCCCCGCAACGATCGGCCCCGATGCGTCGGGCTCGGGCGCGGAATCCGGCGCGGAATCCGGCCTCGGCTCGGATGTCGGCGTCGCTGTCGGCACCCTGATCGGCGCCCTTATCGGCACAGGCTCCATCTCGGCATTCAGGCGAGTGTCCTCAGCATGTCCCGCGCCTCGCCGCGCTGCTCCTCGCGACCGTCCGCGATGACTTCTTGGAGGATCTCCCGCGCGGAGGAGACGTCGTCCATGTCGATGTAGGCCCGCGCGAGATCGAGCTTGGTGGCATTCTCGTCCCAGATCCCGGAGTCCATCGCCCATTGCTCGGCGAGTCCCTCGTCCGGGGGCTCGAGCACATCCGGCAAGGGGTCGCCGCCGGGCGCATCGCCCGCAGAAGGAGCCACCGCGTTCCTCGGGAGCGTCAGGCTCGGCAGCGACTCCTCGGGCTGCGCCCTCGACCCGACCACGGGCGGTGGTCCGGCGTCCAGGAAGGCATCGAGATCCAAATCGCGCGAGTCGCGAAGATCGTCCAGCGTCAGGACTAAGTCGGACTCTTCGGGAAGCCCGTCCCGAGGATTCAGATCCTCGGTGCCCGACGGAGCCGCCGGATCCTGCAGAGCCGACAACTCGGGCAGCTCAAGCGGACTGTCCAATGCGGAATCGTCGAACAACAAAGGAAGATCCTCGTCCTGAGACGGCGGGGACAACGTCTCGGCCACCGGGGACGGTGCCGCCGTTCCGCGAGCGGGACCGTGAACGGGAGCGGGAGTCGATCCGGGACGAGGTTTGGACTCAAACTCGTCGAGATCGAGCGTGAAGAAGTCGTTTTCGTCCTCGCGAGGCTCGCCGAAGGACGCATCGGAGGCATCATCCAACGCCGGAAGATCCGGATCGGTTTCCTTCGCAGGGATACCGGTCGCCTCCGTAATCGGCATGGTGGCGCCCGGGTCCCAGGTACCGCCTTGCTCGACCACCGCGGCGATGGCGCTCAGGCGTTGCCAGCGCGCCGGCTCGGCGGTGTCCGCTCCGGTGGCCTTGAGGTGCTGCATAAGCTTGCGCAACGCCTCCGGATTCTCGGATCCGGCATAGACCTCCGCCAGCTTGAATCTCACATCGAGACGTTCGGGGAAGCGTTTTAGCTCGCGCTTGAGCAGCTCCTCGGCCTCCTTGTAACGACCGTAGGCGATATAGATGTCGGCCTCGGAGAGCGCATCGGCCTCGTCGGTCTCCGCCTCGAAATGTCCGAACGCGGTGAGCTGGGAGGACGGCGCCAGCAACCCGGAGTCGCTCTGCGGCTCTTGATCCGTCGGCTCGGGCGCTGCCGGCTCCGGCTCGCTCGGCGGCACGCGGGCGGCGTCGGCCGGCGTCCGGTCCGCAACCCCGGCCGGCGTGGGTTCGGGCGCAACCGGCTCGGACTCCGACTCGGACTCCGGCTCCTGGAGGGTGACGACAGCGGAGTCGATACTCCACTCGTCTTCATTCTCCTCTTGCTCGCGACGACGACGCGCCGAGACCAATGAAAACGCGAGTACCCCCAAGGCGGTCACCCCTGCGAAACCAGCCAGCGGGAGAAGATAGGCATGCCAGGCGGAGGTGGGCGCGGGAGCGGCATCCACCGCAGTCTCGAGCTCCTCGCCCACGACCTCCGGGGATGCCTCTGTTTCGGTTTCGACCTCGGCGAGACTCGGGTCGGCGCCCGCATCGACGTCCGGTGCCTCTTCGCTCGGGGCCGTCGCGACCTCCTCGGAGATCGATTCCTCACCGTCGGCTGCGGCGATCTCGGTCTCCGCGACCACCTGATCGGGCGTCTCCCCGGAAGGTTCCGAATCGATCTCGATTGCGACCGATTCCTCCGGCGTTCCCCCCTGAAGTCGCGCCACCTCGGCGTTTCTCAGTTGCAGCAGGGTCTGGATGTCGGCGAGCTGCGTCTCCAGCTCACGGACCCTCTCGCGAAGCTCCTCGGTCTCCTGACGGGCCGATTCGCTCGCCTCGATCACCAGCAGGAGCTCCTGCTCCAGATCGGTCGCCGGCGACGGCGGCGTGCTCAAGGGGTCACGGTCGGGGTCATCGTCGGCTGGCGCCGGCGCCGCCTCGACGGTGCCGGGGACCGCACCGGCGGCTGCGCCCGCGATGCGCAGACGCGCGCTCTCCGCAGCTGCCGCGTCGTCGATCCGCGCAACCTCGGTGATGGGCGAGCGCCGCACCGTACCGCCCTGCAGTGCCGCCTGAAGCTCCGCCGCCGCGGCGGCCTCGTCGAGCGCAAACAATTCAGCGCGCGTGGGGATAACGAGGGTCTTGCCGGCGATCAAACGGTCGATATCGCCGTTGATGAAGGCGTCCTGATTGTTTCGGTACAGCGCCAGAGCGGTCTGGGCCGTCGTCGCGCCCGCGGGTTGAGCCCCGCGCGCCAGTCGCAATAGCCCAGTGCCGGAACGCACGGGACCGAAGTAGGCGGGGAATCCATCCGGCCCGCTCGGGATCCGGCGGACCGGCTGCGACGGGGGCCGATCCACAGCATCGCTGCGCGGCGGTGCCGGGTCGGAGCGCGCGGCCGATCGCGGTGGCGAAGGGGGCGTCGCCGGTCGGCGATCCGTGATGGCGGGCGGGCGCACCTCGGCGGAGGCACGCCGCTCGGACATCGACGGCGGGTCCAAGAGGACGGTGAATTCCTTGGTCAGTTGGCCGGCCGGCCAGACGACCTCGACGAGGAAGTCCATGAAGGGCTCACGGATCGGCTCGCGACTCGTGACACGAATCACCGCACCGCCGCGTGCGGACACCTCGGGCTTGAAGGCGAGCCCGGTCAAAAAGTGATATCGCTCGATCCCCGATTTCGCAAAGGCATCGGGGCCCGCGAGTGATGCCTTGACGGTGTCGAGCTCGTCGGATTTGACGTCGAAGAGATCGATCTCGCCGACGAAAGGCTGGTTGAGGGCGGAGTCGGTGCGTAATCCTCCGAGGCCGAGGGCAAAAGCGTCGGAGCCCATCAGGGCCAAGACAATGAGCGACGCCTGAATGACCTGACGAGACATCCGCCTCCCTCGTGCGCTGGCGGCATCGGACCGCCGGAATCGGGAGAGCCGGCGACCGATGGCTCGTCCGGCTCGTATTACCCCTGAAGCAACCGGACTATATCCGAACGCGTCCGTGCACACCAAGAACGCTGTATCCGGCTATCCGCCCGAGATCGAGCGCGACCGGATCAGCGCGCGAGCAAGATCCGCAGCATGCGTCGCAGGGGTTCGGCCGCGCCCCAGAGCAGCTGATCGCCGACCGTGAAGGCCGTGAGATAGCGCTCGCCCAGGTTCATCTTGCGCAGTCGACCGACCGGGACCGTCAGGGTGCCGGTCACCGCAGCCGGAGACAGGCCCTGCACGGTCTCTTGCCGATCGTTGGGGATGAGCCGCACCCAGTCGTTGGAAGCCGCGATGATCTCCTCGATCTGCGGGATCGAGCAATCACGCGTCAGCTTGATCGTCAGCCCCTGGCTATGGCAGCGCATGGCACCGACACGCACGCACAGACCGTCGATCGGCACGGGATCACCCTCGCGACCGAGGATCTTGTTGGTCTCGGCCATGCCCTTCCATTCCTCGCGGCTCTGACCGTTCGGCAGGGCGGTGTCGATCCAGGGGATCAGACCACCGGCCAGAGGGGCTCCGAAGTTCTCGGTCGGAAAGGCGGTGTCGCGCATGGTCTCGGTGACGCGCCGGTCGATCTCCAGGATGGCGGATGCAGCATCATCGAGGAGCGGCGACACGGCACCGTGCAGCGCGCCCATCTGCGAGAGCAGCTCGCGCATGTTCTTCGCACCCGCACCGGAGGCCGCCTGATAGGTCATGGCACTGACCCAGTCGACCAGACCCTCGCGGAACAGCCCGCCGATCGCCATCAGCATGAGGCTCACGGTGCAGTTGCCGCCGATGAAGTCGCGCTTGCCCTGCTCCAGTGCGACATCGATCACGGGCTGGTTGACCGGATCCAGGATGATGGTCGCATTCGGATCCATGCGCAGCGCCGAGGCCGCGTCGATCCAATAGCCGTCCCACCCGGTGGCACGCAGCTTAGGGTAGATCGCCTTGGTGTAGTCCCCGCCCTGACAGGTCAGGATGAGGTCCATCTCGCGCAGGGCATCGATGGACTCGGCATCCTGCAGCCGGCGTGCGCCGCGCCCGACGTCCGGACCCGGCTGACCGACCTGCGAGGTGGTGAAGAAGACCGCCTCCGGGATCAGATCGAAATCGCCCTCCGCCCGCATGCGGTCCATCAAGACCGAGCCGACCATGCCACGCCAGCCGATGAATCCAACACGCTTCATGGGATGTACTCCGTAGTCGTTGGTGTATGTGTTTCAAGGCTGGCGGCGGCCTGCCGCTCGTGTATCGCTGCAGAGATTCCGAGACCGCCCGAGATCATGTTCGTTGTCGTTGTCGTTGTCGTAATCGACCATCGATAGGACTACGTCCACGATTACGACAACGACAACGAACGGTCTCGATACATCTGCCGTGCTGCACTAGCTAAACCGAAGCTGGTGGCTGGTGGCTGGCGGCTGAGACGGCCGGCGGCTGAGACGGCCGGCGGCCCCTAAAGCTCCGCCACCACTGCGTCGCCCATCTCGGCGGTGCCGACTTGACGCATGCCGCTCGACATGATGTCGGCGGTGCGCAGCCCCTGGTCGAGGACCTTGGAGACTGCGGCCTCGATGCGCTCGGCGGCGGGTGCGGCGTCGAGCGAATAGCGCAGCATCATCGCGACCGAAAGGATGGTGGCGAGCGGATTGGCCACGCCCTTGCCGGCGATATCCGGTGCGGAGCCATGGATCGGCTCGTACATGCCCTGCCCTTTCTCGTTCAGGGAGGCCGATGGCAACATCCCGATGGAGCCGGTCAGCATGGCCGCACAGTCCGAAAGGATGTCGCCGAAGATATTGCCCGTGACCATCACGTCGAACTGCTTGGGCGCACGCACAAGCTGCATGGCGGCATTATCGACATACATATGGGACAGCGCGATCTCCGGATAGTCGCGCGCGGTCTGGATCGCAACCTCGCGCCACATCTCGGTACATTCGAGCACGTTTGCCTTATCCACCGAGCACACCTTCTTGCCGCGCTTCATCGCGATGTCGAAGGCGACGCGACAGATGCGCTCCACCTCGGACTCGGTGTAGACCATGGTGTTGAAGCCGCGACGCTCGCCCGACGGCAGGGTCTCGACCCCGCGCGGTTGGCCGAAATAGATGTCGCCGGTCAGCTCGCGCACGATCATGATGTCGAGCCCGGAGACCACCTCGGGCTTGAGTGTGGAGGCATCGGCCAACTGCGGATAGAGGATCGCCGGGCGCAGATTCGCGAAGAGACCGAGCCCCGAACGCAAGCCGAGCAGACCCTTCTCGGGACGCTTGGAGATATGCAGCGGCTCCCATTTGGGTCCACCCACCGCGCCGAGCAGGACGGCGTCCGATGCACGCGCGGCCTCCAGCGTCTCCTCGGGCAGCGGGTCGCCCGCGGCATCGTAGGCCGCACCGCCGACCAATCCATCCTGCATGGAGACATCGATGGCCCCTTCCGCTTGCAGGACATTCAGGACCTTAACGGCCTCGGCCACGATCTCCGTGCCGATCCCGTCACCCGCCAACACCAATATCTTCTTGCTCAATGGTTTCTCGCTCAATCAAGTCTCGTGGTGTACTGCTCTTCCACCGCGCCCGGTGCGGTATGCGTCATGTGTTGGAGAGGCTTGGCCGCGGCACGGAAAAGAGCCAGGGCGCCTCGCGCCGACGGCGCTCCTCGTAGGCACGGATGACATCCGCCTGCTCCAAGGTCACGCCGATGTCGTCCAACCCCTTGAGCAGACGTTCCTTGTTGCCTGCGTCGACCTCGAACGCAATGCGGGTGCCGTCGTCCAGCATGAGCACCTGCTCGGGAAGATCGACGCTGATCCGCAGTGCTTGGGCCCCGTTCGCCAGGGCAAAGAGGTCATCGACGATCTTGGAGGCCAGAACGATCGGCAGAAGACCGTTCTTGAAGCAGTTGTTGTGGAAGATGTCGGCAAAGCTCGGGGCGATGACGACACGCAGCCCGAAATCGGCGATCGCCCAGGGTGCATGCTCACGCGAGGAGCCGCAGCCGAAGTTCTCGCGGGCCAGCAGGATCTGCGCGTCTGCGTATCTCGGGTCGTTCAGCACGAAGGTCGGGTTCAGCGGCCGGTGCGTGCAGTCCATCCCCGGCTCGCCGCGATCCAGATAGCGCAGCTCGTCGAAGAGATAGGGCCCGAACCCGGTGCGCGCGATGCTCTTCAGGAACTGTTTCGGGATGATGGCATCGGTATCGACGTTCGAGCGATCGAGCGGCGCGACGATGCCGGTGAAATTTTGGAAGGGTTCCATCAGAGCTCCCTCACGTCGACGAAGTGACCGGTCACCGCAGCGGCGGCGGCCATCGCGGGACTGACCAGATGGGTCCGACCCCCTTGACCCTGCCGGCCCTCGAAGTTGCGGTTGGATGTGGATGCGCAGCGCTCGCCCGGCTCGAGCCGATCGGCGTTCATGGCCAGACACATGGAACAGCCGGGCTCGCGCCACTCGAAACCGGCATCGGTGAAGATCCGGTCCAGGCCCTCGGCCTCGGCCTGCGCCTTGACCAGGCCCGAGCCCGGAACGACCAGCGCCAATTGAATGCCGTCGGCGACCTTGCGGCCCTTGACGACCTCGGCGGCGGCGCGCAGGTCCTCGATCCGCGAATTGGTGCAGGATCCGATGAAGACCTTGTCCGGACGGATGTCCCGAATCGCGGTGCCGGGTTCGAGACCCATGTAATCGAGCGCGCGGCGGATGCCCTCGGCCCGCACCGGATCCTGTTCGTCGCGCGGATCCGGGACAGCGCCGTCGATCGGGACCACCATCTCGGGGGATGTGCCCCAGGTGACCTGCGGCTGGATCGCAGCCGCGTCCATCCGGACCACACGATCGAAGTGCGCATCGGGGTCGCTCACCAGGGTGCGCCAATGGGCGGCGCCCTGCTCGAAGAGCTCACCGGTCGGGGCATAGGGACGGCCGCGCAGGTACTCGATCGTCTTCTCGTCGACTCCGATCAGACCCGCGCGCGCGCCGGCCTCGATGGCCATGTTGCAGACGGTCATGCGCCCTTCCATCGAGAGCGCGCGGATGGCGTCGCCCGCAAACTCGATCACCGAGCCGGTCCCGCCGGCCGTGCCGATCTCCCCGATGATGGCGAGCACGATGTCCTTGGCGGTGACGCCCGGCCCGACCTGCCCGTCGATGCTGATCAAAAGCGTCTTGGACTTGCGCTGGATCAGGCACTGGGTCGCGAGCACATGCTCGACCTCGGAGGTGCCGATCCCGAACGCGAGCGCACCGAAGGCGCCGTGGGTCGAGGTGTGGGAGTCGCCGCAGACAACGGTCGTGCCCGGCAGGGTAAAGCCCTGCTCCGGGCCGATCACGTGCACAACACCTTGGCGAGGATCGGACATCCGAAACTCGGTGATCCCGAACTCAGCACAGTTGCTGTCGAGCGTCTCGACCTGAATCTTGGAGACCGGATCCGTGATGCCGGCCGCGAGATCGCGCGTCGGGACATTGTGATCCGGCACGGCCAGATTCGCCGCGACCCGCCACGGACGCCGACCGGCCAGACGCAGCCCCTCGAAGGCCTGCGGCGAGGTCACCTCATGAACGAGCTGGCGGTCGATATAGAGCAGGGCCGTGCCGTTCTCGTCGAGATGGACGACATGCTCGTCCCAAAGTTTAGCGTAGAGGGTCTTGGCACCCATGGCTCCGGCCTCGAAACAAAAACGAATCGCGAAGCATAAACGCCGTGGCAGTCAAACTCAATTGCGGCGGCGCAGCATGCCTCACTGCATCAACCGATCCCGCGAGATCGGATACATCGCGCTGACCCCGAACGGCTCCTCCGCCCGCGGATCGACACTGATCCAAACCCCGCCGACCACGGGCGAGCCCGGGACCTCGGTGCGCACGAAGCGCTTGAAGGGCTCGCCCGTCGCCGGGTCGATCAGCGGACGATCGTGCTTGAAGCGATGCGTGTCGCCGTGGATCACGAGCACCGGCCCGGGATAGGCGCCCATCAGCTCGACGAGTGCGCGCCGAAAGCGAACAAACCCGCGCGCCGGCCGGGCCTTCTCGAATTGCGGATTCGCGTGAAAGATGATGACCATCGCGGCCGCGTCGCGCTCGGAGGCCAGCGCAGTCGCCTGATGTAGAAAGCGCACGTTCGCGGCATCGCGCGCCTCGAACTCGGCGACCGCGGCCGGGTCATCGGGTGCATAGCCGTTGTTGCTGCCGACGACATGGACCGTGACGAAGAGGACCCCCTCGCGGATGAAGATGTAGTTCTCCGGATAGTCGGTCGCGTCGGCACCCTCGCCCCGGACGATACCGAGGCGATCGAGCCGCAGCACGCCCGGATCCCCGTAGAAGACCTCGCGCACCCGCGCGAGACGCTCCCGCGGGTCCTTGGCACCGGCGCGCTCGCGGTGACAATCGGTCCATTCGTTGTCGCCGGGCGTGAAGACGACAGGCACGGCCCGCACCCGAAAGAGATCCGCGATCGTCTTGAGGTTGGCGTCCGTGCAGGGGCTGCTGCCGGACTTGATGTCGCCGACATGGATCAGGAAGGACGTCCCTTCGGTCTCGGCGGTGTCGAAGAGATCGCGAAGCTGTTCGGTCTCGGCGGAGAAATAGGGCAGATCGCCCGCCGCGAAGAAGCGCAGCGTCTCGGCCCGGGCGGACGATACGCTCAGGAGGATGAGCAGAGCGGCCGGCCAAACGCCAAGCCCTTTCGGATGTCGATACATGACTTTAAGTGCTCCAGCGGTTCCCTTGAACCCAAACCGCGCCCATCGCGGTATGCGATGTGTTTGGATGGGATCGGCCCCGGCAGATGTGACGACGGCTGGAGACGGCGCGGTTTAAAATATTAAAAAATATATCGTATTCTAAACCGCGTCCCCGCGAAGGGCCGTGGATGCACCAAATGCCGAACTCACTCGAAAGTGAGCATCTCGCTCTGGACGCGGTTTAGAATCGAGTCATGATAACGCCCAATCCCACCCCTTACGCCGATCTCAGCCCGGACCTCGTGCTCACCGCGATCGAGAGCGTCGGGCTAGCCACCGACGGTCGCATGCTCGCACTCAACAGTTACGAGAATCGCGTCTATCAGATCGGGATCGAGGATGCGCAGCCGCTCATCGCCAAGTTCTACCGGCCCGGACGCTGGAGCGACGCGGCGATCCTCGAGGAGCACGGCTTCACCCAAAGACTGGCCGAACATGAGATCCCGGCGGTGCCGCCGTCGGTCATCGACGGCCGTACCCTGCACGCCTATGCCGGCCACCGCTTCTCGCTTACGCCTCGGCGCGGCGGCCGCACGCCGGAGCTCGACGACCCGAGCGTCCTCGAGTGGCTGGGGCGTCTGCTCGGGCGCATCCATGCGATCGGTGCACTCGAGCCCTTCGCGCACCGCCCGACGCTCGACATCGACACGTTCGGCGAAGAGCCTCGGGCCTTTCTGTTGGCGCACGATTGGATCCCGAAGGACCTGCTTCCCGCCTACGAGAGCGTCGTCGAGCAGGCACTCGTCGGCGTGCGCGCCTGCTACGAACGCGCCGGCTCACCGGCCTTGATTCGGCTGCACGGGGACTGTCATCGCGGCAACATGCTCTGGACGGACGCCGGGCCGCACTTCGTCGACTTCGACGACGCGCGCATGGGTCCGGCCATCCAGGATCTCTGGATGCTGCTCTCGGGTGATCGCGAGGAGATGAGCGGACAGCTCGCCGACGTCCTGGCCGGCTACGAGGACTTCTTCGAGCTCGACTACCGCGAGCTTCATCTGATCGAGGCGCTGCGCACCCTGCGCATCATCCACTACGCCGCCTGGCTCGCCCGGCGCTGGGAAGACCCGGCGTTCCCCGCCGCCTTCCCGTGGTTCGGCGCCCCGCGTTTCTGGGAGGATCACATCCTGCAGTTGCGCGAGCAGATCGCGGCGATGGAGGAAGGGCCTTTGTGGGCGAGTCCGCCCTGATACGTCCGGAATCCCGATCGACCGCCGAGGCGCCCTAAGTATGCTCGAGCTCCCGACATCCGTTTCCGGTCCCGTCTCCGGTCTCGGTTGGATTGCATCGGCGATCCTGCTGCTCAACGCCGCGATGTGGCTGCTCCAACCCGGTATGGTCTTCTATCCGACCCCTACGCTCGCGGCGACACCGGCCGATTGGGGTCTCGCGTTCGAGGACGTCGAGCTGACGGCCGACGACGGCACCCGGCTCCACGGCTGGTACATCCCGCACCCTGACGCGACCCATACCCTGCTCTTCTTCCACGGCAACGCCGGCAACATCAGCCATCGGGGCGAGTCGATCGCCATCTTCAACCGGCTGGGGCTGTCGGTCCTGATCATCGATTATCGCGGTTACGGGCGCAGCGCCGGACGCCCGAGCGAGGCAGGGCTGTATCTCGATGCACGCGCCGCCCGGGATTATTTGGTCGAGGTACGCGGGGTCGACCCCGCGTCGATTCTCATCTTCGGACGCTCGCTCGGTGCAAACGTCGCCGCCGATCTGGCCGCGCGCGCCCCGTCGGGCGGGGTCATCCTGGAATCCGGTTTCAGCTCGGCACGCGACATGGCACGGCATCTCTATCCCGGACTCCACCACGTCTTGTACCTGCGCTTCGACTTCGATGCCGCCGAGCGGCTGTCGCGCGTGCGCGCTCCGGTCTTGGTCCTGCACAGCCCGGACGACGAGATCGTGCCCTACGCCTTAGGCCGGAAGCTGTTCGATGCCGCGCGCGAGCCGAAGCGATTCGTCGATCTGCGAGGCGACCACAACAGCGGTTTTTTTGCCAGCCAACCCGATTACGAACGCAGCCTTGCGGCCTTCATCGGCTCGCTCGGGCCGTCCCAACCGCCCGAAACGAGTGACGAATCGGTTCGAACCCGCTAGGATGCCCGGCCAAACAAGACCGCGGATCCCGACCATGCGAAACGACAAGACCGGCAACCGAAGCGGACGCGGCACGACCGAGGAGATCACCGTGATGGGCAGTGCGCTGGTCGAGAAGGTTAAAGAGCTGATCCAAGAGGGCAACGTTCGCCGGCTGATCATCCGTCGCCCGAGCGGGGAGGCGTTGGTGGAGATCCCGCTGACGGCGGGGGTCGGCGTTGCCGCCCTCTTGACCTTCCTCGCGCCCGTATTGGCTGCACTTGCCGCCATGGCCGCGTTGATCGCTCAGTTCCGCGTCGAGATCCTGCGCGATCCCCCGGAGCGATTCCGCAACCCGCGCGACATCGACCAGGACGATTAAACCGCGCCCGGCGCTGTATGCGCCGTTTGTGGGAGTGTCTTGGCCGCGCCAGCTCCGACGACTGTCGGAGCTGGCGCGGTTTAAAGTGTTAAAAATGATTCGAAAACAACCGCCAGACAACAGAAGAGAACCACGATGAACGAAGTCAAGAAGACCGCCGAGTATCGAATCTATCAAAAGAAATCCGGTCGTTATGCCGTGCAGGCCAAGGGCAAGCAATGGCTCCACGGCGAAGAGAAGGAAAAGGTCCTGCTCGACGAGCAGTTGATCACGCGCCTTCGGCCCAAGGCGCCGCCGGCACCCGAAGCGGCCGAAGAGACCGCAGCCGCCGAGTAACCCAAACGGCACCGTCACCGTAGGGGACGAGCGAGAGCGAAGTCCACCGAACCCCGCACGGCGCTGGTGGACTGCGCTGCGCTTGTCCACCCTACGGCGCTTGCGTACCACACCGATTCGGCTTAGATCCGTCGCCGGATGCGCACGGGTGCGATCGGCAACATGATCAAGAATCCGAGGCCCGTGACCAGGGCCATCCAGGTCGCAAACCCGAAAAGCCGACGCACACTCAGATTGGCCTTGTGGAGCACCTCGAACTCGTCGAGATAAACGGTTTCGCAGGCACCGTTGCCCGTGTCGTCGCGTGTCAGGCTGGTGCCGCGCGCATAGCCGTTGCCCACGTTGACATACTCGGCCAGCACCCCCTTGAACCGGATCTGATCCCCCGGCTCGGCGGACATCAGGGCATTCTTGATGGCCCGATCGTCGGTCAGGAGATGGTTGTTGGAGAGTGCGTTCATTTTGAACCTGGCGGTGACCGCGGGATCCGACCACGAGGCCCAGCAGGTCCAGCTGTCGTTGCGGAACCGCATGTCGCGATAGACGCCCGACGCCACGTTCTCGCCCCAGACGACGCAGAGATCCCGCAGGTTGAGAAAATCCTGCCAGCTCTTGTGGTGCCAGATGTTCTTCATCGCATCGGCATTGCTGTAGCTAACCACGACCCCGTCGAGCGCGTACTCGGCCTTCGGCTCGATCCGGTACTCTTGATCGCGCACCCGCACCGTGAAGGGCTCGCGATCCGTCGGCGTCTGAAGCGGCGCTTCGAGCCTGCTGCGATCGAAGGTCTCGGGCGCCGGGAGAGCATCCTTCTGCCAATAGGTCACCGCGAGCAGCACGAGACTGGCGAGGAAGAGCCATTTGAAGGCCGATTCAAGCAGGCATGTGATCGGCACGTCGATCGACTCCGGTGTCGTGTCGGGCAAGGTCCGATATGGTCAGGAATGTCACTCGGCTATCGGCGCGGCGCAGTGGCGTCGGCGATCGCTCCGGGCCATGGATGACCGAACGGCGGCAATACGTCCGAGTGTTGGTCGCATGGTCGGGCTGAACTCGAGCAACGCTGGAGCAAAGCACAGCAAAGGCTGTGCCTACTCGACCCTGATGGATCCTCTCTGATGGAACAACTGCCGATCGAGCCCGTTCTCGACGACCTGCGCGCCGCGCTGCGTCGCGGTCACGCCGTGCTCCAAGCGCCGACCGGCTCGGGCAAATCCACGCGGGTTCCGCTCGCCTTGCTCGACGAAGACTGGCTCGGTGCCGGCCGCATTCTCATGCTGCAACCTCGCCGGCCGGCGGCACGCATGATCGCCGCGCGGATGGCCGCGCTGCTGGGCGAGCCGCTCGGGGAACGCGTCGGCTACCAGATCCGCTTCGAGCGCCGGATCGGCCCGCGCAGCCGCATCGAGGTCATCACAGAGGGCATCCTGACCCGACGCATCCAGTCCGATCCGACGCTCGAAGGGGTCGGACTCCTGGTGTTCGACGAGTTCCACGAACGCAGTCTGCAATCGGACCTGGGGCTCGCACTCGCGTTGGACCTGGTCGCCGGTCTTCGCCCGGATCTGCGGCTGCTGCTGATGTCCGCGACCCTCGACACCAAGCCGCTGGCCGGGCTCTTGGGCAATGCGGCCGTCATCCGCGGCGAGGGACGGAGCTTTCCCGTCGAGGTCCATTATGCCGAGCGCGCATCCGGCCCCGATACGGTCGCTGCGGTGATCTCGGGCGTGCGTTCGGCGCTTGCGAGCCATCCGGGCGACATTCTGGCATTCCTTCCCGGCACGGGCGAGATCAATCGCTGTGTTGCGCGGCTGCGTGAGTTGCTGGACGAGCGAACCCGGATCCTGCCGCTGCACGGCAGTCTCCCGACGGAGGAGCAGGAAAAGGCCCTGGTCCAGAACACGGGGCCAGAGCGCCGCGTGCTCGTCTCGACCGATATTGCCGAGACCAGCCTGACGATCCCGGGTATCCAGGTCGTAATCGACAGCGGCCTGAGCCGCAAGCCGCGCTTCGATCCGGGCTCCGGGCTCACACGCTTGGTGACCGAGCCCATCGCGCGCGCTTCCGCCGAGCAACGCGCCGGGCGCGCCGGGCGGTTGGGGCCGGGTGTCTGCTATCGGCTCTGGACCCGCGCGCAGGAGCAAGGTCGGCCCGAGCATCGAACGCCCGAGATCCTTCAGGCCGATCTGACATCGCTCGTCTTGGAGCTGCGCCTCTGGGGCGTGGCGGATCCGAGCGGACTGCGTTGGGTCGATCCGCCGCCCGGCCCGACATGGGAGGCCGCCGTCGTACTCCTGACGCGCCTCCGCGCACTGGATTCACGCGGCGCCATCGCCCCGCTCGGCCGGCGGATGGCGGAGCTGCCGGTCCATCCGCGACTAGCCGTGATGCTGCTCGGCGCCGCCGAGTCGGCCCGCGGCGACGCCGCCGATCTCTGCGCGCTGATCACCGAGCGCGACCCGTTGCTCGATACGCCCAGACGACGCCGCCCAGCCGATTTGGGTCTGCGTCTGCAAGCCCTGCACGCCTGGCGTGAACGGCGCTCGGTGCCGGGGGCCGATCCACGTCGGCTCGCCGCCGCGGATCGGGTCTCGCAACAGTTGCAGGGGCTGACGCGAAAGGCCCAAACCGGATCCGCTGGGCCGGGATCGGCTCGGTCGACTGCCGAGCTGCTCGCACTCGCCTACCCGGAGCGCATCGCACAGCGCCGCGAGGGCACCGACGGGCGTTATCGTCTGGCCGGAGGCTCCGGTGCGCTCTTGCCTCAGGACGACGCCTTGGGGATCCATCCCTATCTGGTCATCGCCAGCCTCGACGCAGGGGGCGCGGACGGCCGGATCCAGTCGGCGCTCCCCATTGCCGAGTCCGAGATCCGCGCGTGCTTCGCCGAGCGGATCGAGGTGAGCCGCCGCCTGTCCTGGGACACTCAGCGCGAGGCGGTGGCCGCCCGTGCCGTCGAGCGTCTGGAGGCCATCACCCTGCGGGCGCAGCCGGTGCCTTTGGAGGCGATGGACGATGTCGCTGGCATCCTGCTCGAACAGATCGCGACCCGATTCGACCAGGCGTTCGCTTGGAGCGATGCCGCGCTCCAATTCATCGACCGTGTCGCCCTGATGCGCCGACTCGAGCCCGAGGGCGACTGGCCGGATCTCTCGCCCGAGGCCCTGCGTGCGGATCTCCATGTCTGGCTGGCGCCCTATCTGAGCGGGATGTCGCGGCTCGTGCAGACCCAAAAGCTCGACCTCATGCCGATCCTGGCCGCGCGACTCGACTGGGGTCAGCGACAGCGCCTCGACAGCGAGGCACCGACCCGGATCGAGACCCCGGCAGGCCGCGAGCGCGCGATCGACTATTGCGTCGGCGAGACCCCGATCCTCGCAGTCCAACTGCAGGAGCTCTTCGGCCTCGCCGAGACCCCGCGAATCGGTCGCGGGCGCGTCCCACTGCTCCTGCACCTGCTCTCGCCCGCGCGTCGCCCGATCCAGGTCACCCAAGATCTCGCCGGTTTTTGGGCGCGGGGTTACGCGGAGGTCCGCAAGGAGCTGCGCGGGCGCTACCCCAAACACGCCTGGCCCGAGGATCCGACACGGGCGACACCCGTCGCGGGTGTCCGTCGCCCGCGCCGGGCCGAAGGCTGACGGGAGACACAACGAGCCTTTTTCCGGAAAAGGATCTACCGGCAGAGCCGGAACCAGGAAAAGTGGTCGAAGGATCTACTCGTTGTCGTTGTCGTTGTCGTTGTCGTGTTCGTCGTCCGGAATCCGATTACGACAACGACAACGACAACGAAGAATTCTGCGACGGTTTGCTCAAGACTTACGGCGTAGGGGACTAACGAGCACGATCGTCAAGGCCGTCAAGACCTTGCATGAAGCACGAAGCGGTCAACTGCCGGATCTAGGTTCAAACACCTTGGGCGGCGAAAGACCGCTGCGCGGCCGGTATATACTGCGTGACCCGATCCCCCGACGACCTGCCGCCCAAGATGCCCCAGCACACCTTCTTCGCCTCCGCACCCAAGCATATGGGAAGTCTACTCGCGGAGGAGCTGGCTCGACTCGGCCTTCAGGGGGCGGTCGAGGCGCGCGGCGGGGCACGGTTCGTCGGCGAGGTGCAAGACGCCTATCGGGCGTGTCTCTGGTCGCGGGTCGCCAACCGCATCCTGCTGCCGCTCGCACAGTTTCCGGCGGCGGGACCGGACGAGCTCTACGCCGGGGCGGAGGAGATCCACTGGGAAGAGCATCTCTCGCCCGAGAGCACCTTCGCCATTCAGCTCGACGGCATCGTGAAGGGCGTCACGCACGGGCAGTATGCCGCCCTGCGGGTCAAGGATGCGATCGCCGATCGTTTCACCCGTCTCCTGGGTTACCGGCCGAATGTGGATGCCCAGTCGCCGGACCTTCAGATCCATGTCTATGTCCATCAGGATCAGGCATCGGTCAGCATCGATCTGTCCGGTACATCCCTGCACCGACGCGGCTACCGCAGCGAGGGCACCTCGGCGCCGCTGAAGGAGAATCTCGCCGCCGCCATCCTGCTGCGCGCGGGTTGGCCCGCTATCGCGGCCGAGGGAGGCGCCTTGCTCGATCCCATGTGCGGCTCCGGGACACTCGTCATCGAAGGGGCTCTGATCGCGGCGGACATCGCACCGGGTCTGTTGCGCGAGCGTTTCGGGTTCATGGGCTGGCTGCAGCACGACCCGGCGGCCTGGCAGCGGCTGCTCGACGAGGCCGAAATCCGGCGCAGCGCCGGGCTGCAACGTCTCGGCTCGCTGCGCGGCTACGATCAGGACCCGCGCGCCATCCGCATCGCGATCGAAGACCTGGCGCGGGCCGGACTGGCCGGTCTCGCGCACTTCGAGCGACGCGAGCTGGCCGACTGCCGGCCGGGTCGAGACGACGACCGCGGTCTCGTGGTGGTGAACCCACCCTACGGCGAGCGGCTCGGCTCCGATGCCGAGCTGCCTGCGCTTCACGCGCGCCTGGGATCGGTACTCAAGGAACGCTTCGAAGGCTGGCGCGCCGCACTCTTCACCGGCAGCCCGGACCTCGGCAAGCACATGGGCCTGCGCGCACACCGGATTCACCACCTCTACAACGGCCCGATCGAATGCCAGCTGCTGCACTTTCGGATCGAGTCGAGCGATTTCGTGACCAATCGGCCGCGCACGCTCGAGCCGACCGAGCGCAGCGACGGCGCGACCATGTTCGCCAACCGGCTCGCGAAGAATCTCAAGGCGCTCGGCAAATGGCGCCGCAAGGAGCAGATCGACTGCTTTCGGGCCTACGACGCGGATCTCCCCGAGTACGCGGTGGCCGTGGATGTCTACGAAGGGGAGCCTGAAGGCGATACGCCGCAGCGTTGGGTGCATGTGCAGGAGTACGCCGCGCCGACGAGCGTCGACCCCAAACGCGCCCGCCACCGGCTGCGCGAGGCATTGAGCGTCATTCCGGAGGTGCTGGAGATCCCGGAATCACGGATGTTCTTCAAGGTCCGCCGACCGCAGAAGGGCAACGCCCAGTACGAGCGGCTCGCCGAGACGCGCCGCTTTCACGCGGTCAAGGAGGGCGGACTCAAATTCCTGGTCAACTTCGAGGACTATCTGGACACCGGGCTCTTCCTGGATCATCGCGACATTCGCCGCATGATCGGCGAACTGGCCGAGGGCAAGAGCGTCCTCAATCTCTTCGCCTACACGGGAACAGCGACGGTCTATGCCGCCAACGGCGGCGCGGCCCGCACCACGACGGTGGACATGTCCCGGACCTATCTGGACTGGGCGCGCGATAATCTCGCGCTGAACGCGATCCCGATGCAGCGCCATGAACTGGTTCAGGCGGACTGTCTGCAGTGGCTGGAAGAGGCCGCCGGCAAACGCCAATACGACCTCATTTTTTTGGATCCTCCCAGCTTCTCGACCTCCAAGCGGATGACGGAGACGCTCGACATCCAGCGCGACCATGTCGGCCTGATTCGAGCCACCACCCGGCTGCTCAAGCCGGGCGGTCTGCTGGTGTTTTCGAACAATCTGCGCCGGTTTCGGCTGTACGCGGAGGATCTGGCGGATCTCGAGATCCAGGATATCAGCCGCGAGACCATCCCTCGCGACTTTGCCCGCAACCCGCGGATCCACCAATGTTGGCGCATCACCAAGCCTAGGTCGCCGTTCCCGCCGACCGATCCGCTCAGCTGTCGGTGAGGTTGCTCACCGCGTCGTTGCCGGTCTGCTCGATCATGACGATCTCGACGCGCCGATTCTCGCGTCGCCCCCGATCGGTCGCGTTGTCGGCGATCGGCCGTTCGGCACCATAGCCCTCGGTGCTGAGTCGGCCGGGATCCACCCCGCGCTCGATCAGAGCCTGCATGACCGATTCCGCACGCTGCCGAGACAGGGCCTGATTGATCTCCGGGTTGCCCAGGCTGTCCGTGTGCCCGGCGATCTTCGCCTTCAGGTCGGATCTTGCTGCAAGCATCTCGGCGATACGGTCGAGCATCGGCAGCGCGCCTGCCGGCAGAACGGCGCTGCCGCTCGGGAACCGAAGCTCCTCCCCGCCGAGGTTGACCACAATGCCCTCCGGGGTGATTCGTCCGCCGACCTCGGCCGCACCTTCATAAAGCGTGCGTAACCGTGTGATCGACTCCTTGGCTTCGGCCAGCTCGTGCGCATGCTCCGTTGCCGCAGCCTGCTTGCGTGCCCGCAGATCCGCGGCGGCGGCGTCCGACTCGGCGAGCATTGCCCGCAAGGCATCCATTTCCTCCGTCAAGGCAGCGATCTGCGACTCGGACTCGGTGTCCGCTAAGGCGGCGTCGCGCTGCGCGCGGACCACGCCAAGCTGCTGCTGCAGGGCGACGCGCTCCTGATCGAGTCTTGCTCCGGCGGCCCGGAGCGCCGCTGCGCGCTCTTCGTCCAGCTTGGCGATCTGCCTCTCGGCTTCGGCCGCAACGGCATCGCGCTGCCCACGAACTACGGCAAGCTGTTGCTGCAGGGCGGTGCGCTCTTGATCGAGCCTCGCCCCGGCAGCCCGCAGGACCGCGGCCCGTTCATCCGACAGCTTGGCGAGCTGCCCCTGCGCCTCGGCCGAAACCGAATCGCGCTGCCCACGAACCACCGCAAGCTGCTGCTGCAGGGCGGTGCGCTCCTGATCGAGCCTCGCGCCTGCAGCCCGAAGAGCCGCAGCCCGCTCTTCGCCCAGCTTCGCGATCTGCAACTCGGCCTCGGCCGCAACCGCATGACGCTGAGCGCGAACCACCGCAAGCTGTTGCTGCAGCGCGGTACGCTCCTGATCGAGCCTCGCCCCGGCAGCCCTCAGAGCCGCCGCTCGCTCTGCGGTCAATTTGGCGGCCTGCATCTGCGAATCGGCCGCGACCGCATCGCGCTGCCCGCGAACCACCGCAAGCTGTTGCTGCAGAGCAATCCGCTCCTGCTGCAACCTGGCATCCGCAGCCGCGCGATCCCCCTCGCCTTGACTCAGTGTCGCTGCATGCCGGCGATCGCGTTCGGCGATCTCGGTCTCGGCTTCGGCGATCGCGGCGTCGCGCTGCGAGCGAACGCTCTCCAGTTCTTGAAGCAGTGCAGTGCGCTCGGTTTCGGCTAGTCCGGCGTCCGACGCGACAGCAGGCTCAAGCGCTGGTTCGAGCGCGACCTCCGCCACGTCCTCCTGCATCGGCGCCTGCGTGTCATCCAGTGCCGCAATCAGCGCGCTTTCCGCACCCGGCTCCGCAAGCGCAAGCACCGCCGGCTCCTCCGGCACGACCCCCGGTCGTTCCGTGCGATATCCAGCCAGCTCGGGGTAGTCGCCTAGCATACTGACCCCGAGCAGCGGTTTGAAGGCACCTTTGTGGCAGGTGTCGCAAGCCACCTTAGGTGCATCGCCGGTGGGCCCCAGTCGCTCCGTGGGATACAAGGTCTTAAGGGGATTGAGATAGTCGCCGTTGAGCTCGCGCACCATCCGAATGCCGTGCCACGCGGTGACGCGTTGCGGCGTGCTCTGTTCCCAAACACCCATCGCCCGGGTTTGGTGACAGTAGGTGCAGTTCACGCCCAGCGAATTAGACATATACATCATCAAGGCGTAGGTCCATTCCGCCTTCTTGATCGAGTTTCGGTTATCCGAGGGCAGTGCCGTCAATCCCTGAACGGAGACCTGAGCGTCGCCGTCGAAAAACGGCGTCAAGGGATCAAACGGAAGCGACGAGTTACCGACGGTCCGCATGCCCGACGTGTTTTGGCCCGCCTTGACGCCGGTTATCCCGGCCGACGGGGTCGTAGGTCCGAGGTTGGTGAACCAGGTACCGGAGGGGACCGCCTGGCCGCGGTGGCAGGTCCAACAGGTGACACCGGTCCCCGCGACATGAGACTTCCAATTCGAATTGATGTCCCGTGTCATCTGCAGCATTTGCCGCGAGACAACCTTGGTGTATTTCTCGTCCGAGGCCAAGTTCTCGGTGTTGTGGCAGTATTCGCAGCCCTCTTTGGGAGCGACCCAAGTCGACATCGCCTGCATCAGGCGTGCGAGTTCGAGTGCATCCAGGTCAGTGAGCACCTGGATGTTTTCATTGACCTCCGTCGCGAGGGGTATCGCGGGGTCCGGCGGATCGCGAGGCTCGGGTTCGGGAATGCTGTGGATATCGGCCGCTGCCATCAATCGACCGGGTTTATCGATGTGGATCATCGACGTGCCGCGCTCTCCCCACTGGACGCTCTCCGTGCGATCGCAACCGACCAGGCTCAAAAGACTGCACACCATCAGACCGGTCACCACCCGGGTCGAGCCTCTGCGAGTCGATGCGCGATGCGAATGAATGGAACTGTCTAGGGTTGACGACGGCACAGCGCCAATGGCCGTTTGCCGGTCGATCCGCTGCATGCGCCGGTGCGCAACGTGCACCCACGCGTGCTCCGAAGTGCCTGCGGGACACCTCATCGCTGTGACCTCCAATGCTCGATGCCCTGCGTCCGGCTGCACCGGACGATCGGCTCTGTTTTAGTGGCGTGATGGCGAGACCAATGCCCCGGTCTCCGGCCCGTGTCTCCGGGTCCATCGATCTTTTGGCCCGAGTGCAGCGTGCAGCCCTGTCGCGTCGATCGAGCCCGCTCCGGCTGAACCGGTATCTTTGCGCCGACCCGTCACTGTTCTTGTCGGTCGGCGCATCGGTCTAAGCTGCGGCATTGGGCTTGAAGTTTCGGCACCAGCCGTCGACCGGCACCAAACGTTTACCGAAGAAGGAACAGGGTCCGAGCGGCTCGCCCGGCTCCCCGGAGAACAACTGACACTCGCTGCATTTCTGCTCGACCGTGTGCTTGGGGTATTTGGCCTGGTCGACCTGCGTGGTATCCAAGCGGAAACCCATTGACTTCGCGTAGGCGTCGTCTTCGGTCAAGACAGCCGTCTTCGCTTCCTCGGCAAGGCTCCAGCGACTCAGGGCGAGTGCGGACCCTCCCGCCACGAGTTGAAGCATGAAGGTCCGGCGATTGCATTCGCTCATGGTGTTTGCCCTCGTTCGTTTGGTGGTGTGTGTCACGTTGCAACGGGCTCCGTCATGGAAACGAAACCCGTTAGGCCGGCTTTCCCCGATCGCTGCCCCGACTGGAGACACGATCGGATGTTCCAGCGCCGCTGCCGTCCGGTATCGACGTCACAGGATCGAGGCCGAACCGGTTCCCAGGTCACCCACGTTGTCCGTCCAGGTGACGTTGAGGCGATCACCCGGCTCGCCGCCCTTGAATCGAAACGCGATCAAGGGATCCTTCGAAACGGCGATGCTCAAACGCGCCTGTAGCACCGTGCGATCGCCGAGCTTGACCTCGACATCGCTGATGTAGTGGGCGCGGCGCCCCTTCCCCGATGCATCCAACCCCAGTCCTGTCTCCATTGGATGCGGCATCAAGACCATCACCTCGGTGATGCCGTCGTTGCTTCTTGCGCGGATTCGTATCGGATCAGCCATCCTGTTTCACTCTCGTTCGCCCCCGAAAGAGGCCCCTCCTCGGGGCTCGGATGCTCAAACGCATCCGCCAACCGTGACACGCGTCTGCGCGACCCGTGAGTAGAGACGACCACTCGCCCTCACCACCGCGTATACCGGACCGCTTTGCGCCAGCTTCAGGCGTACCGAGACGAATGGATCGGTCCCGCTCGGAATCTCGAAGCAAACCGCGGCCGGATACGGATTGCTCGCGACCAGGACGTAAATCTCCGAGACTCCATCGAGTGTGCTCGACACCGTCACGGGCACGACGGCCCCGTCCTCGACGACGCCGGGCAAGGTCACATCGACAACTGTGTCATTCGCCGAGGTGCTCCCGAGAATGGCGAGCGCCTCGTCCATCGTCGTGGCTGAGAAGAGGTCGGCGCATTGCGGTGTCTGCGCGTGAACGGAGCCGAGCAGACCGCTTTGCAACAACACCCAAAACAGGCCACCGGTCACGATCAAACCGCGCCGATCACGATCGACGTCGGCCTCGTCCTCGGTCCCGTCCGTCCCGATCGAAACAGCCGTGGCGTGAGGCCGCGCCGCATCGACAGCGTGTTTGTGTCCGAGCCGGGAGATCATGGTGCCGTGCGCACGAGGCGGACCGCATGTCGCTCGGTTTTCGCCACATGCTGCACGCCCTCCGGTCCGAAGCTCAGGGCGTATGCGTGGTCCTCGAAGCCTTCGCCCGGTCGCAACGAAGCAGTCCAGAAGAGGCTCGGCGGGGTGCTCGGAAACACAGCAAGGTTGATTCGCGGGTTCTCGCATTGCCTCTCGGCAATCATTGCGAGATCGCGCAGTTGCGGCACGCGCCAGTCGTTGAAGAAACGTACTCCGCTCGCGTTCGTCGTTGCCGCAAGCTCCTGAGCCCCCGGCCAGTCATAAACGGCTGCTTCCCCGACACACGTACTGCCGGACCAGCTCTGTCCTGTGGAGCAGCGCATCCACATCAGCTGGGCGACCTCATCCGTCACGGTGCCGTCCCCGTTGTCGCTGAACCGTTCCGTCGGCGACGACAACGGATAGCGGCTGGTGTCGCAGGTTTGTTCGGCGAAGCTCGGGGCGACGAGGACGCCTTGAACGATCATCAAAACGAATGCAGCTCTGCCCGGCATCATCGGATACAGCCTCGAAGACTGAAGAATCACGACACGCGACTGTCGACACGACATTGTCGACACCGCACATCATCCATCGGCAGGCTAACCTCAAAGAGAGACCTGCCGATGGCCCGTCATTTCAAGTCGGGTCAGGGCTTGGTGTCGACGCCGATGCCGGTCGGTGTTCGTGCGAAACCGGTGCCGTATTCGACGACAATCGGTGTCGTCTGCTCGCTTGCCAGACCGGGGGTGATCTCCTTGCCGCGATGCAGATAGAAGGCGTAGGCTTCCATGGCGGTCATGTCGTCTCCATCGACGTCGAGCCTCGCCCCTGCCTGGGGGTTCTCGATGCACCAATTCACCATCTCACGAAAGGGAATGACCTTGCCGTACATCGTCATGTACTTCGGAAAGGTTTGCGGATTGGACGCAGCCGTATCGGGATGACAGTTTCCACAGGCGAGACCATTGGTCGTCATATCCGCACGGCTGCCGTGCCAAAGGTCATACCCCAAGGCGATCGATTCGACCAAAGCCGCCTTCTGCTCTGCAAGCTCTTCATCCGTAAAGGGCGCACGTGCCAAACTGGTCCCTGCCGCAAGAACCGCGGCGACCGCCGACACCGCCAAGATCCGGTCGATCTTCAGCATCTTATTCGTCATGATCGCTCCCCTTAGACCTTGAACCCGTCTCTCATAAATGGTGTCAGCGAGTCTTCGAACGGTTGGTACTGGACCAGACCCTCGAAAGATTCGCTCAGATCGATGACCTGTGTACCCATCCCGTCAGTCGAGATCGACGGATCCGCCCGATTCATCCGAGTCTCGGGGAAAGCAAGTTCCACAGGGGGATAAGGCCAAGGCCAGGCCGTTCCGAGGGCCGCAACGGAACTCATGTTTCCGATCCGGTTGTATAGCGTCTGATGGACATGACCGTGATAGGACATGACGTTGTCGAACTTCGACAGGATCTCGCGAATTTCGGGCGCGTCCGAGGTTTGGAAGTTCCAGCGCGGGTAGTAATCCCACAGCGGCGAATGCGTGAAGATCACAACAGGCGTGTCCGGCGCCAGGTCCTTGACGTCGTTGGCGAGCCATTCGAGCTGCTTCTCGTGCACGCCCCATGGACCGGGGATCGGGCTCTCGAGCATTTCCATGACCGTCATGCGCTCGAGCGGGGTCATTCCGGCTCCGGTCCAAAAGTCCCGAACCAAAATGGAGTTGAGGCCGATGAAATGCACCCCCTTGTGATTGAACGACCAGGTCTCGTCGCCGAAAAGCCCCCGCCACGCATCACCCATATCGAGATACCAATCGTGCTCGCCGGGGATGATCTTCATCGGCATCTTCAGATCCGCGAGGATCTTGCTCCCTTTCACCAACTGGTCTTCCGTTCCGTTTTGTGCGACGTCGCCGCCGAACAGCACAAAGTCGGGAAGCGGCGTCATCGCATTGACCTGGGCTACCGCCTCTGCGAGCTGTTGGTCGAACTTGTGGTCGGGCATGCTGTAGAGATGCGCGTCGCTGATGATGGCGAATCGGAATGGCTCGACGCCCCGCTTACCCGTTTGCGCGCGGACGATATCGACAACGCCGAGATTGATTCCGACCGCCTGCGCGACCAAAGTCGTCAAGCCGGCCTTGCCGGCAAACGACAGAAACTGCCTTCTGCTGTGATCTACAATGTCAGACATTGTTGTCTCCACCTCGTTGTTGGCGTCTTCTGAACAGCGCCGATAGTGTTGTCACGTGTCCAAGATCCATTCAACGCATCGACAGGGCAATGAGCTGCGTCTGACCGAGCGAAGCGATTTCACAGGATTCCAACCTGCGATCATCCGAGCGGAAATTTCTATCGCTTTAGTCGTTATCACCTATCGTCATTATTGACGTAACAAGGATGTAGTGTTGACAGGAATGGTGTCAAGCGTCCGACCAAAATAATTTTATCGGCGAACTTCATAAAGACTATTCCATCATATTAGTAAAATCGAATACGGTGGAGCTATTGAGATGGACATTGCTCTCAATCCGAGTACGCGAATTCAATGAATGAGGTGTGGTTATTCGAAAAGGCTGGATTGAAAGAGCCGTTCGAATGGCCAAGGTGAATATGCAGTCGCGCGGAGTGCGCAACCTATTCTCCCCGAAGTCTCTGCCGATCAAAAGCGTCAGACAGACCCGGTGACTGCGTTATCATGTCGATCCATCGGGATGATGAACGAAGAGCGACGCCTCGAAATCAAAGCGTCGGTCGAGGCGCAGACGCGCACACCCACACACGAAGACGGAGTCGATCAATGAGCACGGCGGGTCCACTCATCCTTTTCGGTACGGCACATCTGAGCAGCGTGCTCGTCATCGCAGCGATCGGTGTCGGGTTACCCCTGCTGGCGCGCCGAACGCTGAGTATCGCGGCGCAATACCGAGTGGGGCTCTTGATCGCGGCCCTTTTGATCGGGCAGGAGGGTTTTCATATCTGGCTGCTGGCAAACCGTTACGACCAGCTCTTGAGCAGCCTGCTGCCTCTGCATCTGTGCGGACTGTCGGTGCTGCTGACCGCCTGGGTTCTTGCGGCGCGATCCTATTCCGCTTATGAGATCGTCTATTTTTGGGCGTGGGGCGGGACCCTTCAGGCACTCATCACACCGGATCTGGACAGGGGATTTCCTGACCCGGCCTTTATCGCCTTTTTTCTCGGGCATGGGCTCGTCATCGTCGGCGTCCTCTATGCCACCTTGGTCTATCGTTTCAGACCGAGACTCGCATCCATCTTCAAATCCATCGGTGTTTTGCTGCTCGTGGTCGCCGTCGTTGCTCCCCTCAACCTCTGGTTGGGGACGAACTATCTCTTCCTCTGCAGCAAACCCGAGCAGGCGTCCTTGATGGATTATCTCGGCCCCTGGCCTTGGTACATCTTGAGCCTGGCCGGATTGGCGCTGGTGTCGAGTGTCATCTATTACCTGCCGTTCCTGATCGGGGATCTTGTCGCGGCGCGCTCGCGTGCGACGCGTCCGTCGCCGCCATCATCGCGGGGATGAAGCGGGGGCCGCATCGCGCGGCGCAACCTCCTTAAAGGGCGCAGAGGCTGCGCGGACGCATCGGGGCCGGTACCGAACCAGGACGGTCGGCGGATATCGGGTCGAGCCAGGCGCGCACGCCGGGGTTCAATCCGACCGCCGCGTCGACCGCGATCTCGCCCGCAGGATCCGGTAGGCAGAACGGGATTCCCATCTGTGCCGCCGCAATGGCAACGCCGACCAATGCGGCGATCTCGGGACGTCCGCGGCAGCGCAGAGCATCATAGGGGTCGAAGCAAAAGGGGGGCTCCCCAAGACATCGATCGAGACAGGGGAACTCATACCCCGCACAGGGTGCAAACGCATCTGTCGCGCGCAGCCACCACCGGGGCACAGGGCGCACCGACGGGGCCACACCGATCAGGTGCGCGACCCCTGCGAGCTTGGCGCGCTCGGCCGCGTGGCGGCCGGCGCTCAAGGCGACATCCAAACGGTGTTTGTCGAGTGGGCGGGTCAGCCGACACCGAGGATGCTCGCCACAGATCCATGGATGAACCCGGGCGCGTCCGTTTGAACACATCTCGAGGTCGACCCGAAGCCGAAGGATCTCGATCTCGAGGTCCGTGTCGTCTTCGGGACAGTTCAGGTGATCCGCGACGGTGGACCGGCTGCAGACCGCGACCCGCATCTGATCCTCGCCCGAGAAGAAAAACGCGCCGGCCTCGGAATCGAGCTCGACAAGCAAAACCCGCGAACCGCTCGCGCGCCACAGCGTGGAATCGACGCACACCGGAGCGTCCATTCGAGTTGCACCGAGATCATTCGACCCGCTGCTGCCGACCGAGCCTGATCGCCCGCCACGACTGCAACCGTCATCGGATGCATGCGCCCCCCCGAGGCGATCGCGATGCGCCGCCGGGACGCTCAACCAGCCCGGTCTCAAGAGGCTTCGGTCCCGCTGCTCGGCATAGCGCCGCACAGAATCCGCTCGATCTGTCCGAGATCGAGATGCTGCTCGATGCTGTCGGCCAACCGCTCCAGGGCCGACTCGCGCAGAGCACGATAGTCCGGGGTCTCGTGCACCGCCAGACCGGCCCAACGCAGCAGGGCCGACGCAGCGGCGGGCGACTCGAAGAGTCCGTGCAGATAGGTCCCCAGGATCTGTCCATCCTCCGAAACCGCACCGTCCGGCCGCTCGCCCGGTGCATCGTTCAGGAGCACGGCCGGATGATCGAGTGCCGGACCGCTCGACCGGCCGGCATGGATCTCGTATCCCGTAACCGCGGCGTCCTCCAGCCTAAGCCGGCCTGAGACGTTGGCCAGGGTCTTCTCGGGCGCGAGCCGGGTTTCCAGATCCAGCAAACCAAGTCCAGGCCCGTCGCCCGGATCGCCTTCCAGACCCAATGGATCCAGGATCCGGGTGCCGAGCATCTGGAAACCGCCGCAGATCCCGATCAGCCGGCCGCCGTAGCGCAGATGCCGCGCGATCACCGGCTCCCAGCCCTCGCGACGCAACCAATCCAGATCCGAGCGCACCGACTTGGACCCCGGGAGGATGATGAGATCCGCAGGCGGCGGAACCTCTCCGGCCAAGACATAGCGCAGGTCGACCTGAGGATGCAGACGCAGTGGATCGAGGTCGGTGTGGTTGCTGATGCGCGGCAGCCGCGGGACGATCACCCGCAGGGCGTCGCTCGGCTTGTCGGACTGGCGCACGGCGACGGCGTCCTCGGCCTCCAGATGCAGGCCGTGCAGATAGGGCAAGACGCCGAGCACCGGCTTGCCGGTCTCGCGCTCGAGCCAGTCCAGACCGGGCTTCAGGAGCGCGAGATCGCCTCGGAAGCGATTGATGACGAATCCGACCACGCGCGCCCGCTCGCTCGGCGCGAGCAATGCCAGCGTGCCGACCAAATGGGCAAAGACCCCGCCGCGATCGATATCCGCGATCAGGATCACCGGACAGTCCACCGCCTCGGCGAACCCCATGTTGGCGATGTCGTGCTCGCGCAGATTGATCTCGGCGGGACTGCCGGCACCCTCCACGACGATGCGATCGTAGGACGCGCCGAGCCGGGCATGGGACTCCAGTACCGCTGCGCGCGCGATGCGCTTGTAGTCGTGATAGGCGACGGCGTCCATATTGCCGACGGCCCGACCCTGAATGATGACCTGGGCACCGCGGTCCGAATTGGGCTTGAGCAGGACCGGGTTCATGTCGACGCTAGGCGCGATCCCGCAGGCCTGCGCCTGCACCGCCTGGGCCCGGCCGATCTCGCCGCCGTCGGCGGTGACGGCGCTGTTCAGGGCCATGTTTTGGGGCTTGAAGGGTGCGACCTTGACGCCGCGTCTGCTGAAACAGCGGCACAGACCGGCCACCAGGACACTCTTGCCCGCATCCGAGGTCGTGCCCTGGACCATGAGGGTCACCGCGGTCATCTTGAAACTCCGGTGAGGGTGCCTGGAACGGGGGCGGAGGCGGAGGCGAGCGTCGGAGCAGCCGATGAAAAATACCTATCGGGGGTCTCGCCCACTGCTTGCCGGAATGCATCTGCGGGCGGGTACAGCGCCGGACAGCACAGCCCGGATTTGAGCCGCGCCCAGCCGGCCTCGTCACCCGGCAGTCCGAAACGAAGACTCGAGGGTGCGTCGAATCGTCGTACCAAGATCCCCTGCCGTGCCAGTCGATCCTGGATGGCGGGGGCCTCCAACGTGCAGACCCATTGAAACAGCTCGGTACCGCCCGTCGGCACGAGACCATCGTCGGACAGCAGCCCGGCAAGCCGGGCGGAGGCCCGGCGCAGCGACGCGCGGGTCGCCTCCTGCCAGGGTGAATCGGTCAAGGCGAGCCGGGCGACATGGCGGGCCGGACCGCTCAGCGCCCAAGGTCCGAGCCGCGCATGCAGCGCCACGCGCAGATCGGCCGTCGCGAGCACGAACCCGACGCGCACCCCGGCAAGTCCATAAAATTTGCCCAACGACCGCAGGACGATTAAACCCGGTCGATCGGTGTAGGGGGCGAGGCTGTCCCGCGGGGTCGTGTCCATGAATGCCTCGTCCACGAGAAGCCAGCCGCCGCGTGCGGCGAGCCGTGCGTGCCAATCGAGCAAGGTGCTCACCGACCACCGTCTACCCGTCGGATTGTTCGGATTGATCACGACCAGGACATCGAGGTCGTCCAGACCCGCGCCATGGTCACCGCCCGGCGCTCCGTCGGCCAGGCGGACCAGGGTGTGACCGGCGCGCTGCCATGCTTGCGCATGCTCCTGATAACCGACCGTCGGCACCCCGACGCGTCCGGGCATCCGCAAATCGGGCAACGCCTGGATCGCGGCCTGCGAACCGGCGACGGGGAGGAGACCGGGTGCGCCGTAACACAGCGCGGCCGTTTCTTCCAGACCGTCGTCCTCTTCGGGCAGCCGCGCCCATGCGGTACCGGGCACCTCGGGCACGGGCCAGCCGTCGGGATTGATGCCGGTCGAGAGATCCAACCAATCCGGCACCGGAATGCGGTAACGCGCCGCGGCCTCGCGCAGACGCCCGCCGTGCTCCAGCGGAGGTGGCGTCCGGACGCTCGATTCAGCGGTATGCAAGCGACGTGCAATCATCGCGTCATTCGGTCTGCTTCACGTCCAGCCCGATCGGGCTGTACTGGATCCGCACGGCCATCCAAAAGGCGTAGGCCGCAAGGACCATCAGGAACCCGAGGATGTCGAGGACGGAGAAAACCCGCTCACGGTCGACGACGAACCAGATCGCAGCCAGAACCGTCCCCGTGAAGAGGATCCCCATCACATAAAGAGGTGCAAGGCCAAGCCGCATACCTTCCAGATGCTGATGGATCTTCTGCTCGCGGTTCTGCGCAGCGGCGCGCTCGCGAGCCCCGAGCACGGCGCGTCGATGGGCCAACGCTTGATAGACCAACCAGGCACCCATCAGAAGGCAGACTGCTCCGAGATAATATTTCATTGCGTGGTTACCTCGATCTTAAACCGCGCCCAGTGCGGTATGCGATGTTGTTGGATGGGATCGGCCCCGGCCGTTTTGACGACCGCTGGAGACGGCGCGGTTTAAGAGATTAAAAAAAATATGATTTTAAACCGCGTCCCCGCTAAGGCCCGTGCATGCACCAAACGTCGAATTCACTCGAAAACGAGCATCTCGCTCTGGACGCGGTTTAGCTCAACGACAGAGGGCTCGGCGCATCGCCGAGCCGAACGCGATGCTACTCGCGAGCGTCGACGCCAACAAGCCGACGCGTTGGCCGAGGCTTCGTCCGATGTGCCCGCCCGGCGCTCAAAGGTTGGCCGCCCCCGTGCGGATCCAGTCGACCAGGGACTGCACCAGCACACCGGCCCCGTCGACCAGGCCCTCGAACGTCTCCACGAGACGCTCGGCGGCGACGACGATCGTCCGAGACAGATCCTCCGCCGGCAGCAAACCCCCATCGAGCGCCGGCGCGAACCACGCCAACGCAACAACAACGGCCAGCATCGCGAGACTGCTCCGAGGATCGGCGAGACTGAAGGGCTTGAGCGCGGTCCCGAACGAGCGTTTGACCCGACTGTTCAGGAGGTCGACGCTGTAGAGTTCGTCCAGGACGAGGTGCGTCAGGTAGCCGATCCCGACCATGAGGCCGGCGATCCAGGCCGATTCCGCGGACCGATCCATCATCCAGTAGGCGATGTTGACGGTCGCCAACGCCGCCGCCGCGATCCCGAGCCAGGAATGCCAGATGCCGCGGTGGACCGTCGCCCGGGCAAAAAGCTCGAAGATCAGATAGCGCACGCAGAGAAAGACGCCGATCCAGATGAGCGCGACCTCCAGCGGCAGAAACCGCCCGATCAGCGGTAGGGTCATCGCGAAGGCGACCGCAACCCCGAGCACATTGAAGAAGGCACGCACCGGTTTGGAGGCGTCGGCATCGATGTCCGGAAGGAGACTCCCGGCGACACCCAGTGCAAAATAGCCGAGTGTCGCGCCCTGCTCGACCAGTCCGGCGCCGTGCAAACCGAGCACCGTGGCAACGCTCACGAAGATGCCGCCGTTGAGATGAGTCTGGAAATTGGCCATGCGCGATCGTGGGTCCGGGAACAGAGGGGCCTGATTGCCGCCCTGAATCCGGCAGAGACTAACAGGGCGGAGGCTCAAACGGTGAGCCTGCCCCTTCGATTTATGACTGGATCATGAGCCGATGCCCTTACCCTACCCCGACCCGTCCAATGACTTCCTGTGCGACCATGCCCGACTCCTGCGCACGAGCCATCGACACCTGACCGGGCGCGATCTGATCGATCCCGGCGTGGACGACCGCGAGGCCGCCCGGCGACTGTTTGCAGCGCCCTTCGCGCTCCTGTCGCACACGGCCGACCCGGACCCGATCCTGACTTACGGCAACCGAATAGTCCTGGATCTGTTCGAGCTTGATTGGGAGACGCTGACGCGGATGCCCTCGCGCTTGACCGCCGAGGCACCGGACCGGGAGGCGCGCGCGCGCCTGCTCGCGCAGGTGACGGCCAACGGCTTCATCGACCATTACAGTGGGGTGCGGGTATCTTCGAGCGGTCGGCGGTTTCGGATCGAGAGCGCGGTCGTCTGGAACCTGATCGATCAAGAGGGACGGCAACTCGGGCAAGCGGCGACCTTTGAACACTGGCAACCGCTCGGTTGATCCGAGCCGCGCTTCGATCAACGACGTGGCCGGGTCGATCACGGCCCCGCGATCACAAGCAGTCACACACACCTGGATCCACTGTTTCGGAGGTTGGCGTCATGTCGGGGACCCCTTTCACCATCGCACTTGTGCAGGAAACCGATCAGGGAAGCGTCGCGGCCAATCTCGATGCCTGCGAGCGGGGAATCCTCGAGGCCGTCGAGGGCGGTGCGCGTCTGGTTCTGCTTCAGGAGCTGCACAACGGCACCTATTTTTGCCAGACCGAAGATCCCGCCAACTTCGATCTCGCCGAGTCGATCCCGGGTCCCAGCACCGAGCGACTCGGCGCTTTGGCCGGCGAGCTGGGTGTGGTCATCGTCGCCTCGCTGTTCGAGCGCCGCGCCCCCGGGCTCTATCACAACACCGCGGTGGTCTTGGACAGCGACGGACGGCTCGCCGGCGTCTATCGCAAGATGCACATCCCGGACGATCCAGGCTACTACGAGAAATTCTATTTCACGCCCGGCGACATCGGCTTCGAGCCGATCGACACCTCGGTCGGGCGCCTGGGCGTGCTGGTGTGTTGGGATCAGTGGTATCCGGAGGCCGCCCGTCTGATGGCGTTGGCCGGTGCAGAGATCCTGCTCTACCCGACCGCGATCGGCTGGGATCCCAACGACGCGCCGCAAGAGCAAGCCCGCCAGCGCGAGGCATGGATCGGGATTCAGCGCAGCCATGCGATCGCGAACGCCCTGCCCGTCGCGGCCTGCAATCGTGTTGGGTTCGAGGCGGATCCGAGCGGCGCGACGGCCGGAGCGCGATTTTGGGGGCATTCCTTCGTCTGTGGTCCACAAGGCGAGATCATCGCGCAAGCCGGCGATCAAACCCCGCAGATCCTGCTTGCCGAGATCGACCCGGCTCGCACCGAGAACGTCCGCCGACTCTGGCCCTTCCTGCGCGACCGCCGCATCGACGCTTACGGCGACCTGACTCGTCGCTATCGGGACCGATGACCGGCCCGGCGAAGAGCCGACTGAAGTCGGCGTACCGGGGAGCCGACTGAAGTCGGCGTACCCGGGAGCCGACTGACGTCGGCGTGCCGGGCTTCAGGTTCGCCGGTTTCAACCGGCCCCGGGGAGGCGGACTTCAGTCCGCCGAGACCAACGACCGGAATGGTGTTCTCGGGAACCGAGAAAGGACAGATGCGCCGACCTTTCGACGACCAAACGGGTGTGGCTGAAACATCTTGCCGACCCGGGAACCCCGAACGCGATTCAATCCCTCCGTGTCTCGAATCGAAACGGCGCAGCCAAGATCCCCTCTGCCGTGTGGACCAACACCCTCGCCTCCCACTCCATGCGCGCACGCACGCACACCGGCAAGGTGCCCTGCCCTTCGTAAACGCCCGGACCAGCCGACTCCAGCGCTGCTCGGTTGTAGCCCATATTCATGTCGACACCGGCGAAATCGATCTCCACCGCGCGGACGTCCAAGCCGCTCGTCTGCACCGCAAGCCGCAGCGGCGTGACGACCGGGATGGTCTGCGGCTCGATCGCAAAGCGCAGGCTCCCGCCGCCTGCAAACCGAGCATCGCAGGGTCCGGCGCGCAGATCGCAGCCCGGATCAAGCGGCGCGACCTCGACCAGCGTCGGGTTCAGCAGCGGCCACGCCTTGTAGAGCGCGACCGCGACAACCGCGACGAGCAGCAGGCCGGCAACGGCCCAGAGCAGGGCCGTGGTGCGCCGGGGCGAGGAGGTCTCAGTCATGGCCGGTTGCATCGAGCGTGTCGATCTCGCCATAGCGCCCTTCGCGCAGCAGGCGAGCGGTCTGCATGGTCCAGTCGTACAGATCCTGGTCGTAAAGCGATTGCGACATGATGACGGGCTCCGGAGCGGGCGCCAACCTGGAATCAGTTGAAGTGTGAGGGTGAATCCTCCCGAACGCCAGATCATTCAAGAAAGACATTGACTCGGGCTGCTGCGCCGCGGGCATCGACGACCGAGATGGCGACATATCCGGGGCCGTCGGGTGTCCAACGGGCGGTTCGGGCATAGGGTTCGCGCACGACCGGCGCACCGTCGACAAACCAGGTGAAGGGCGGGACACCGTCGCGAACCCGCAGGACCAGATCGGCGGCCCGACCTCGCCCGAGACCCAGCTCGACGCGTGCGCCCTCGGGCGGATAGGCGATCTGCGGGGCGTGGGTGCCGCCGCGCGAGGCGGCACGCGAATCCTGAACGCGACGTAACGGCGGAGGCAGCTCCGCCGAGGTCGTGCTCAGGATCCCCGGTGGTGACGGCGGGAGCGGGGTCGTCTGACCGAGACGCGCGAAGACCTCGACCAGCACGGGCGCCGCGGCATCGATGCCGGCGAGTCCCGGCACGGGAGCGCCATCGGGACGACCGACCCAAACGCCTGCCACATGGCGCCCGTCGAACCCGATCGCCCAGGCATCGCGATAGCCGTAGGATGTCCCGGTCTTGTAGGCGAGCACACCTGGCGCGCTGTTGGTCGGTGCCGGGGCACCGGCAAGGATCGAGGCGACATACCAGGCCGCACGCGCCTCGAGCACGGGCGCCCCGGAATCTTCGGCGATGCCAGACGATCCGGGGTCCACGCCCTTCTCGTCGAGGATGTCCCGCAAGATCACCGGGCGCCCGCCGCGCGCGATGGCGGCATAGATGCCGACGAGGTCGGTCAAGGACACACCGACCCCGCCTAGGCCGACGGCGAGCCCGGGCGGCGTCATATCGGGAAGCACCGGCTGTGCACCGGCGCGGCGCATCCGAGCGACCAGCCGCGCCGGTCCGACCGCGTCCAGCAGCTTCACCGCCGGGATGTTGAGCGAGAGCTGCAGCGCCCGACGCACCGTGACCGTCCCCTGAAAACCCAGGTCGAAATTGGCCGGGACATAGCCGCCGAAGGCGCTCGGGCGATCCTCGATCAGGCTCTCCGGATGGGCGCGACCGTCCTCGAAGGCCAGCCCGTAGATGAGCGGCTTGAGCGCCGAGCCCGGCGATCGGACCGCGCGGGTCATGTCGACATGACCTTGCCGAGCGGTCTCGAAAAGGCCGGCCGAACCCACGCTGGACAGGATCTCGCCGCGCCCGTGATCGGCGACCAGGATCGCCATCGAGACCCTCGGACCGAGTGCGGCGGCACGCGCGTTCGCGAGCTGCTCGAGGCGTCCCTGCAGACCCGCATCCAGCGTCAGGCGATGGACCGCGCGCTCGGGCTGCGCGCGTCTGAGTCGATCGGTGAGATGCGCCGCCAGCATCGGGGCATCCATGCGTGCCCTCGGGACGGGCTCGGCGCGGGCCGCGGCCGCCTCGTCCGCGTCGATGACGCCGGCAAGGCGCACATGCTCGAGCACCCGATCGCGCGCCCGACGGGCGGCCTCGGGGTGCCGATCCGGCCGGCGCGTCTCGGGCGACTGGGGCAATGCGACGAGCAACGCGGCCTCGGCCGGTGTCAGGCGTCGCGGCTCCTTGCCGAGCCACGCGAGCGAGGCCGAACGCACACCTTCGAGGTTGCCGCCGTAGGGGGCGAGTGTCAGATAGGTCTGCAGGATGGCGCCTTTGTCGAAGCGTCGCTCCAGCCAGAGTGCGGTGCGAATCTGCCGGAGCTTGCCGCCTGCATCCCGTGTCGAGCGCGCACCCAAAAGCCGAGCCAGTTGCATGGTCAGCGTCGATCCGCCGGAACCGATACGTCCCTGGCTCAGGAGCTGCCAGCCGGCGCGCACGAGGGCGAGTGCATCGACACCCGGGTGCGACGCGAACCGGCGATCCTCGTAGGCCAAGAGCATCGCCATATAGGTCGGATCGACCGCATCCAGGTCGACCGGCAGACGCCAGCGTCCGTCGGCGACCGTGAAGGCGCGCAGCAGACGCCCGTCGCGATCCAGCATCAGGGTCGAGGTCGCCGTCCGCATGTCCGCGAGGCGCGTCAACCCGTCCACATCGCCGATCGGATCGGCAAGGTGGACAAGCGCAGCGCCGTCCACCAGCCCCGGCGCCAGGCTCGGCGGCGTCGAGGTCTCGATCAGCGCGTCCAACCCCGCTCGGCCGCCCGTCAACAGAAGCAAAACGGCACCGAGGGCCACAAGCGTCTTGATCAGTGCGCCGTTCACCGAGACCTCGCATGCCTTGTCACGGCGAAACCTCCTTTTTCAGCCGTCCGTCGCGTCGTTTCCGCCTTGCGCCACGGGCTCGGACCCGCGCGGCTGCGCGTCCGCAACAAGCAGCCCGGCGCGCGCAAAGATGCCGAGCAGACGCTCGAGACTGGCCGGTGCAATCTGCTCCGAACGGCCCTCGCCCTCGCCCTCGCCCTCGCCCGCCGACCCCAACGCCGCGGCCAAGTCCGGGCCAGTCCGAATCTCGGCTGCGAGGTCCGTCAACAAGGCGTTCAGATCACGCGTGCCGTCGAGCAGCATAAGCAGTCGGGCGGACAAAGCATCAAGCCCGAGACTGCGGTGGCGCACGCTCGCGACATGCCCCTCACCGGAGGCCGCCTGCGCGCGTGCCAAGGGCGTGGCCCGAGGCCATGCGCCGACCTGGTGCGGCCAACGGGCGGTGCGCCGGGTCAGACCGATCCCCTGCGAGATATAGAGGTTGAAGAGCTCGCCCAAGCAGGCGTCCCGGTCGTTCGCGTAGCGCCGACCGCCGGCCCCGGCGACCTCTGTTGAGGCCGCGTCCATGAGAGGTCCCAACGGCATCGCATTCGGATAGACCAGCGCGAGACCTTCCAGAACGGCCTTGGTGAGGGGATGCTCCACCTGCAGACGACCGCCGTCCGCCGTGGCGTAGTCCTGGCGCTTCACGCGGTTCAGATGGACCCGTTGCAAGGGGGTCAGATCGGCATGGATCGAAAAGTCGTAGAGTCGCTCCAGATCGATCTCCAGACAGGGCTGCGCGTCTGCGCGCACGAAGAGGGTCTGTCGGAAGGCCCGCAGGCGCAGGAAGTCCATGTACTGCTCCTGCACGACCTGATCGCCGAGCCCGTCGAGCGCGGCCTCGGCCGCCGCCCCGAGTGTGGAGGCGAACATGGTGTGCAGCTTGGACTCGGCAAGGAAGGCGAGCCCGTGACGGCGCGCCCGTGCCATGACATCACTGAACAGCTCGGGGCTGTTCGTCTCCTCCAGATACTCGTGATAGAGATAGCTCGGGCGGGCGGTGCGCAGATACTCGACCTCGCGTCGCAGCGTCTCGGCCTCGGGTCGCGGCTGACCGTCCGGATGCTTGGCCGAAACCCCTCGGGCGAGCCGATCGAGCAGATCGTGCGCGCGGCTCAAACGCTCGCCGGGCGCCGTCGCGCCGCGGCAGTGGAACAGAAGCATGTCGCGCAACATACCGCGCTGACGCCAGCCCGGCAGGACGTTGTAGCTGACATAGGCGATCCCGCGCTCGCTCAGGAGCCGACCGCAGAGGTGCAGGATGTGCTCCTTCACCGCGTCCGGGACCCAGGAATAGACACCGTGGACCAGGATAAAGTCGAACGGGGCCTGCGTCTCGTCGACATCGAGGATGTCCTGATGGAGCAGGCGCAGATTGGTCAAACCCAGCTCGGCGATCATGGCCTGACCGCGCCGAGCCTGCTCGGCGGAGAGCTCGACCCCGACGAATTCGCTCCACGGCAGATGAAAGGCCATGGGAATCAGATTCCCGCCGCTCGCCGCGCCCAGCTCCAACACCCGGCAGCGCTCCGGATCCGCCGTGGTCAGACCGAGCAGCCGGCCGAGCGTCGCGAGAAAGTCCGGATGTGTCTCCGGGATCGCAAAGCTCTCGTAGGGGATTTGATCGTAGCTGTCGAGCGTCGTCATGGATGTCGAACCGGCAAAGCGCTGTTGATCTAGGGCTGTGGATGCACCAAACGTCGAACTCACTCGAAAGTGAGCATCTCGCTCGGGACGCGGTTTAGACCTCGGCGTCGTCGGTCGTCGCTCGCTCCGAAGCCAACAGAGTACCGATCGCATCTTCGTGGAAGAGGATGCGTGAGCGGACGCCGGAGAGCCGCTCCTCGATGGCGCGCAGTTGATCCTCGTGCGTGATCCGGCGCACCTCCAAGGCGCGTCGCTCGTCGCGCAAGGCGACGAGGCGCTCTCCCTCCTCGCGGAGCCACTTCTCGAGCGCCTTCATCTCCCGCTTCGCCTCGCGAGCACTCTTGCCGTCCTCGGGCCGCCCCGAGCGCGACCAGAAGCCGCCGACGGAGGACCGTGCGCCCTCACCGAGATCCGCGTCCCGGCCGTCCGCGATCCGCTTCAGCTCGGTCATCCGTGCGCCGGCCGATGCCAGCTCACGCTCGCTCGACGCAATCTTCCCGCTCAATGTCTCGATCGCGTCCTTCAAACGATAGCCGGCCTCGCGCAGTGCTGCGGCCTCGGCCGTGTCGCGCGTCTCCAGCTCACGCAGACGGCTCAGCTCGTCGCGCATCCCGGCGAGACGCTCCAGACGCTCCTCGCGACGCCGCCGGGCCTCCAGTTCGGCGATCTCGACCCGATGACGGTGCAGGCGCTGCACATCGGCCTGACGCAGCTCCTCCTCGCGCTGGGTACGGCGGATCTCCATCTCCTTCTCGCGCAAACGCCGGTCCTCGCGCGCCAGCTCGACGGAGCGCTCGAAGGCGGCCATGCGCTCGCGTAGATCCTCCTCGTCGTGGGCCTTCTGCAACGCCCAGGACTCGCGCGCCTGCTGCAGCTCGTGCTCGAGCTCCTCGCGTCGATGATGATGCTTGGCGCGCGTCTCGTCGGCCAACTGAGCCCGCAGCTCGCCGGCGCGCAAACGCTGCTCGTTCTCGTAGGCCGCGACCTCGATCTCGCGGCGGCGGCTGACCAGATCCAGCTCCCGATCGAGGTTCTCGCGACGACGCTCGATCAGGGTCTCGGCGAACGACTCGTCCGCCAAACGCGTCCGCATCGGCTCGGCGGCCGCCAGCCGGGCCTGCTGCTCGGCGAAATGACCCTCCGGATCGCGCTCGTAGCCTTCCCACAGGCGCGCGAACTCCACCGGACTCAGGCGCTGTGCGACATCCTCCGGGCAGGCGAAACCGGGGATCCCGGCCAATGCACCGTCGAGATATTTGCGGTACTGGAACTGCAAGGCTTCGTTGTAGTAGGCCCGCACCGCGGCCGGCTCGAACAACTTCAGGGCGATCAGCGAGAAGAAGAGGATCGCCAGCGCCGCCTGCGCAAAGCCGTCGACCGTCTCGAAATGCGGCACGCCCGCCTCGTCCGGACTCATCCGCAGCGCCTGCAAGGCCTTGGAGCGTGCAGCAAAGGTCAACCGCGGCGGCAGCTCCTCGGGCTGCGCAGCGGCCACCTCGGCACGGATACGGTCCATGCGCTCCTGCTGCTCCAGGCGGATGCGTTGGAGTTCGTCGGTGCGCGCGCGCAGGCGCTCCTCCTGATCCGCGATCGTCTGCGCAACCTCGGCGATGCGCCGATCGATCTCGGCCTGTTTGTCGGCCAGCGCGGCGACGAGCGTATTGGCCCGGGCCTCCCATCTGCGCGCCTCCGGCCCATAGCCCTCGGGACGGTCGCCGCGTCCGTGGATTTCGTCGCCGAGGCGCTCCTGTGCAGCGGCCAGCTCGGTGCGCAGCACCGTGACCTCCGGTCCGTATTCGGCCGCGATTTGATCCCGACGTTGCCGCTCGGCGTCGAGCGATCGATTCAGACGCTCGACCTCCTCCTCCAAGGGGGCGATGAGACCCCCGTAGCGCGCCTCGATCTCTTGGGCACGCACGGCGACCTGCGCCTGGAATTCCGCATCGCGCCCGGCGTAGTAGTGTTCGACCAGACGCTGGTGGTAACTCTCGATGTCGTCGGCGCGGATCAGCTTAGCCAGAAAAGGCGCGGTCACATAGAGCGAAACCGCCACGATCAGGACCCGCACCAGCAGACCGAAGAACCAGCGTGTACCCGCGCCGCGTTCCGCAAGCCGAGCGTCCCGAAGGCCGCCCCCTGGCGCACCTCGGGCACGGGTCGGGCGCTCGGACATGATCAGGGAGGCGTCGACGATCCAGATGACCGCGAACATGAGCACGAACATGAAGAGACCGGCGACCGGCCGGAGCCAGGCCGCAGCCTGCGGGACGATCGAGGCACCGACGAAACCCCAGACGATGCCCTCGATGGTGGCCATCAGGAGGATGATGGTCCAAGCGAAACCGAGCCAGACCGCAACGGCCGGCGTGGCAAGGCTGTCGCCGTAAGGACGCAGCCGCAGTGTATCCAACGATGGGACCTTGAAAAAACGCCGAGATCGCCACCCGAGATCCATGTTCCTGCCCTCCCTTCACGCGTGCGAGCACCTTAGTCGAGATAGGATAAACCATTGGCGGCCGCCGACCGACCCGATGACGCCACATCTTTACAGCCAAGGGACTCAAACCTGAGAATCATTTGCAATTGTGGCCGGGCGATACTAGCGTTTCCACCAAACAGAACGCCTGCCGGTCGAGCCATCGCGATCGATGCCCTCGACCCCATCTCTCTCGGTGTAGGCGTCGAGCCGTACGAGACACAACCAACTCCGAAGCTAAACGCAAAATGAAAATGAAGCATGTCGCCCTGGACGCGGTTTAACAGCCAACAGCTCGGATTCGGCGGCGAGACTTCGTTCACAGACGGGATGCCTATGCACACACACGACATCAGCGACTGGGGTCACAGCCACGACTTCGCCACCGCCGACCAAGGGGATGCAGAGCGTCGGACGCGCTGGGTCGTCGGTCTTACCCTCGCAGCCATGTGCGTGGAATTGGTCGCCGGCTGGATCACCGGCTCGATGGCCCTGCTGGCGGACGGCTGGCACATGGGCAGTCACGCCGCAGCACTCGGGATTGCCGCCTATGCCTATGCCTTCGCGCGGCAGCGCGGGTCGGATCGGCGATTCACCTTCGGAACCGGCAAGGTGTCCTCGCTCGCGGGCTATACGAGTGCACTCCTGCTGGCCGCGGGCGCCCTCTGGATGTTGTTCGAATCATTGAGCCGCCTCGTCGATCCGGTCGAGATCCGCTACGAGGAGGCGATGATCGTCGCGGCCTTCGGTCTGGCCGTGAACCTGCTCAGCGCCTGGTTGCTGGGTCACTCCGGACACGGGCACCATCATCATGGGCATGATGATGATCACGATCGCCATCATGCACACGACGACCATGCACACGAGCATCATCGGCACGGCCATCATCGCGGGCTTGCCGACATCCAGGATCACAACCTCAAGGCGGCCTATCTGCATGTGATCGCCGACGCCCTGACCTCCGTCCTGGCGCTGGTCGCATTGGCGATGGGCCTGCTCTATGGCTGGGCCTTTATGGACCCGCTGATGGGCATCGTCGGCGCCGTCTTGATCGGCCGATGGGCGTGGGGACTCGCGCGCGAGAGCGCACAGGTCCTGTTGGACGCAGGCGACAACGGCGCAATCGAGCAGGAGATATGCCGACGTATCGAGTCCGACGCAGACAACCAGGTCGCGGATCTGCACGTCTGGAGGATCGCACCCGCCGGACGCGCCTGCATCCTGTCGCTCGTCACCCACAATCCGCACCCGGTGGAGCACTACCGCAGCCTACTCTCCGGCATGGACGACCTGCTCCACATCACAGTCGAGGTCAATCAGTGCAGACAACCAACATGCCGAGCAGCAATCAAGGAATACGCAGCAAACCGTCCCGATCCTCCGGACGCTCAGGTGCCGGCGGCTTCGGCTTGGGGAGCTGCCTTAAGGTCACCGCCACATCCCGACTGAAATCCCCCAAGGTCTCGCTCATCGCAGCAATGAGTGCGCCCTCGTCCTTCGGCTCGGCCAGCGGACGACGGTAGCGCGTGTCCTCCACGCGCAGGACCTGATCTGTACGGTGCTCGAGCACGATCCAACGCACCCGCAGCACGGCGTATCCATCTGAGGTCCCCTCGAAGGCAAGCACGTCGGCCGTCACCCGGAAGTCCAATGGATAGCGGACCTCGTTGGGAAAGCCGAAGACGCTGCTCGTACCCAACAAGGCGGACATGTTCTCAATCCAGACCCGCAGAAAATCGTCCTGGATGGTCCCGCCCCAGCGATGGAACTCGTCGATGGCCAAGCGATTGCCGGCATCGCGCGTCACGATCTGAGGTCGATCGAGAAACTGCGGAAAGTTGACCGGACCAAGCCCGACGCCCAACGCCGTGCTCGGCGGACCACCCGAGTCGGGCAGCGCACGCATCGGCGTCAGGGTATAGAAGCTCGACGGCGGCGAGGTCGCACAGCCCGTTGTGACCAGGACGGCGACCGCGACGGCCAACCCGAATGCTCTCACCTTCATCGACCTCCTCCTTTGCCCCTCAACAGGGCTTCCGGGTGACGCTCGAGATAGTCCGTCAGCACGCGCAGCGATCGCGCCGCACCCGAGACCTCGTTGAGCGAACGACGCAGCTCCACGGAAATGGGCGAGCCCTCCTCGATCATTTGACGCACACCCCGCAAGGTCGCGGTGGTCTGACGCAGGGTCTCGGCCAGCTCGGGCGCGATGCCCGTATTGAGCTGCTCGGCCAGCGCACGGATCTGGGCCAGCGACTCTTCTAGCTCCACGATACCCTGTTTCAGCGCCGCGGAGTTCACGATCTCGCTCGCCCCGGCGAGCGTGTCGGTCAGATCCTTGCCGATCCGATCGAACGGAAAGGCATGGAGACGATCGAGGATCTCCGTGACCTTGTTGGTCAGGGCCTCGAGCGAGCCGGGGATCGTCGGTAGGACATCGTAGTCACCCTCTTTCGCGAGCACCTCGGGTGCCGCGTCCGGGTAGAAATCAAGCTCGACATAGAGCTGACCCGTAATCAGGCTGCCGGTCTTGAGCTGAGCCCGCAGACCCTTGGCGACCAATTGCCTGATCATGCCCGTCTCGTCGAGCGCCCGGCGGTCACCGCGAACCGCCACACGCTCGGGCTCGACCTCGATGAGAACCGGGATGTGAAACTGCAGGTCATCGACACTGAGCTGAAGCTGGATATCGAGGACCTTTCCGATGGTGATCCCGCGCAGCATGACGGGTGCGCCGACGCTCAAGCCGCGCACCGAGCCCTCGAAGAAAAGGAGATAGCGCTCTTTGTGCAGGTAAATCTTCTCGTGGGCGTTGTCGCGGCTCGGATACAGAGGAAACACATGATCCGCGCTCGGAGGCTCGCCCGGCGCATCGATGGTGTCCGGCGTATCGAAGGCCAAGCCGCCGATCAAGACCGACATCAACGACTCGGTATCCACCGTCACACCGGCGGCGCTCAACGAAAAATCGATCCCGCTGGCGTTCCAGAACCGGGTGCTCGTGGACACCAACCGATCATGCGGCGCGAAGATAAAGACGTCGATGCTGACCGCCTCCCCGTCGTCGTCCAGCGAGAAGCCCGCAACCTGGCCGACCTGAATCTTGCGGTAATAGACCGGGGCACCGACGTTCAACGACCCCAAGGTCTGCGAGCGCAACGCGAATCGCGTCCCCGCCTCCGAGGTCGTAAACAGCGGCGGCTCTTCGAGACCTTTGAACTGAAAAACCTCTTTTCCGCCGCGCACCGGATCGATCGCGATAAAGGAGCCCGACAGCAGGGTCTCCAGACCCGAGATACCGCTGGCGGTCACCCGCGGGCGCTCGACCCAGAAACGCGTCTTCTCGGTCAGAAACTGCTCCGATCCGTGCTTGAGCTCGGCGGTGACAATGACGCTCTTCAGATCCGCACTCACGTCGATCGAGGTGACCTGGCCGATGTCGACATCCTTGAACTTGACCTTGGTCTTCCCGGCGGCGAGCCCCGACGCCGTCCTGAACTCGATCTTGACCGTCGGCCCGCGCTCGGCATAGGTCTTGGCGGCGAGCCAACCGCCGATCAACAGGGCCACGATCGGGATCAACCAGACGAGCGAAACACCGCTGCGGCGCTTGACGACCGCCGCGTGCGCGCCCTCAAGGGGATCCGGTAAGGGAGGCCCCGAACCGGCGTTCTCGATCTCCGACATGTCCCGGCTCCAGTGCATCCCAGATCAACCTGGGATCGAACGACATAGCTGCGAGCATGGTCAAGACCACGACTGCGCAGAAAAAGATGGCACCAAGCTCCGCTTGGACGCTCGCAAGATTCCCGAGCCGCACCAAGGCAACCAGGATGGTGACCACATAGACATCCACCATGGACCAGCGTCCGATCGTCTCGACGACACGATAGAGGCGGGTCCGCTCACGCGGCCGCCACGCGGAGCGCAGTTGAACCGACACGAGAAGGAAGATCAAGATCAACAGCTTCAGGAGCGGAACGAAGATGCTTGCAATAAAGATCACAAGGGCCAGAGGCCACATCCCGTGATCCAGCATGAACGACACGCCGGAAAAGATGGTATCCGATTGGCTGCGTCCGAGCGACGTCACCGACATGATCGGCAAGACATTGGCCGGGATGTAGCACACGATCGCCGCAATCAAAAGCGCCCACGTCCGTTGCAGACTTTGAGGTTTGCGCCGGTGCAGGACGTCGGTGCAACGCGGACAGCGCAGCTGCTCGCCGTCGCGCATGGCCTCGGAGGGACGAACCACCAGCTCGCAGACGTCGCAGGAGACATGATCCTCGCCATGGCGCAGCGGGCGTGTGCGAGCACCGTTGATGCGCACGCGCGACCACACGAGATCCGGATCCAGGGCCGCCTGCGCCGCCGCCAGGACAAAGATGAGCGCGACGAGTGCGAAGAGCGAGGCCCCCGGCACGATCGACGCCATGTCGGCGAGCTTCACCACCGCCACCAGGATTCCGACCATGAAAACGTCCATCATTCCCCAAGGCACCAGGGTCCGAATCCATCGAAAAAGCGTCGGCAACCAGGTCGGCATCCGGTTCAAGGTCAGCGGGACCAGGACAATCAGCAAGAGTGCCAACTGCAGGCCGGGCGCAAGGATGCTGGTAAAGAGCACCACCGCGGCAATCGGCCAATCGCCCGCTTGATAAAGATCGACCACGCCCGTGATCAATGTCGTCTGGGTCCCCCTGCCCTGCATCTCGAACGACAGAAAGGGGAAGCTGTTGGCGACGATGAAGAGGACGAGTCCGGCGATCGTGAGTGCCAGAGTTCGGTTGAGGCTATCCGGTCGATTGCGGTGCATCGTGCCGCCGCAGCGCACGCACTGCGCCGATCCGCCCGGCGGCACCTCCGGGATGCGCTGGAGCAGACCGCATTCCAGACAGGCGGTAAGCGAATCGTGGGCCATGGGTGCTCGGTCGTCTGTTCGGTGGTCCGTGCAAATCGAGGCTGGTTCGGTTGCCTCCGGCGCGCGGGTCACACAACCCCGCGAAGAAGCGACATGCTGCCGGTATACTAACCCCAATCCGACCGCAAAAAGGCCGTTTCGCGGCAGCTCGGGCAAGACCGCAGCGGTATCCCGTGCCGAAGCACGCCCGAGAGCAATGACATCACGACTTCACACTTAAGGCGCGTCGGCGCCGATGCGTGCGGACTCCCGCAAAGCCGGACACCAACGACAATAACGCATGGCAAATCAGACGCGCCTTAACCCATGACCCGAATCGACTTCTACAGCCTGGACGGCAGCAGCGGCGGCGATCGCTTCCTCCTCGTCTGTCGCCTCGTCGAGCGCATCCGCGCGACCGGCGCACGCGTGCTGATCCACTGTCCCGACCCCGGGCAAGCCCAACATCTGGATCGTCTGCTCTGGACCTTCCGCGAGGACAGCTTCCTGCCCCACGGACGCGTCGGTCAAACCGATCCTGAGTTGACCCCCATTCTCATCAGCAGCGACGGCTCGCCCGACAGCGAAGATCAAGTCTTGATCAACCTCTCGAGCGAAGTCCCCGAGTTCTTCGGCCGCTTCGAGCGTCTCTGCGAGCCCATCGACCACGACCCAGCCGCCCGCCTCGCCGGCCGCGAACGCTTCCGCTACTACCGCGATCGAGGCTACCCCCTAAAACATCACCAGATTCAGCTATAAACCGCGTCTCGCCAGGATCGAGGAAGCCCCCGACGCCGAATGCAACGTGAAAATGACGCATGTCGCTCTGGACGCGGTTTAACCCACCCCTCCCAATCCCCTCAACCCAGTGTCAAACGGCGTAGGATGGGTAGAGCGAAGCGAAACCCATCCTCTCGACCTCACCGAGCCCGACGCAGATCAAGAACCGCGGAGGCGCAAGCGGATCTCCAAAGCCAATAGGCCCCGAGCGCAAACGCCGCCGTCCCGATCGCCGTCAGAATCTGCTCCAACCAGTGCATGAAGAGCGTATCCGGGGAGGCCATGGCAATCGGCGGCAGCGCGAAGACCATCGCCAAATTCACCCCGAAGAGCAGCGCCGCATCCTTGCGGCCGAGTCGCAGCGCGCTCGCAATCAAGACAAGACTCAGCACCAGATTGGCGACGCTCGTGAGCCCCAGCAACGGCAAGAACCAGCCCCGCTGGATCCCCATTCCAAGCGTACGCACAACCACGGCACCGACAACGACCAAAATGGCGGCAGCAACCGCATGCTGGATCCAAGCAACCTCGCCCCGCCCCCGAAGCCGTTGCGAGACACCCAGCGCCGCCCCCGCCAGCAGCGCGAATCCAGGTGCCATCAACGGAAAGAGCGCACTCGCGAGCCAGGCCAGATCCTGACCGGTGGTGACGAGTATCAGCTTCCAGACAGCCTTCGAGAGTCCACCCAGCACGATCAACACACCACCCGCCCGGGCCATGGTCCGGCATGGCGGGACGAGGTCCCCGACCAGACGGGTGAGAAACCATAAGGCGAACCCGGTGAAGATCACCGGCAAGAGGTTGAAGAGCGCAAGCGGTAAGGTTAGCTCGGACACCTGGATGGCCTCAAAGAATCGATTCGCGAATCAGGGGGTTGACGCGCCGATAATTCCGACTATATACGTCAGTGTGAGCGTTACTAATATCATTATAAAAAATACTGATCCACCAAAGACCAGGGATAATCACGATGACCCAAACCGCCGTCCGCAACCAAACCTCTCCCAATCACCGTCCTCTTCCCGTCGACGAGGACGGATTCCTGATCGACCCGACGGATTGGAACGCCGGCATGGCCCGTGTCATGGCGGAACTCGACGAGATCGGCCCCCTGGGCCGCGACCATTGGTCGATCATCTACTATCTGCGCGAGCACCGCATGACCTACGGCGCCATCCCGCCCGTGTCGCAGATCTGCCGCACACACGGCATGGAGCGTGACGCGGTGCGTCGGCTCTTCGGCTCCTGCCGCCAGGCGTGGCGCATCGCGGGGTTGCCGCATCCCGGGGATGAAGCCTTGAGCTATATGAGCTAAACCGCGTCCGGAAAGGTATGCGTCGGTCTTGGCATGGAACGGCTACGGCACCAAGACACTTGCTCGAAATCCGTGATCGTTGTCGTTGTCGTTGTCGTTGTCGTTGTCGTTGTCGTTGTCGTTGTCGTTGTCGTTGTCGTTGTCGTTGTCGTCCGGAATCCGATTACGACTAACGACAACGACAACGAAGAGTTCTACGTCGGTTTGTTCAGAACGTGCGGCGTAAGGGACTCAATCGGGGCTTCTGTTTTAGACCTCGCCGCTTCGACCTACGCCACCGATAGACCGTCCACCCGCTGAAATCCGCGCGGCAGCAACCGCCCGCGGCGACCACGCTCCCCTTGATAGACATCCAGATCCGCCGGCTTCAGGGTCAAGGTCCGTTTGCCCGAAAGCAGCAGCAGACTCCCGCCCTGAGGGACCACGGCGAGCGCAATCACCAACTCTTCCCGCGCCGCGACGCGGGCCGAGGGGATGCCGATGATCTTGTTGCCCTTACCCCGCGGCATTTCGGGAAGCTCCGAGACTGGAAACAGCAGCAGATGGCCCGCGGTGGTGACGGCCGCAAGCCGGGCGCCTTCCAGACCACCTTCCTCCCCGGTCAGCGCAAGTGGCGCCAAGACCTCGGCGCCCTTGGGCAGGCTGAGCACCGCCTTGCCGGCCTTGGCCTTGGCATAGAGGTCCTCGATCCGGGCGATGAACCCATATCCGGCATCGGACGCCATCAGCACGCGACTCTCGGGCGCCTCGCCCAGCACCGCCACGAAACGCGCACCGGCGGGCGGATCCAGTCGCCCGGTCAAAGGCTCGCCCTGCCCGCGCGCCGAGGGCAGGCTATGTGCCGGCAAGGAATAGCTGCGCCCGGTCGAATCGAGAAAGACGACGGCCTGACTGCTGCGCACCCGCACCGCCATGAGGTACCGGTCCCCGGACCGGTAGCTCAGCCCGGCCGGATCGACCTCGTGGCCCTTGGCCGCACGCACCCAGCCCTTCTCGGACAGCACCACGGTCACCGGCTCGCTCGGGGTCAGATCGATCTCGTCGATGGCCGCCGCGCTGGCCCTTGCAACCAGCGGCGAGCGCCTCGGGTCGCCGTGCTTCTCGGCATCGGCCGTGATCTCTTCGGAGATCAGCCGCTTGAGCGCCGACTCGTCACCCAGGATGGCTTGCAGCCCGTCGCGCTCCTCGGCCAACTCCGCCTGCTCGGTGCGGATCTTCATCTCTTCCAGACGCGCGAGCTGGCGCAGCCGGGTGTTCAGCACATAGTCCGCCTGAGCCTCGGAGAGCGCGAACCGCTCCATGAGCACCGGCTTGGGCTCGTCCTCGGTACGGACGATGCGGATCACCTCGTCGATGTTGAGAAAGGCGATCAGCAAGCCGTCCAAGAGGTGCAGACGCTCGAGGACCTTGTCCAACCGATGTTGCGAGCGTCGCCGGACCGTCTCGGTGCGGTACATCAGCCACTCGACGAGGATGTCGCGCAGCGTCATGACGCGCGGCCGACCGTTCAGCGCGATCACGTTCATGTTGACCCGGTAGCTGCGTTCCAGGTCGGTCGTGGCGAAGAGGTGCGACATGACCCGGTCGACATCGACGCGATTGGAACGCGGCACGATCACCAATCGGGTCGGAAACTCATGATCTGACTCGTCGCGGAAGTCCTCGATCATCGGCAGCTTCTTGGCGTTGAACTGCTGCGCGATCTGCTCGAGCACACGGCTGCCGGAGACCTGATACGGCAAGGCGGTGATCACGATCTCGCCGCGCTCGACCTCGTAGACGGCGCGCTGTTTCAGGCTCCCGCCGCCGGTCTGGTAGATCTTCGCGAGATCCTCGCGCGGGGTGACGATCTCGCCCGCGGTCGGGAAGTCCGGCCCCGGAACGAATCGCATCAGCTCATCGAGTGTCGCATCCGGATGATCGAGCAGATGGATGCAGGCCCGCGCCACCTCGCGCAGGTTGTGCGAGGGAATATCGGTCGCCATGCCGACGGCGATCCCGGTCGCACCGTTGAGCAGCAGATTCGGCAGACGCGCCGGCAGCAGCTTCGGCTCCTCGAGCGTCCCGTCGAAGTTGGACTGCCAGTCGACCGTACCCTGATCGACCTCGTCGAGCAGCAGACTCGCATAGGGCGTGAGGCGCGACTCGGTATAGCGCATGGCGGCGAACGACTTGGGATCGTCCGGCGAGCCCCAGTTGCCTTGTCCGTCCACCAGCGTATAGCGATAGCTGAAGGGCTGCGCCATCAGCACCATCGCCTCGTAACAGGCCGAGTCGCCGTGCGGATGGAATTTGCCCAGCACGTCGCCGACGGTGCGCGCGGATTTCTTGAACTTGGCCGCCGCCGAGAGCCCGAGCTCCGACATGGCGTAGAGGATGCGCCGCTGCACGGGCTTGAGCCCGTCGCCCACATGGGGCAGAGCGCGGTCGAGGATGACGTACATGGAATAGTCCAGATACGCCTTTTCGGTGAAATCCTTCAGCGGCAGGCGCTCGAGGCCCTCCGCGTTGTAGGTCGTGGTTTCGGTCATGCCGTCGTCTTGCGCTCACTGAATCCGCGGTCGCGCATGATGCGGCAAGAAGCGGCTCGGAACAAACCCGAGCCGGGGGCTGGAGGGAGTGCATTGCAGCCCGGAGTCCCCGCAGACTAGACTCGGTCACTAAACCTTAGCTAACGGAGGCACAGCGATGGCTCTCCAAGTCAACATCCACGAGGCGAAAACTCAACTCTCCAAGATCATTGCCCGGGCCTGTCGCGGAGAGGAGGTCGTGATCGCCAAGGCCGGTCAACCGCTGGTGCGGTTGACCCCGATCGAGCGACAGCCGAGCGGTCGGCGCTTCGGCGCGCTGCGCGGAAAGGCAAAGGTGGATGAACGATTCTTCGATCCACTGCCGGAGGAAGAGCTGCGCGCTTGGGAATGAGCAAGATGCGACTCCTGCTCGACACCCACGCCCTCCTGTGGTGGCTGGACGGCGATGTGCAGCTGTCGTTGCCGGCGCGCGAAGCCATCGCAAACCAACAAACCGTCGTCCTGGTCAGTGCTGCTTCGGCGTGGGAAATCGCCACCAAGGTGCGGATCGGTAAGCTGCCGGGAGCCATTCACGTCATCGAGCACCTTCCCGAGATCCTCGATTCCCAAGACTTCCTCCATCTTCCTGTCGGCGTCGACCACGCCCGGCGTGCCGGCCTGATGCCCGGCACACACCGGGACCCGTTTGACCGGATGCTGATTGCCCAGGCGCAGATCGAGGGGCTGACCCTGGTCAGCAACGAGATCCTGTTCGATACCTTCGGCGTTGCGCGATTGTGGTAGCTCGGTCAATTGCGGCCGATCGCTGCCCGCGACCCCGAAATCAGCTCCCACCCTCGTAACTCTGCAGCCAGTGCGCATAGGGCGCCGGGAGTATCCAAGCGGGACGCTCGACACCGAGTTTACGGGCAGCCTCGTAAGGCCAATGCGGGTTCGCCAGGTGCGCGCGCCCGATCATCACCAGATCCAATTGCTCGTTTGCCACGGCCCCTTGCGCGATCTCCGGGACGTCGAACCCCCAGGCGGACGCAACAGGCAAACCCGACTCGCGCCGCACCCGCTCGGCGATGGGCGCGAGGAAACCCGGCGCCCAAGGGATCCGGGCGGTCGGCGCGGAGAAACCGATGCTGACGTTCAGGAGATCGAGGCCATGGCTCTTGAGCTGCCGGGCCAGCTCGATCGACTCGGCCAGGGTCTCTTCATCCCGCCCGTCGTATTCGATCACGCCGAAACGCGCGGTCAGGGGGAGATTCTCGGGCCAGACCTCGCGCACGGCATCGAGGGTTTCCAGCAGGAAACGGCAACGGTTCTCCAGACTCCCGCCATAGGCATCGTCGCGCTGATTGGAATGCGTGGAGAAGAAGCTCTGGCCCAGATAGCCGTGCGCGAAATGCAGCTCGAGCCACCGGAACCCGGCGTCCCGCGCGCGCCGTGCCGCGGCCGTAAAGTCTGAACGCACCCGCGCGATGTCCTCCGGCGTCATCGCCTGCGGCACCTTCGGGAGATTCGCGCCGTAGGGGATCGCCGAGGGCGCGATGGGCTGCCAGCCGCGCGCGTCGCCCTCCGGGATATGGTCATCGCCTTCCCACGGGCGGTTCGCGCTCGCCTTGCGGCCGGCGTGACCGATCTGAATGCCCGGCACGGCGCCGGCCGCTTTGATGGCCTCGACGGCGGGCACGAGCGCCTGCGCCTGCTCATCGTTCCACAGACCCGTGCAGTTGGGCGTAATGCGCCCTTCCGGTGACACGGCGGTCGCCTCGACGATGACCAGACCGGCGCCGCCGCGTGCCAGACCGGCGAGATGCACCAGATGCCAGTCGTTGACGACTCCCTCGATCGCCGAGTATTGGCACATGGGCGGCACGGCGATGCGGTTACGCAGCGTCACGTCCTTCAAACTGAAGGGTTGGAACAGAGCGGACATGGTGACTCCCGGGTCAAGTGGTCGAGAACTCCGGACAGTCTCTCACGCTTCGCACATTCTCAAGCGCTCGACCCGAGGCGCTTCTCGATGAAGCGATATTGGACGGAGCACTCGCCCGCACTCCCGGCGCCGAAACCAAGTGCGCGATAGAGCGCCTCGGCACGTGGATTGTCCTCTCGCACCTCGAGCGTGAGCTTGCAGCAACCGCGACGCCTCGCCTCCGCCTCGATCGCCGCCAGCAGCGCGGTGGCGATACCCCGGCCTCGATGGCTCGGGAGTACGGCCAGATCGTGGATGTTGAGCAGCGGCCGGGCGCGGAAGGTCGAGAAACCCTGGAAGCAGATCGCCAGCCCGACAGCGTCTTCGCCGTCGCGGGCCAAAAGCACCAGATGATCCTGCACGCGCCGCAGGGCCGGCACCAGCCGTTGTGTGACGTCCTCCGGCAGGGACTCGCCGGCACCCATGGCGTCCCGGGCGTAGGCGTTCAGCAGGGTCACGACGGCGTGCGCGTCGTCGGATCGATCGAGATCGGCCGGCCGGATCGAACCTGAGAACCGCTGTTGATGCATCCTGATTCCCCTGTATCGCATCGGTGTCGACGTTGACTCAAACAGCCTGCCCTGCTCCGCGACGCTCGCCTATAATCGCCCGACCCCGGCGAACGCAACAGCCGGGACACCAACCAAATCCGCGACCCCGACGGCGCGGCGGGTGACCGACGACAATGGAGAAGAGTATCCGTGGCATCGATCGAGCGCGTCATGCGGTTGCGGAGCGAGCTGGAAGCGCGCTTGTTGTGGATCTCGTTGGGCGCAACCCTCGTGATCGCCGGGCTCGGCATCCTCTTCGGTCTCTTGGCCCGGTCGACCGCCATTCTCTTCGACGGAGTCTTCTCGTTCGTCGATGTCGCCGTCACCTGGTTGACCCTTGTCGTTGCGCGGTTGGTCGCCAGCCAAGGCGATCGCCGCTTCCAGTACGGCTTCTGGCATCTCGAGCCGATGGTCATCGCCTTGAAGGCATCGGTGCTCATCGTCTTGGTCGCCTACGCCTTCCTGAGTGCGGTGAACAGCATCCTCAAGGGCGGCTACGAGCCCGAATTCGGCACCGCGCTCCTGTACGCCGGTGCGGTCGCACTCATCTGCTACGGGATGTGGTGGTGGATGGGCCGCCAAGCCGAGCGGATCGACTCGGGGCTCGTGCGCTTGGATGTGAAGGCATGGCTGATGTCGGCCCTGATCACCACCGCGCTCTTGATTGCCTTCGGCGCGGCGCTGGCGATGAAAGGCACCGACGTGGAGGGTTTCATCCGCTACGTCGACCCCGTCGTGTTGGCCATCGTCGCACTCTTTCTCCTGCCATTGCCCTTCCGCGAAGCGCGCGAGTCATTCGGCGAGATCCTGATGATCAGCCCGCCCGACATGGATGCACACGTCCGTTCGGTCATGACGGATTTCGTCGCCCGTCACGGCTTTTCGGACTATCGCAGCTATCTCTCCAAGGCCGGCCGCGCCCGATTTATCGAGATCTCCGTCCTGGTCCCGCCCGACCTCAGTCTACCCGTGGCCCAGATCGACGCCCTGCGCGCCGAAATCGGCACCGCCATCGGCAGTGCCGGACCCGACCGATGGCTCACCATCGTCTTCACCGCCGACCCCGTCCACCTCTGACCCACCCCCAAAACCCCAACCAAAACGTAGGATGGGTAGAGCAAAGCGAAACCCATCCTCCCCGCCCCATCGTCTCAATTCCGGCCCGGTAGAGCAAAGCGAAACCCATCCTCCCCGCCCCATCGTCTCAATTCCGACCGGGCAGAGCGCAGCGAACCCCATTCTCTCCCGCATCACCCCCAACCGAAGCTCGCACACGCACCCCGACCCCATGAACCACCCCGCTCACCCAACCTCCGAACCATCACTCACAGACGAGCAGCACAGCAGCCAATAGCTCCCGCCCGCCGCCAAACCGCAGATCGCCATACCGAAGAGCATCGGCCTCGCATCCCCCGTATGCAGCAGGCTGACCAGCGATCCCATCACAGCACCGAGCCCGAAGCGCGACGCCCCGGAGAAGGCCGATGCCGTGCCCGCCATCCGTGCGAAGTGCGCCATAAACCCCGCCATGGAGTTGCCGAGCACCACCCCCGCCATCCCGAGATAGAGCAAGGTCGCGCCGACGATGGCCCACAGCGGCGGCGTCCCCCAGATGGCCAGCCCCAGCAGAATCAGCGCCGACACGACCTGCACTCCGAGACCCAAACGCAGCAGACGCTCCGCCCCCAACCGGACGACCAACCGGGCATTCTGGCCGGTCACCACCATCGCCAGGGCCACGTTCGCCCCGAAGAAGACCCCGAACCAACCTACCGGCACCCCGTGCAGCTCGATATAGACGAAGGGCGAGGTCACGATATAGGTCATCATGCCGCCGAAAGAGAAGGCCCCGGTCAGCAGATACCCCAGGCCGACCCGATGTCGAAGCAAGGTCAGATAATTGCGTAAGACCCGAGCCAGCTCGGGCGGGTGGCGATCCGCGTGCAGAAGGGTCTCCGGGATCAGCCGAAAGAAGAGCCCGCTCGCCGTCAAGCCCAGAAACAAGAGCGCGCCGAAGACCCAGTGCCACTCCAGATAGGACACGATGGCCCCGCCGATGGACGGTGCCAGCAGGGGTGCGAGCGCCGTTGTCAGCATCACCAGACTCATCACCCGCGCATAGTGATCGCGCTCGAAGAGATCCCGCACCAAGGCCGGCACCGTCACCGCCACCGCCGCGCCGCCAAGCCCCTGAACGGCGCGCCCCAACAGCAGTGTCTCCATCCGCTCGGACAAGACACACATCAGCGCCCCCACGCAAAAGAGCGCCAACCCACCACCGATGGTCGCCCGCCGTCCGAGCACGTCCGAGGCCGGTCCCAAAACCAATTGGGCCAGAGCAAAGACGCCCAGATACGCGGTCACGCTCAGCTGAGCCAGCTCGATCGTCGAGTCCAAGTCCTGCGCGATCGCGGGCAGGCTCGGCAGATACATGTCGATGGCAAAGGGCGTCAGGCCGGAGAGCAGACCAAGTGTGAGGAGCGTCGAGAGGCGAATCTGCATGGGCCCTCCGGGCCGCGCTGGGCCCGCAGGCCGCAGAGAAGAGGAAAAGTGGTTAAACCGCGCCCGGTGCGGTATGCGTAATTTGTTGGAATGGCTTAGCTGCGACAGCTTCAATGACTGTCGGAGCTGGCGCGGTTTAAAAAACGCTGCGTACGAACAGGCGAAACGCGATGCCTAACAAATGGGATCGTACGAGCAGAGCGAGCCACGGCCGGCTCCTTTTTCCCGCGGATCTCGTGCGGGTTTGATGAATGGAATTTTACGGCAATCTGCCGTACCTTAAGACAAAGAAGAACCTTCTATGCCATCAGCTACTTCGACCGCTCGCCTAGAGGCCCGAATCAGCACCGAGCTGCACGCCTTGCTCAAGCGTGCCGCGGAGATCCAGGGTCGCACCATGACCGACTTCGTGGTCTCGGCCGTCCAGGAGGCCGCCCAGCGCGCCATCGAGCAAGCCGAAGTCATCCGGCTGTCTCAGGCCGACTCGCAACGCTTTGCGGAGGCCCTATTGTCGCCGCCCCGGCCAACCCCTGCCTTGGAGCGTGCCTTTGAGCGCCGCCGTAGGCTGGTGGCCGAGTGAGCGGCGCGCCATTTCGCATCGTACCGCTTGAAACCGCGCATGACCGCACGACCTTTGAAAGCGGCTCTGCACCGCTGGACGGCTACTTCCGCCACCAGGTCACGCAGGATATTCGCCGCAGGGTGACCGCCTGCTTCGTCGCCGTTACCCATGAGACGCGCATAGCGGGGTACTACACCCTGGCCTCGGCGAGCATCCTGCTTGCCGACCTCCCGGCCGCCGCCAAAAAACTGCCGCGTTACCCCTCCGTGCCGGCCGTTCGCATGGGGCGTTTAGCGGTTCATCGGAGCTTCCACGGGCAGGGTCTCGGCGGCGTGCTTCTGGCCGACGCGCTCGAACGTACCGCCCGCTCGGAAATTGCCGCGTTCAGTCTAGTGGAGGACGCGAAGGACGAATCGGCGGCGGCCTTCTACCGCCCTCGTCCTCGGCGGCCGCAAGCAGCAAGGCATTCCCGCCCGAGGCGGTGGTGTCGCGGGACAGGGTCTTCTCGGTCAAGAATCGGCGCATCCAACCAGGGCTGCCGGCCGGCGGGATGCCGATGCCGGCGCCGACGTCGGCCCAGAGAATCAAGGGACGGATCGGTCCCTCGCTGCGGGCGAGTGCGGCGTCGAGCCGGGCGGCAAGGGCATCCGTCCCGTGAAACGCAAGCCCGTCCAGACGCGGGTCAGCGGCGAGGTCATCCAGGTCCGCATCCGTTCCCGGCGGGATCAGGGCAAACAACGCGATCGGCGCCCCGGCGTCGATGAAATGCTGCGCGGTCCGATCGGCATCCGATCCGACGGCGATGACGCGATTGCCGGTGACCAGGGCTGCGCCGATCTGAACGGCGAGCACGGCCGGATCCTCGGCGACGCAGGCGATCCGCCCGCGCGGTTCGAGAAGGAGCTGGTTCTCCTCGCCCGTCGGGCCCGCGAGTGTCAGCGGGGCGGCAAGCATGGCACGCGCCCGGGCCGCGAGGGCGATGAGGGCCGGGCCGGCCGCACTTTCGACCCGCGTTGCCACCCGATCGAGAATCGTCGCACGCGTCTTGAGATCCGGCGGCAGGGCATCATCGGCTCGGCGCAAGGCTTCCTCCAGATCCCGGCGCGACAGACCCGTCAGCGGACCCGTCGGCGCCCGGGGCCCAGGGGTGCCGGCCTCCTGCAGGCGATCCGTTCGGCCGACCTCGGTGCCGCCCCGGCTCACATCGCCCAAGACGCAGGCGGCGGGTCTGGCGGCGACCAATCGCTCCAGATAATAGGGTCCACCCGCCTTGGGTCCGGTGCCCGAGAGCCCGCGCCCGCCGAAGGGCTGGATGCCGACCAGGGCGCCGATCTGGTTGCGATTGATATAGATGTTGCCGATTCGGGCGCGCGCCGCGATCCGGCGCCAGGTCGCGTCGATACGGGTATGCACACCGAGTGTGAGCCCGTAGCCCTTGGCATTGATGCTGTCGACTACCGCATCGAGCGCATCCGGGGCGAAGCGCACCACATGCAGGAGCGGCCCGAAGACCTCGCGCTCAAGCTGGCCGGCATGCTCCAGCTCGTAGGCCGCGGGGGCGACGAACCAGCCCTGTTCGGTCCCGGGGCCAGGCGCGACGCGTTGGATGAGTCGAGCCTCGCGCTCCATCCGTTGCGCGTGCGCCTCCAGCATCGCCGCCGCCGCGCCGTCGATCACCGGGCCGACGTCGGTGTCGAGCAGGCCCGGATCGCCCAGTCTGAGCTCGTCCATCGCCCCGGCGAGCATGTCGAGCGTGTGCTCGGCGATGTCCTCTTGGAGAAAGAGCAAACGCAGGGCCGAGCAACGCTGGCCCGCGCTGCGGAAGGCACCGGCCAGGACGTCGCGAATGACTTGCTCCGTCAGGGCGGTGCTGTCGACAATCATGGCGTTGATCCCGCCGGTCTCGGCGATCAGCACGCGGCGGCGGTCGGACTGGCCAGCGAGCTGCCGATTGATGGAATGCGCGACCTCGGTCGATCCGGTGAAGCAGACCCCGGCGATCCTCGGGTCGGCGACCAGCGCCGCCCCGACGCGGGCCCCCTCCCCCGGCAAGAGATGCAGGACGGCACCCGGCACACCGGCCCTATGCAGAAGCCTGACCGCACGCGCGGCGATCAACGGGGTCTGCTCGGCGGGTTTGGCCAGAACCGCGTTGCCCGCCACCAGGGCCGCACTCACCTGCCCGATGAAAATGGCGAGCGGGAAGTTCCAGGGGCTGATGCAGACAAAGACGCCGCCCTCGACTCTCGCGGCACGCCCGGACATCGATCCCTGCAACGCCGGCTCGGGACCGCCTCCGGCCCGCGCCCGGGCGGCGTAGTAACGACAGAAGTCGACCGCCTCGCGCACCTCGGCGAGGGCATCGGGCAGGGTCTTGCCGGCCTCGCGCACCGCCAGCGCCATGAAGGCAGGCAGATCGGCCTCCAGTGCGTCGGCCGCGCGTTCGAGACAGGTGGCGCGCTCCTCGAGGTCACGCGCCGCCCACGCGGGCGCGGCCTTCGCGGCAAGGTCGAGCGCCCGCTCGATCTCGGCCGGGTCGGCTTCGCGTACCCCGCCGATCTCGCGTGTGCGATCGGCGGGCGAGACCACCGGCCGCAATCCCGCCTCCGCAATCGTGCCGTCGATGATCGGGGCCGCGGTCCAGGGTCCGTCCGCGGCGCACATGGCATCGCGCAACAGCATCAGCTCGCCCGGCGAGGCGAGATCCAGACCTCGCGCGATCGTCCGCTCGGGCAGCAGGATCGCCCGAGGTAGCGGGATCCGCGGGTGCGGCTGGCCGGCGTGCGTGCGCATCTGCGCAACGGGGTCCCGCACGATCGCCTCGATCGGCAGGCGCTCGTCGCGAAGACGATTGACGAAAGAGCTGTTGGCCCCGTTCTCCAGCAGCCGGCGCACCAGATAGGGCAGGAGATCCTCATGGCGCCCGACCGGGGCATAGATGCGGCAACCGACCCCGAGATCACCGTCCTCGACGACCCTTTGATAGAGCGCCTCGCCCATGCCGTGCAGACGCTGAAACTCGAAACCGCGGGTCCTCCCGGCCAACTCGAGCACGGCCGCGATCGTGTGGGCGTTGTGGGTCGCGAACTGCGGGTAGAGCCGATCCGCGCGCGCGAGCAGCCGACGCGCGCAGGCGAGATAGGACACATCGGTGGCGGCCTTGCGGGTGAAGACCGGATAGCCCGACTGGCCACCCTCCTGCGCCCGCTTGATCTCGGTGTCCCAATAGGCACCCTTCACCAGTCGGACCATCAGTCGGCGCCGATGCCGTCCCGCAAGCGCGCCGAGCCAGTCAATCACCGCCGGGGCGCGCTTCTGATACGCCTGGACCGCGACCCCGAGGCCCCGCCAATCGCCGAGCGCGGGATCGCCCGCCAGGGCGGCGACGAGATCCAGCGAGAGATCGAGCCGATCGGCCTCCTCCGCGTCGATCGTCAGGCCGATGTCGAGCTCGGCCGCAGCCTGCGCCAATGCGAGCAGGCGCGGGAGAAGCTCGGCCATCACGCGCCCTCGCTGGGCGGCTTCGTAGCGCGGGTGCAGCGCCGAGAGCTTGACCGAGATCCCCGGTCCGGCCACCGGTCCGCGCCCTTTGGCGGCGGTGCCGATCGTGCGGATCGCGTCTCGGTAGGTCCCGAAGTAGCGCTCGGCATCCGCGGCGGTGCAGGCGGCCTCGCCGAGCATGTCGTAGGAATAGGTGTAGCCCTTGGCCTCGCCCGTCCGCGCCCGATCCAATGCCTCGTCGATGCTGGAGCCCATCACGAACTGCAGCGCCAAGTTCCGCATCGCTTGAGCAAGCGCCTCGCGCACCACCGGCTCGCCGAGCCGACCCACCAGTCGGCCGATCAAGGTCCCCGCGCTGTCGTCTTGCGTGCGACCGAGTTTCACCACACGCCCCGTCAGCATCAAGGCAAGCGTCGAGGCATTCACCAAGAGCGACTGCGACTGGCCGAGGTGGCGGTCCCAGTCGGCCGGGGCCAGCTTGTCCAGGATCAGGCGGTCCCGCGTGCCGGTGTCCGGGATGCGCAGAAGGGCCTCGGCGATACACATCAGCGTCACGCCTTCCGGCGTGGAGAGGCCGTACTCCTGAAGAAAGGCGTCGAGCCCGCCGAGCCGCCCGCCGCTCAGACGAACCGACTCCACGAGCCGACGGGCCGTCGTGTCGATCCGCTCCAAGGCGTCGGCAGCGAGGTCCAGATCCGCGAGACACGCCCGAACACAAGCCGCCTCGTCGGCGCGAGTCAGGGCGTCGATGGCCGCACGCACTGGAAGGCGGGCCGGATCCAAGGCGAACGCTTATCCCAAGACGCGCGGGGCACCCTCGATGGATGCGGCCGACGGACCCTCGGCCACCTGCACGTGACGGGAGTCCGGCAAATCACGCGCGGCGGCCGCGCTCGCCACAGCCAGGGTGGTCATGTTCAGGGTGCGTCGCACGGTGGCGGCGGGGGTAAGGATGCAGGCCGTCGCGGCCGCCCCCATCAGGATCGGACCCACGGTCACACCGCCGCTGGTGGTGGTCTTGAGCACGGTGTAGAGGATGTTGGCGGCATCGAGGTTCGGGCAGATCAGCAGGTTTGCCGAGCCGCCGAGGGTGGTCTCGGCCAGGTATCGGCTGCGGATGTCTTCTTCCAGCGCGGCATCGCCGTGCAATTCCCCGTCGCATTCGATCTCGGGGTGGCTGGCCACGAAGAGGTCACGCGCCAGACGCATCTTCTTGGCCGAAGCACGCTTGGATGAGCCGAAGCTCGAGTGCGACAGAAAGGCCACCTTCGGCGGCAGGCCGAAGCGTTGAATTTCCTGCACGGCCATCCAGGCGATCTCGGCGAGCTGTTCCGCGCCGGGGTCTTCGTTCACGTAGGTATCGGCAATGAAGAGCGGCCCGCCGCGCTCCGTCATCAGCGCATTGAGGGCCGCGTAATTGCTCACGCCGGGCTGCAGGCCGATGATGCTGTGGATGCGCTCGAGATGGGTCTCGTAGCTGCCGGCAAGGCCGCAGATCATGGCGTCGGCGTCGCCCAGGGCGACCATCAGCGAGGCAATGATGGTGTTGGAGCGACGCACCGCCGCCGCGGCCACCTCGGGCGTGACGCCGTTGCGGCCCATGAGTCGTTGGTAATGTTCCCGGTACTGGTTGAGACGCGGATCTTGCTCGGGGTTGACGTTCTCGACATCGTCCCCGAGACGCATGCGCAAGCCGGCCTTCTCGATGTGGGCCTGGATCACGGCAGGACGTCCGATCAGGATGGGCCGAGCCAGGCGATCGTCGAGCGCGATCTGGGCGGCCCGCAGGGCGCGCTCGTCCTCGCCGTCGGCAAAGGCCACGCGCTTCCGCGTATCGGGCAAGGCCCTGGCGGCATTGATGACCGGACGCATCAGGATGCCGGTTTGGGAGACGAAGAGCATCAGGCTCTCTCGGTAAGCCTGCATGTCGGGAATGGGGCGCATGGCCACCCCCGAGTCGGCCGCGGCTTGAGCCACGGCGGGCGCAATGCGCAGGATCAGACGCGTGTCGAAGGGCTTGGGGATCAGATAATCGGGGCCGAAGACCAGGTCCTGACCGGCGTATGCCGTCGCCACCTCGGCACTGCTCTCGCTCTTGGCCAGATCGGCGATCTCGCGAACACAGGCGAGCTTCATCTCCTCCGTGATCTTGGTGGCGCCGCTGTCGAGTGCACCCCGAAAGATATAGGGGAAGCACAGGACATTGTTGACCTGATTGGGGTAGTCAGAGCGTCCGGTGGCGATGATGCAATCGGGCCGCGCGAGCTTGGCCAGCTCCGGACGGATCTCCGGCTCGGGGTTGGCCAGGGCCAGAATGATGGGCCGATCGGCCATGGTCTTGACCATCTCCACGGTCAGCACGCCGGGTGCGGAGCAACCCAAAAAGACATCGGCGCCGTCGACCACATCGGCCAGGGTGCGCGCGTCGGTCTGCTGCGCATAGCGGGCCTTGGAGGCGTCGAACCCGCCGGGACGGCCCTCGTAGATCACGCCCTTGGAATCGACCATGAAGACATGCTCGCGCCGGATCCCCAGACCGACCATCACGTCGACGCAGGCGATCGCTGCCGCACCGGCACCCGAAACAGCCATCTTCACGGTATCGATGGTCTTGCCGACCAGTTCCAAGGCGTTCAGCAGCGCGGCGCCGGAGATGATGGCCGTGCCGTGCTGATCGTCATGGAACACCGGGATGTTCATACGCTCGCTGAGCTGGCGCTCGATGTAGAAGCATTCCGGGGCCTTGATGTCTTCCAGGTTGATGCCGCCCAGCGTCGGTTCGAGCGCGGCGATGATCTCCACCAGCTTGTCCGGATCACGCTCGGCCAGCTCGATGTCGAACACATCGATGCCCGCGAATTTCTTGAACAGACAACCCTTGCCCTCCATCACGGGTTTTGCAGCCAAGGGGCCGATGTCGCCCAAGCCGAGCACGGCCGTGCCGTTGGTCACCACCCCCACCAGATTTCCGCGCGAGGTGTACTCCGCCGCAAGCGCCGGGTCGGCCTGGATATCGAGACAGGGATAGGCGACACCCGGCGAGTAGGCCAGGGAGAGATCGCGCTGGTTCGACAGCGGCTTGGAGGGCGTGACGGCGATCTTGCCGCGAGTCGGGCTGCGGTGGTACTCCCGAGCGGCGTCGCGCAATGCCTGCTCGGCGGTGGACAGATTCGGTGTCATTGGAGTGCAAACGTTCCGTGGTTGATGATTGACGTTCGGCAGACAAGGTCATCAGGGGCGCCTGTGTCGGGGAATGCCTTGTTCACGAGATCGGACGCGTGGACAAGCGCCCATAAGGTGGACAATCGTCGTAAGCTGGACAAGCGTCGTAGGGTGGACTAGCGTAGCGCAGTCCACCAGCGCCGGTGCATGCCTCGGTGGACTTCGCTCGCGCTCGTCCACCCGACCGTTACTTGAACCGCGCCGGCTCCAACCGTCGTCAAGTCTGCCGGGGCCGATCCCATCCATAAACATCCTAATCCCGCGCTGGGCGCGGTTTAAGCCGGCAAGAAATCATCCGCGAGGATCTGCTCGATTGTCCACGGGCAGTCGTCCGGGAAAGCACCCATTCCCGTTTCGTTGATCGCGAGCGTGACTGCATCGGCCCAAATCGCCCCCTGCCGTTCGGCGTCGGCCAGTCTCGGCTTCAAGCTCGGCACCTGTTTGAGATGAAATGCCAGGGCCTTGCGTTGCTCCTTGATCGTTCGCCGCCAACTCGTGCTTTGGCGCTCGGGCTGGTACTGCCATTTGATGAGATGCGCCATCAGCACAGCCATGCGGCTCGCCAGCTCGCGTTGTTCGCTCTTGCCCACGTCTTCGATTTCCTCGGCGATGTGTTCCAGATCCAGCTGATCCAACCGACCCGCGCGGATCAGGCGCGCTTGCTCGTTCGCCCAGGCAACAACGTCTGCGTCATAGTTGATGGTCGTCATCGTGCGCTCCACTCCAACCCGTGTGTCCCAGTATAAACGAGGCATCCACCCGGCCTCGCACACACCCTCTGCACTCACGGGTATCGCGGCGGATCGCGCCTGGCGATAGCGTTCGGGAAGGGATTCTGCCGAACCCATGGCCGGAAACCAGGACGGGATCTACTCGCCGATAACCTGATCGCCTATCCTTGCGTGCTCGGTAGATGCCTCGGAGAGATGCACGGCATGGACAGAAACCGATTCGACATCCAATTCAGTGGAGACCTCGTTCCCGGGACCGACGTGCTCGCGGCTCGGCAGCGGATCCAGCACACGTTCAACCTCTCCGACGCGGCTGTCGGTCACCTCTTCGGCGGCACGCCGGTCACGGTCAGGCGGGGTGTCGACAGCGAGACCGCGGCGCGCTACCAGAGCGCCTTCCGTGAAGCCGGCGCGCTGATTCGGATCGTCCCTGCCTCGAACGAACGTGCGCCGGCTCCTCTCTCCCTCGATCCGTTCGGGTGGTCGGGACAGGGTGCGAACCGGAATCAGACCCGGACTCGGCCGAAATCCATGTTCGACCGGTTGTTTCACCATTTCGAGAAGGCGCTGGCCGCGGTCCTGCTGGTGTTGATCTCGGTTGTCGCCGTGATCGCCGTCATCGAGCTTTGCTTCGTACTATACAAAGACATCGTCAGCCAGAAGGGTCTGTTTCTTCTGGACTTAAACGAGCTGTTTGAAGTCTTCGGCATGTTCCTGATGGTGTTGATCGCGATCGAGCTGATGGCGAGCGTCTACATGTACATGATGGACAAGTCCGTCCACGTCGAGATCATGCTGTTGATCGCCATCACCGCGCTGACCCGCAAGGTGGTCGTCTTGGATCTGGAAAGCAAAGGTGATCCGGCCATGTACATGTTCGGTCTGGCTGCGCTCCTGGGCACGCTGATCGGGGGTTACTACCTCGTCAAACGGCTCACCGGTCCCGGCGACGGTCATTGATCCGGCGACGGCTCGCCGCCCCGCGGGATGCGATCCTTGTTGATCTCCAACCACTTTCGGAACGACTTCAATGCGGGATTCAGTGCGCGGGCGACTGCCGGATCGCGCGCACCGCAAAAATCGGCTTCGAAGTCGCACTTGAACTGGAACATGTTTCCCAGGTCTTCCGCGCCGGGAAAACCCAAGCCGCGGTAGACCTCCGGCGGGATGGCTCGATAGTCCACCGCCTCCCCGAACGCGTCGGCGAGGGCGGCAGCCATCTGCTCGCCGGTCAGGTGCTCGCCTGCGATACCGACCGTCTGACCGATGTACTTCTCGCCCTGCTTGAAGATGCCGTACGCGCACCGCCCGATGTCGTCGGCGGCAATGCCCGGCAGCTTCTTGTCGTCCATCGGCAGCGTGAAGACGAGACGACCGTCGGCCTCGCGCCGTGGCCCCATGCCGAAGTGGATGAGGTTGTCCCAGTAGAAGGAGGTCAGCAGGAAGGTCGTCGGCACGCCCAGCTCGGTGAAGATGCGGTTGGAGTCGCCCTTGGCATCGAAGTGCGGGACCTTGTAGTGCTCCATGAGGGTCGGCATCCGCGCGTCCTCGAGCGGCACCCACAGGCGGGTGTCCTCGAGGGTCGACCAGATGGCGTGGCGCAGACCGGCGGCCTTCGCTGCAGCGGCCATGTTCCGGGCCTCGTCCTTCTCTTTCGCGGGAGAAAAATGCTCCCAGAAGAAGGTGACGAAATAGGCCCCGTAGGCCCCGTCCAGGGCGCGGCGTACGCTGGCCTCGTCGTCGAGATCGGCCGCGACGACCTGCGCGCCCATCTCGGTCAACGCTTGGGCCTTGTCCGAGTCGACATGACGCGTCACGGCACGCACGGCAAAACCCCCGTCCGGGTCGTCGAGAATGGCGCGTGCCAAACCGCCGCCCTGTGCCCCCGTCGCGCCGAAAACGGCAATCATCTTTGCGTTGCTCATGATCGTGACCTCGAAGAATCGACAAGAGCCGTGGCGGCCGGAGCACACCGGGCTCGGGTGTTTTGCGACCCGACGAGTATACTGCGGCGCCGGCATCTTGCCGGAACCTCATCCGTACACTCAGACGCCGGTATTCCTCCTTGCCCAGCCCGCCGAGAACCCACGACACCGAACGCTCCGTTTGTTGCGTCGGCCCGATCCGCAGTCATCGGCTCGGCGACCGTTCGGCGGTCGCGCTTTGAGCGCGCCATCCGATGTTCAGGCCCGACGGGTCGGGATCGGCGTCGTCCTCGCCTGTCTCGCACTGCTGTCCCTGTTGCTTGCCCTGGGGCTTTACGCCCATCCGACAAGCGACGATTTCGATTATGCCTATGTCGCCCGCGAGCATGGCGTCCTTGGCGGGGTCATCCATTTCTATCAGAACTGGAGCGGTCGCTATGGGAGCGCGGCCATCACGCTCGCATTCGGCCGCTGGGTCGATCTCGCGCAGTCCTATTGGACGGTCACTGCCGCGAGCCTCTTGACCCTCTATGCGGCCTTTCTCTACGCAGTTCGCGCACTCTGTCGGCTGGTCGGGATCGGCCGTCCACTCATGCTCGGTCATCTTGCCTTCCTGTTCTACGTGCTGTTCATCCCGAGACTCGACACTGCCTTTTACTGGCTGGCCGGGGCCGCAACCTACCAAGCGGGCAACGCCTTGTTTCTCGTCTTCGTCGGGGTCTGGGCCGATTACTTCGGCGGTCCGTCGACGCAGACCCGCGATCTGCGTTTCGGCCTGATCTTGGCCGCACTCGCGGCGCTGATCGCCGGGATGAACGAGACGATCATGTTGGTGACGGCAGGGTTATCGGCATTGATGGCCATGGTCGTACTGCGTCTGCGAGGGCCTCGGGTCGGGGTGTGGCTGCCTGCGTTGATCGTCATCTCCGTGCTGGGCGCGATCGCCGCATTCGCTCCCGGCCATGAGGTGCGCATGGAGATTATCGGCGAGGTCGGTAACGAATCCCCGGGGCGCAGCCTGCTGATCTCGGTGTCCCACGCGCTCGTAACCGCGCTGAAGCTGGTCTTGTTTGCCCTGGTCTTTCTTCAGATCGGAAGCGTTCGTACGCTCCTTGCCGAGGGTCTCGCGCGCTTCGACGGCATCCTCGGGCGTCTCTCCGCAACGGACCGGATCCTGCTCACACTGGCGTTTATCGGGTTGCTCGTCCTGCTCTTCTTCCCGGCTGCCTGGGCGAAAGGGGCGGAGGCGCCCGGACGGGTGCAGAGCATCAGCGTCTTGCTCGGCACGCTGGTCCTGATTCCGACGATGGCGGCGCTGCGATCGGCGTTCGGAGATCGCCTTTACCCGAACAGGATGTCGATTCGCCGCCTGGTCTCGGCCGTCAGTCTGACCGCGCTGCTCGCGGTCTCCAATGTCCCCAAGATCGCGCGCGACATCCCGCGGCTGCAGACGTTTCATGCCGAGAAGCTCGCCCGCTACGCGCTGATCCATGAGGCGCAAGCGCGCGGACTCACTGCGCTGGGTCTTCCGCCTCTGCGCACGCGCATGAAGGTGCTGTATTCGGAGGAGCTCAAACCCTACGAGCGCCGCGAGGAGAATCGACTCTTCGGGAGCTACTTCGGCTGGCATCATCCGATCTGGGCAGAGGACGCGCCACGATAGGAGACGAATCAAAAGCAAGGCGAACGCCTTCATTCACTGGCTGGGGTGAGCTTACGCATCCTGCTTGCGAACCATTAGAGCTGGCCGGTAGGGTGGACGAGCGAGAGCGAAGTCCACCGAACCCCGCGCCGACGCTGGTGGACTGCGCTTCGCTTGTCCACCCTTGCGCTTGTCCATGACCCTACCGCATTTGTCTACCCGCCCTCCGGGCACACACAGGATTGATCCGATGCTGAGCTGGACCGACCGCTTTCCGCTTTACCTCTTTGTTGTCGCCGCCTTGACCCTGGGTCTATCACCCTTCTTCCCGGAGCCGCATCTTTGGGAAAAGCTCAAGATGCTGGCCGACGGAACCCTGGTGAAGCCGATCGACATTTTCGACCTGCTGCTGCATTTAACCCCTTGGGTCCTGCTTATCCTGAAACTGTCGCGTCTCCTGACGCGGCGACGGGACGCGGATCCTCGCTAAGCCGAGGCCAAACGCGAAAGACCGCCGCGAAGAGCCGCTGCGACTCCTCGCCGATCCCCGGCGCGCCGGATTCGCGGGGCCCGGCGCAGTTGAGGACCCGGACGTGGTTCGCGACCAGCCAGTCGGTGATCGCCCGAACATCGATCGGCGCCGCGAGGTCGCGCGCCAGCAGGGGTTTGCCGAGCCGGCGCGCCAGGTCCGCGGTCAGACGCGTGCCGCCGCTCAGGGGGCCGCGATGCAGGATCAGGGTCGCGTCGCTGTCGCGGACGTTCCACTCGGTACGTTCCGCGTAGTCTGCGCTCGGGGTCTCGCGAAGGGCATAGCGCTCCGGGATGGAACCGTCCTCGCCGCGACGCCCGCGCGGGCACCAGCCGCCGATCGGCAAACCCAGTGCGATGGCGGCATCCAGCGCCGCGCGATCGACCCCGGTCTGACCTCCCGAGACCACCCGAATGCCCGCCTCGGGCACCGGCATATCACCCCCCTCGACGGACCTGCGTGCCGCCAGGAGTTCCGCGTCCCGCCGGGCGAAGTAGAGATCCTCCTCCGCCTTTTCCTTGAGTTTGAGCTTATCGACGAATCCGGTCATGGGCTGGGCTCCGGTCGGTTCGCGATCAGGACGGCGCGCACGGGCGCCGGGTGTCCCTCGACAGTGCGGCTCGAATCGGCCGGATCCAGATGATCGTGCAACGACTGGAAGCGCATCCAATCGGTCGAGCGTTGTTCTTCCGGGCCGGTGCGGGTCACGTCGATCACCCGAATCCCGGTGAATCCGCAGCGACCGAACCAGATCGCGAGCGCATCCACGCTCGGAATAAACCAGACATTGCGCATGGCGGCATAGCGTCCCGGCGGGACCAGCAGGCGCTCGCCCTCGCCTTCCAGGACCAGTGTTTCCAGGACCAGCTCGCCGCCGGGGCGCAGCAGTCGATACAGGTCCATCAGATGGTCGATCGGGGAGCGCCGGTGGTAGAGCACGCCCATCGAGAAGACCGTATCGAAGCCGGTCAGATCGCCCCGCAGGTCCTCGATGCCGAGCGGTAGAACCGCGAGATCGTCGCGCACCAAATAGCGGTTGATCGCCAACCACTGCAGCACAAACAACAGCGTCGGATCGATCCCCAGAACGAGCCGGGCGCCGGCCCCGAGCATCCGCCAGCCGTGATAGCCGTTGCCGCATCCCACGTCGAGCACAAGCCGATCGGCGAGCGGCGCGATGGCTCCGGCCACGCGCTCCCATTTGAGATCCGAGCGCCACTCGGTGTCGATATGCACGCCCTGAATACAGAACGGACCTTTTCGCCAGGGGTGCAAGGCCATCAGCACCTCGGTCAGAGACCGCTCGAGATCGGCGTCGAGCGGCCGGGCACCTTCGATTCCGACACAGGGACGGTCCAGGCGGGGCCGACCGTTCGGTAGGTCCGGCAGCCGCGCCAACGCCGCTTCCCATGTCGGCAGATCCCCATGTGCCCGTCCACCCAGCCGGCGCGCGGTGCCTTCGGCCAGCGCATCGCGCCAGGCGCCCAAACCGGTCTGCGAGAGCCGATCGAGGAAGGGTTCGAAGGGCGTCAGGTCCATGCGACCCAGGCCACGAAGTTGAGATTCTGAAACCAGCGCACGGAGCCGGCGAAACCGGCATCCCGGAGACGCCGCTCATGGGTTTCAACGGTTTCCGGGACGAGTACGCGCTCGAGCGCGGCTCGCTTGCGGCTGATCGCAAGCTCACTGTAGCCGTTCGCACGCTTGAAGTCCTCGTGGAGGGTGCGCATCAGGCGTCCGCCCTGCGCATCCGGGATCTCGACCTTCTCGGCCAGCACCAGCATGCCGCCCGGGACCAGACCGGCACGCAGACGAGCCATAAGCGCGTCGCGCCGCTCGGGCGGGATGAACTGGAGCGTCAGATTCAAGACGATCAATCCGGCACCGCCGATCTCGACGGCTTCCAGATCGGCACAGAGCGGCACGAGTCGGTCGATCCCTGGAACACCGGCAAGCCGCGCACCCATGCCCTCGATCATCGCCTCCGAGGCATCGACGGCGATCACGGACACATCCGCCGGGGTCTGCAGCAGCAGCTCGCGGGTGACCGCCCCCATGGAGCACCCCAAGTCGTAACAGCGCGTTCCCGGCTGCACCACGCGCCGTGCGATGAGTCCGGTGAGGCCCACCAGCTCGGCATATCCCGGAACCGAACGACGCACCATATCCGGGAAGACCCGGGCGACATCGGCATCGAACTCGAACGGCTTGACCGGCGCGCTCGGTTGGTCGAAAAGGTCATCGGGCTCGTTCATCGTCAAACTTCGCATCCTCGATCACTGTTCTAAACCGCGCCCAGAGCGAGATGCTCGCTTTCGATTGAGCTCGACGTTTGGTGCATCCACGGCCCTTAGCGGGGGGCGCGGTTTAAAATTTTATCATTTTTAATATCTTAAACCGCGCCGTCTCCAGCGGTCGTCAAATCCGCCGGCGCCGATCCCATCCAAGAACATCGCATACCGCAGTGGGCGCGGTTTAATAGGCTTGCAGCGACACCCAAGGCAAGGCAGAGTCACGCCATGAAACCGCCATCGTCGACCGATGCGCGGTTGCTAGAATACCCGCCCCGCCCATTCAAATGCCGACCTGCCGTCCAAGGGAACGCAACATGATGAATAAAAACGAGATCCAACAAGCCATCGACGAGGATTCCGATTTCGTGCAGGACGTCGACCCGGCCCCGGGTGTTGCCCCGAGCATCCCGGACGAGATCGACTTAGGCGACCCGTCACTCTATCTGAATCGCGAGCTGACCTGGCTCGCGTTCAACCGTCGCGTCCTCAACGAGGCGAACGACAGCCGCACCCCGTTGCTCGAGCGGGTGAAGTTCCTGGCGATCGTCAGCAACAACCTCGATGAGTTCTTCATGAAACGCATCGGCGGGCTCAAGCAGCAGATCGCCGCCGGCGTGCATACCCCGAGCGTGGACGGCCGAACACCCTCGCAGCAGCTCAAGGAATGCCAGGCCGCGGTCCGCGAGTTTCAGACCGAGATGCAGCGAATCTACTCGATTCTGATCTCCGAACTCGCGCAACACGACATCCGCATCGTCCTGCATGACGATCTGCCGTCCGATGCACGCGAGCGGCTGCGCGACTATTTCCGCGCCAACATCTTTCCGATGCTCACCCCGTTGGCGATGGATCCGGCGCATCCCTTCCCCTTCATCTCCAATCTGACGCTGAACCTGCTCGTCACCCTGCGTTTCCCAGGCGGCAGCGAGGTCTATATGGCCCGTGTGAAGGTGCCGGTGAGCAAGGACGTCTCGCGGCGTCTGATCGCCATCGACGGCACCACCACCTTCGTCACCCTCGAAGACCTGATGGTGAAGAACCTCGACATGCTCTTCCCGGGCATGGAGATCGACTCCTGTGCCCTCTTCCGGATCACCCGCAACGCCATCGTCGAGCCGGATGCCGAGGCGGCGAACGATCTGCTGGAGATGATCGAAACCGAGCTGCGCGAGCGCCACTTCGCGCCCATCGTCCGTCTGGAGGTGCAGCCCGGCATGGAACGGATCCATCGCGGCATGCTCGCCGCGGAGCTGGGTCTGAACGAGGACGAGGACGTCTTCGAGGTCGAGGGCATGATGGCCCTGCGCGACCTCTTCGAGGTCGCCGGGATCGAGAAGCCCGAGCTGCACGACAAGACCCATCGCGCGGTCGACCATCCGCTCCTGGCCAATGATCGACGCAACATCTTCCACATCATCCGCGAGAACGGGCCGCTCCTGCTCCAGCACCCTTATCAGGCATTCAGCACCTCGGTCGAGCGTTTTCTGCGCACCGCAGCGGAAGACCCCAAGGTGCTCGCCATCAAGATGACGCTCTATCGCACCTCGGCCGGCCCGATCCTCGATTCGCTCATGCAGGCCGCACGCAACGGCAAACAGGTCGCGGTGCTGGTCGAGCTCAAGGCGCGCTTCGACGAGGCCGCCAACATCGTCTGGGCACGGCGTCTTGAGGCCGAAGGCATCCACGTCAACTACGGCGTGATGGGCCTCAAAACCCACAGCAAGCTCATCTTCGTCGTGCGGCGCGACTACTCGCAACTGCGCCGTTACTACCACATCGGCACCGGCAACTATCACTCCGGCACGGCCAAGCTTTATACGGATCTGGGCATGCTCGGCTGCGACGAGGATATCGGCCAGGACCTCACCGAGCTTTTTAATTATCTCACCGGCTATTCCCCGCCCCCGAGCTATCGCAAGATCCTCGCCGCGCCCTATACGCTCAAGCGCGGGATCATCGAGAAGATCAACCGCGAGATCGAGCATCACAAGCGTGACGGCGGCGGACTCATCCAGATGAAGATGAACGCGCTGGAAGACGCCGAGATCACGCGCGCGCTCTACAAGGCCAGCCGCGCCGGCGTGAAGGTCGACCTCATCATCCGCGACACCTGCCGCTACCGACCCGGACTGCCCGGGATCAGCGAGACCGGGCGCGTCGTCAGCATCGTCGGACGCTTCCTCGAGCACGCACGCATCATCTATTTCAAGAACGGCGGCGCCGAAGAGTACTACATCGGCTCGGCCGACATGATGGGCCGTAACCTCGACAGCCGCGTCGAGGTCCACGCGCCGGTCGAGAACCCCGAGCTACGCCAAGAGTTGCGCCTCATCCTGGACGTGCAGTTCGCCGACACCCGTTCCGCCTGGGACATGGATTCGGACGGCAACTACACCCAACGCATCCCGGAAGACGAAAACGCCAAGGGTGCTCAGGAGACCCTGATCGGTGTCGCCGAGAAGCGTCTCGCCGCGGCGGCCAAGCACAAGGAAAAGAAGGTGCGCTCCAAGCTTCTGAGCCATTTCCAGTGGCGGTTGCGGGAGAAGAATCTCAAATAAACCGCGCCCGATGCGGTATGCGTCGTGTGTTGGATGGGATTGGCCGCGCCAGCTTCGACAACTGTCGGAGCTGGCACGATTGACGGCCGAACCACGTTTCCAAAAATGACTCTTTGCGGAAACCGACTCAACCCTAGTACCCCGTTCCACCCTATTTTGCATGCTCGCAAAATAGGGTGGAACGGGGTACTAGGCACCGCGCTCCGCGCGATCGCGACGTCATTCACAACCGCCGCTCGTCTTCCACATAGTGGTTTCCCCTACCCTGCACGCGCCTGATCCGTCGATTGCGCTCGATCTCCCGCGCATCGGGCGGATCGGCGTTGTTCCAGCCTTTGAAGAGCTGCACGTCCTGCCGGCTGAGGCGAACGCCGTAGGTGTCGCGCATATAGAAGAACGTCCGGGCGATGTCCCCGCGCACGCCCTCCGGGGGTTGGACCCGACGCAGAATGGGATCGAAACGGATCGGACAGTCGCCCAGGCGTTGTCCGGAGCTCAGCTCACCCCAGGCATGATCCGAGCGCGCGGCCGTGATCGCGCCCACCGCCGGGACGAGATTGTGCAGATCCTTATAGGCGGCGGCGAAGTCGGGATCCACCCGCTCGCAGCAGGCCGACCTCGCGAGGCGCGTCCCCGCCTCGCCCATACACACGGGAAACGCCGCCGGATCGCGCCAACAGCGTCGCGACCCGCCGAGCTGCGACACCGGCACGACATGCGCCGCCTCGACACGCTCCGCCCGGCGGCTACCGACGAGTTTGCCCAATCCGCAGCCTTCGAGGTCGACCCGACCCCGAGGGTCGTAGCGACAGCTGCAGAAGAAGGTGCGCCGCCGATCCTCGTAGACGGTGTCGAGCAATAGCGCTCGGGCCTCGTCGAAGCTGCCGGCAATCCCGGGCCGGGGACGATCCGACACAGCCGAAGCACCGAACACCCGCAGATCGAGCGGCCACCACCCAGCCGCAGATTCGGCCTTCGGACGAGCCGGTGCTGCGTCACCCGCATCGCCGGACGAAAACCCGGATCCCAAGCCGACGGCCGTCTCGCGCACCACGTCGAACAACAGGGTGCGAATGTCGCGTGTGATCTCGAGCGCTCGCCGCGCAGGTTCCGGCCAACTTTGCGTCAGTGTCGTCGGCAGAAATGAGACGACGCAGATCACGATCAGCCCGATCCCGAGATCCCGGAGCGCAATCAAGCTCCGGCGCAAGACCGGAAGCAGGCGTGAAAGCCCCGAGAGCCGGGTTGCCGCTCGGGGCGGAGGCGATTTGCGAGACGGGCGACGCGGCATTGCGGAGGGAGGATCCCGATTGGAGTGCGGGCCGGTACTTTAACCCGCGACCGATCCAACCGCAGTCGCTCAGGGGTGTTTCGGCGTCGAACGACGGCCTTCCAAGTCTGCCAAACGGGCCTCCAGTGCCTCCATGCGTGAGACGACGCCCGTCTCCCGAGACGGATCCGAGGCGGTTTCCAGCGCGGCAACCGCGCGTGCGACAACGGACGACAGCGGTTCCCGGGGCCGTGCCAGCGCGTGCAAGCGCGCGAGGATCTCCTCCGGCAGACGACAATCAGCCGGGCGCGATGCCTCCTCCGCGACCCTCGCGGAAGCGGGACGCGGGGTGCGGACCCGGACGGGGGCACGGCGTCGCCGCATCTGCGCGAGCCTGCCCGCCGACACCGTCCGCAAACCCCGGATCAGCATGGCGATGCGATCGCGGGAGACAACAACGGCGCTGCGGATCCGGGAGCGTCTCAGCCAAGCGAACAGAGCGCTCGCCAGGATCAGCGCGGCTGCGCCCCACACGAGAAGTCCGGCGCCCATCCATGAGGGCGACGACCGATGGTCGGGGTGGCCCGGATCACCGTTTGAGGAGACGGGCACACCCCCGACCGCCGGGTCGTACCCCGAGAATGCGGAGGGTAACTCCGGTTGCGGCAGCTCGGGGAGGAAGGCCACGAAGTCATCCGTCAGCGCTGTCGCTTCGGGGCTCGTTGCCCACGCGTCTGTCGATGCCGGCTCGCCTGCGAGCGGCAGTTCCGGATTCGGATCGACCTCGGTCTCGGGCGTTGGCGCACCGGCGATCGACGCAACGGGATCCGGTTCGGACGCGACCTGGACCGTCTCGCGCGCAGCATCACTCGGCCGCACAAGCGATTCGAAGTAGCGCAGGCGTTCGGAATAGAGTGCGCGCAGACAGTCCGCGTCACCGCAGGCGGCGCGCTCGTTTCTGAGCCAGGCTTTCTGCATCCGCTCGGGTGATAGGCCGAGTGCCTGCAACTCGGTGTAGAGGACGCCCATTCTCGCGTCCTGGGCTCGAATATCGGGGTTGGCGCAGATCAAGCGCTCCACGGGGGTTCTGGCCTTGGCGCAGTCCCAGACGGCAACGGGATCCCCCGGGGCGGACCTGACCCGCGCGCGTGCAGGTGTTTCCGATTGCGTCAGCTGACCTTCGTCGACGCAACCGTCCAAGTAGGCGTAAAGATTGACGCCATCGTTGCGGGCGCACCAGGCATCACCCGCCGGATATCGACAGGGACTGGATGCGGCGTCGATATCCAGACAGGCCGCATCTGCCAGGGCACTGAATAGGGTACCCAACAGGGCACAGACAAGCGCGGTTGGGAGCTGTCCGAAACGTCGAATCGTCATACCATCATCCATCAGCGCTCGGAGCAGAGACCATCATCGCCCGGCGCGGATCAGAACTCCTCGAAGGACTCGAAGTCGCCGCCATCGTCCAGGAAGGTCTCTTCGGATTCGAACGGCGCCTCCTCGGGCTCCGCCGGTGTCTCCGACGCCTCGGCCTCGTTGCCGCCGAACAGGCCGGTCAAGGCATTGGCCATCATGATGCCGCCCGCGACACCGGCGGCGGTCGTCAGGGCCGATGCCATGAAACCGCCCCCGGCGGGCTGTGTCGGCTGCGACCACCCTCGACTCGGTGCTGCGGGGGCCGTTGATTTGCCGAATCCCATGCCGGGGGCCGTGCCCGGCGTGCTGCCCGGAGTCATGGCCGGCGTGCGCGTGGCCGCGGGCCGCGCAGCGCTTGCACCCGGAACCGCCCCGCCCCCGAACAGACCGCCGAGGAAGCCACCACCCGCGGCAGGACGCTCGGCAAGCTGCCTCTCCAACTCCTGAATCCGTTGGTTCTGCGCCTGCACCGTCTGCTCTTGAACCAAGATGACCTGAGACATGTAGTAAGGAGCGGCCGGCTGGCGGCTCACGGCAGCGGCGATCTCCTGCTCCGCAGCCGGGTCGCGCGGGCCGGCCTGTTGCTCGGCCTGCTTCAGCTTGGCGAAGAGGTCGCCGATCATGCTCTGCTCATTGGGATCCACTGAACATTCTCCTTCCGGTCAAAGGGTTGGGCTCAAAAAAGGAACGGCCGCAGGGTAGAGTCCCCGCCGGTTCCGAAGGTTCCTCGACTCCGCTTTCGCACGCGTCGCATTGGGCCGCACGGGGCGCCCGCCTGTCAATCGACTCAGCCGAACCGCGGGACTGGCCGAACAACATCTGCGCCTGCTCGCGCACGACGCTTATGCGCTGAGTCGCTCGTCCGGAGACAAGGATACCGCCTTGTCGGCATCGGCATCGAACAGCTCCGGGATCATCAGGTAGCTCGCAACAAAGAAGCACAGGGCACCGACGAAGGTCCATAGATTTGCATTCCAACTCCAGCTTGCATCCGGCGGCGGCGGGAAGAATCCGTACAGGGCCGAGACCTGGAAGGCGATCGAGCCGGCCACGTTGATCATGACCACCCACCAGGCGACTTGGCGCGGCTCGAACGACCACCAACCGTGCGAGATCTCCATCAATGCCAAGTAGCTGGCGCCCAGAAAACAGATGCTCCCGATCATATCGGGGGTCCAGATCAGCACATCCTCCTGCACCCAACCGAGCCCCCTGAGCAGCGCGTTTCCGGTATTGAGATTGAACAGCAAGGTGCCCGCAAACTGGATCAGGCTGGACAGATACCCTGCGTTGCGAGGTTTCCACGCCCACCAGCGCCAAGCCCGGCGCTGACCGGACGGACCCGTTCCCAGATCGGCGATATCCCCGTTGATCGCCTCGAGCAGTTGCAGACCGGCGGCCGCGGTAAAGAACAACGAACCGACGAAGAACACGACACCGATGAAGGATGCCGTGGCCATGTCCGGCTTCAGCAACGCGGACCAGTTGGCGGCAAAGCTGCCATAGGCGAAGCAGGCGGACCCGATGAGAAACATCAGCGCAATCCACCAGGCCAAGCGCCGAGGCGCCCAGAACCGGAACCAGGACGCTTGCGAAAGCGACAGGCGCAGCCGCACGCCATCCGGACTCAGGTGGAACGGCTGCAGTTGCTTTCGGTGACGCCTCGACAGGAAAACCAGTTCATGCCCGTCGTCGAGTCTTTGAACAACGCGCGAAACAAACGGACTGCGGATAGAACGCCGAATATCGGTCATTTTCATACGACGGGTGCTGGACCTGGTTCGGGGGCGCCGAGCTTCACACGCACCGCCTCCATGCCTATGGCCGCCATCACCGGGGCGAGCGTGAGGCCGAGACGAGGAAACCGGAACGGGCCGCCGGCAGCATCGTCACCTGACCGCCGGGAATGTTGAAGCCTCGCGCCACGGCAACGGCCGAACTTATGGCCCGAGGCGTTGATCGAGCGCACCCTCGGCAGGCGGAAGTCCCACTCCAGCTCGGGTGCGCAGTAGGGGGCGAGGAAGCCGCCGCTGGCGTCGTTCACCAGAATTTAGCATCTCGCTCTGGACGCGGTTTAGGCGTTTAAGGGCAGACACAGGATTGGGGAGACGTCGCACGGATCGGTCCTGCGGATGCGACACCGGCATCAGAAACAAACACCAGCGGGAGTGCGAGCCGGCGGCACTGGAGCGCGACATCGCGCGCGACCACGAGAAGATCGACACCGCCGATGCCGGCATGCATCAGCCGATCGCTTTGGCGGGCCGGCGCCGGACCTTGGGCAACGACTCGATCGAACTCCGCTCGGCCGCGACAGGGCCGAGCGGGGGACGACTCGAATCGATCGACTGCGCAGTCGATCGAACGATCGACGCCCGATGCCTAATCGGCGCGCTCCGTGACACGCAAGTCCAGGGGCTGATGCCGTTGCAGGATCTCCGTGATCTCCGATTGGGTTACGTTCGGAGTCAAGACTTGGACCTCATGCTTCCCCTCGTGCTCTCGGGTGCGGATCTCTTCTTGCGGGATGCCTGTCGCGACGAGGTCATCGACGACGTTGGTGACACTGGTGTGCGATTGATAAACCGCAGTGATGATCTCAGCCATTGTTTTGCCTCGGTTCCGGGCTTTGACGCCCCCTCGTACGGGCGGGGCAATCGGTGGATGGATCCGGTCGATCCGATCCGGTTGATGGTCGATCCTCTCTCGAATGCCTTTGCCGTACCGCGTTCGTGGCTTCGGCGCCCGGCCCGACAACGGGGCATTCGGACGTCGTCGGTATGCGCCGTGCCAAACCCGAGAATAAACGCCATGGTGACGCCGGGCAAGGTCGATGGCTCATCATGAGGCAAGGTCCGTTCGCCGAGCAAGACAGGGGGCAGGCACTCCGGCCCCGTTCAGCGAAGACCCCTTCGAGTGCGGCGACGACCGTCTCGGGTCGATCCACCACAGGCATGCTGCCGGACCGGACCAACCGGCAGGTTCGGCAGCGCTGCGCGTGGCATCGGCGGCCTATCCGGGGGTACAGTCAGCCGGGCTGGTTTGCCCCGGCGCGATCAATCGACCGGCCAGGCCGGATCGACTGCTCGTTCACTCTCACCGCACGAGGTATCGAATCGATGTTCATCGCTATGAATCGCTTTCACATCAACCGGGGTTTCGAGGCCGATTTCGAGCGCCTCTGGCGGGAGCGTCAATCCCGGCTCGCGCAGGTACCGGGCTTCGTGACCTTTCGGCTCCTCAAGGGGCCTGACGACGGGGAGACCACGCTATACGCCTCCCACACGACCTGGGCATCGCGCGGCCACTTCGATGCTTGGCGCGAGTCCGAGGCGTTCCACAAGGCCCATGCGCAGGCAAAGGCGCCTCAGGGAACCTATGCGGGCCATCCTGTACTGGAGCTGTTCGACGTGGTGCTGGAGGAGTCGGCCCCGGGGAGCTGATCGGCGCGGAGGATCGCGACCCTTGCCGGAACCGCGCTCGGCCTGACCGTCGAGCGGGTTCATACTGGCGCGATCGTTCACACCCGCGTCGATCGCCTGATGGACCGCTTGCGGCCCCTGTTCATGGACCCATCGGTGACCAGCAAACAGGAAAAGTGGTCGAAGGATCTACTCGGTGTCGTTGTGTTCGTCCGGAATCCGATTACGATTATGATAACGACAAACGAGCTTCCGCCTGCGACCAAGCGCCGTCTCGCGCGGGCATGACCGAGCATGTTTCGCTGCCCGCGGCATCCGCCGATCCCGGCCGACCCTCCATCGGCAACGCCTTTACCAGAGTTGGAAGCCGCTCGACGCCATGATGCAGCACCATTGAAAGACTTCCGGCAGCCAGACCGATGAGGACGCCGATCCGACAAGGACAGACCGGTCGCGTGCGGAGGTCCTGGAGCCCTCGTCAGGCGTCTTCCGGCTTGTTGCTCTGGGCGCTTCTGCTGCCTGCCACGAGCGCGCTCGCCGCGGAATGGACGCCCGCCGGGGAGCCGGAGCGTCAGGACATCAGCGCCGACCTCGCCTATGCCAAGCGCACCGCGGTGCGTCCGTCCGACGGCAAACGGATCACCGCACATCTCGCCTTCTTCACCTCGCGGGCATTCCGCCTGGAGGTGATCGATCTCGGGGCCGACCCCGAACCGGCTTACCCGACACTGGAGGCGGCCTTTCGCGCCGTGGGTTGCGTGGCCGGGGTCAACGGCGGATTCTTCCACCCGGATTGGCAGCCATCCGGGCTGGTGATCTCCAAAGGACGGCGGATCAACCGCTTCGAGACCGCGAAACTCCTGAGCGGCGTCATCTACAACGATGACCGCGGCATCCACCTCGTCCGGCGCGGCCGGTTCCAAGATCACAAGGGCATCAACGCCTTGTTGCAGACCGGACCCTATCTCGTGGAAGACGGACGCCCGGTGCGGGGCCTGTCCGCCTCCGATCCGCGGCGGCGTACCTTCATCGCCACGGATTGGCGCGGACACTGGGTCATCGGCGCGAGCATGAGCAGTCTCACCCTCGCCGAGCTCGGGGCAATCCTTGCCTCCCCGGACGCCATGACACCTTGGCGGGTCGATCGCGCCATCAACCTCGACGGCGGATCCTCGACGGGATTCTACTTCGACCGCAGCGCCGGCCAGGCTCCGGTGACCCTGCATCCCTGGAAACGTGTGAGGAACCTGCTCGGAATCTGCACGCGTTGAACCATGCCGAGCGAGAGATGCGAACAGCGTGCTTTCAGTGTATCGCCCGACTAGACTGTTGCCCGGTCCATCGAAAATGAGCAATACAATATGCGCATGCCCTCCCAATCGGTGATGATCGCACTGCTCGCCGCAGGAGCGGTCGGTCTCGGATTCATGTCCCGCGATCGTGATCACGGGCCCGAGCGCGCGACGGTACCCCTGACTACCCCGCTCCCGGCGATCGAAGGTGCGCCCGCAACCTCGGCCTTACCCGCCCGGGTGCCTAGCTCGGGCACACCGGGACCCAGCGCATCCCTGGACGACCAAGTAAATCCGGGGCAGTACTTGTCGGCCGCCGGCGATTGCGCGGCCTGCCATACCCGACCGGATGGAAAGCCATTCGAGGGTGGCCTTGCTATCGACACGCCGTTCGGAACCATCTATACGCCGAACATCACGCCGTCGGAAGACTATGGTATCGGCGCCTTCAGCGACCGGGATTTCCTGCGGGCACTGCAGCACGGCATCTCGCCGAGCGGTTCGCCCTACTACCCCGCATTTCCCTATACCTCATACACCAAGGTCGCGGACGAGGATCTGCTGGCCATCAAGGCGTATCTGATGACCGTGGAGCCGTCGAGCTACCAGCCACCCAAAACCCACTTGCGCTGGCCCTTCTCGATTCGGGACCTGATGTTCGGTTGGCAGGAAGTCTATTTCAAAGCAGGGCGGTTCCAATCGGACCCGAATCGCAGCGACGACTGGAACCGGGGGGCCTATCTCGTCGAAGGTCTGGGACACTGCGGGGAGTGCCACACCCCGCGCAACCTCGCCGGCGCAACCGAACCGTCCAAAGCCATGACGGGCGCCGTCATCGACGGCTGGTACGCCCCCAATCTGACCGACGCTCTGGACGCTGGGCTCGGACGCTGGAGCGTCGATGAGCTCGCAGCATTTCTCGGCACCGGGATTGCCAAGACCGCCCACGATTCGGACGCGATCGACGCCGGTGACGCACCCGTGACCGAGGCGCTGGGCCCGATGGCCGAAGTGGTGCATGACAGCCTATCCAAGCTCACTGAAGCAGACCTCTACGCGATGGCGATCTATCTCATTGACTTGCCCGCAAAGACCGCACCGACCCATCAACCGCAGGTGCCGCCGCTGCTGAGCCAAGCGGATTTCGAGAGCGGCCGAGATCTCTACACGACCCACTGCAGTGCGTGCCATCAGGACCACGGGCAGGGCCTCGCACCCTACTTTCCGGCACTGCGCGGCAATCCCGCCGTGACGATCGAGGAGCCCAACGACGTCGTCAAGACCCTCTTGCTCGGAGCACCAGCCGACCCGTCCGATGCCTTCTCGCCGTATGTCGTAATGCCCGCCTTCGGATCGACCCTGACAGACGAACAGATCGCGACTCTGGCAAGTTACATTCGTGCGGCCTGGGGCAATGACGCTGCGCCCGTGCAGAGCGCCGAGGTCAAGGCTTTGCGTTGAGCCTGACCACCTTCACGGCGACCCCCGCCTGATCAACGGCGGCACCCGCAGCAATCGAAATCGCGCCCGATGCGATCTGTGTCGTTTGTTGGATGGAGGCGCGACATGATCGAGTCGCTCCCGTTTTCGCTGCCGTTGTTCTGGGCCGGGGTCCTCGCCTTCGCGATCCTGATCTAAGTGCTGCTTGACGGCTTCGACCTCGGGGGCGGCGTCCTCTTCGCGCTCAACCGCAACGAGGCGCACCGCCGGCAGATGATGGGCGCGATCGCTCCGGTCTGGGACGGCAACGAGACCTGGCTGGTCATCATCGGCACCGTCCTCTTCGGCGCCTTTCCGGTGGTCTATGCGATCTTCCTGTCCGCCTTCTATCCTGCTCGTTGTCGTTGTCGTCATCGGATTCCGGACGAACCGATCCTTCCTTGCACATCCGATCGGCCGGAAGCAACGTCGGCATCACCGCCGGCCGATCCTCTGCGCAGTTGGGATGTCGATTCCCGGAAATCGCCTTAAACCGCGCCCGGGGCGGTATGCGATGTTTTTGGATGAGATGGGCCCCGGCAGACTTGACAGCCGCTGGAGCTGGCGCGGTTTAAGGTATTAAAAAATTTATCATTTTAAACCGCGTCGCTCCTAAGGACTCTATGGATACACCAAACGTCGAACTGACTCGAAAGTGAGCATTTCGCTCTGGACGCGGTTTAGCGTGACTCAATCGGGACCAGGCGCTCGTCGGGTGCCAGGGGGCGGATCATCGGGGCGAGGCGCTGCAAGCGGGCTGGCAGGTTCGCCAGTGCTGTCTCGGCCGCGGTGCGGTCGGCATAGGCGCCGAGCAACACTGGATGCCAACGCGCACCTTGTCCGTTCGTCTGCAGCTTAAATGCCTCACCGAGCAGCCCCTCGTCCTCGGCGAAACGCACAAGGCTGCGGGCATTACGGAAGCTGATCAACTGAATGCTGAAACGGGCGTCTGCCTCGATGGTGGACCCTTGATCGCTTGGCGCCGACGTCGTCGCGACGAGGTCCAACGTCGCCCGGTCGTCCGCCGGAGCCGGGTCAGCAGCGCGCGCCGTCGCGGACTCGGTGGATATCGGCGGCGCCGGCAGCTCTGCTGAAGCCAGCCGCTCCTCGGTCACCGGCCGGCGCTCGCCTGTTGGGCTGAGGGTCAAATCGGAACCGGCGACTTCGGGTGACGGGGCGGATTCAACGGCGGTTGGCGGTGACGTGACCAAGGCAGGCGCTGCCGGGGCGCTCGACGCAACCAGAGGCTGATCAGCACTCGTCCCGGACACTGCGGCCGGTTGGTCCGCCACGTCCGGACTCGGCGGCTTGACCTCGGCCAGGGTCTTGCCCGGTTCCATCCCCGTCCCCTGAAACGCGACGTCGAGTCGCTCGATGGCGATGAACGCGACCAAGAGCATCGCGGCGGCCAGGATGCGCCGAGCCGGTGCGCGCGGTGGTGACTGCTGTTGGAGTCCGAGCAGAGCGCTGTAGATCGGCCGTCCGCCCATGCCCTCGGCCGTGAAGGTGGCGGCCAGGCAGGTGATGATGATCGGCAGGGCCAGGGCCTGAGCGCCGGTGAGCTCGATCACCAGGATGATGCCGGTGAGCGGTGCGCGCACGGTGGCCGCGAAGAGCGCGCCCATGGCCGCGACCGCGAACATCTCCGGGGCGAGCGCCAGTGTCGGCGCCACGAGCGTGATCAGGGCCGCGAAGGCCGCGCCGCAGATGGTGCCGAGCGCGAGCATCGGCGCGAAGATGCCGCCCGGGAGACCCAGACCGTAGGAGCCGATGGACGTCAGCAGCCGCACCGCGAGCAGCACGACCAAAAAGAGCAACGCCGGTTGGCCGTGCACCAGGCTCTCGACCAAACCTTCCCCGCCGCCGACGGTGTTGGGCGCGAACCACAGCAGCGCACCGAGCATCAGACCTGCGACGGCCGCGGCGGTATAGGCCCCGGGGGTCCCGAGCGCGCGGAACGACGCCACCGAGCCGAGCACCAGGCCGTTGAACAGCACGCCGAGAGCGCCGATGAGGATCCCCAGGACCAGAAACAGCGGCAGCGCCTCCAGCGGTGCCATGTTCAGGTCCGGCATCGCCATATCGGGACCCTGTCCGAGCATCCAGCCGCTCACGATGACGGCGGCGCAGCAGGCGAGGATGACGGACTGAATCGTCGCGAAGCGATACTCGAAGTGCTCGCGCAGCTCCTCGGTGACGAAGACGATCGAGGCGAGCGGCGCGTTGAAGGCGGTTGCCAAGCCGGCCGCCGCTCCGGCTGCGATGAGGGCGCGATTGGCGCCGGGTCGCGGCTCGATGCGCTCGCCGGCCATTTGACCAAGCGCCGCACCCATGTGGATGGTCGGTCCTTCGCGCCCAAGCACCAAACCGGAGCCGACCGCCAAGGCACCGGCAACGAACTTCACCGGCAGCACGCGCTTCCAGCGCAATTGGCGCTCGCCGGCGAGGATGGCCTCGACCTCTTGCACGCCGCTGCCCGCGGTCTCCGGGGCGAAACGTCGCACCAGCCACATCGCCGTGACCAGCACCAAGGCACCGAGCAGCATCAGCAGCAGCCAACCGGGTACGGGTGCCGCATCGAGAAACGCCTTCAAATCACCGCGGCTGGCGGCGGCTTGATCCAGCAGCGCATGGAAGGCCGCGCCGATCAATCCGGTGAGGACGCCGACGAGGGTCGCTGCAACGTAAAGCCGCCAAGGAAACTTCATCACCGGGCGCCGACCGACCTACTTCGGGTGATTCCGGCCCCGCCGTCGTATCAGGGCGATCAGCATGGACAACAGCAGAAGGACGACGCCAAGGATGGTGAGACCGGCGATCCACGGGTTGAGCTGACGCAGCGCAGTGACCATCACATCGAAATGCAAGTCGAGATAATAGACCCCGAGCGCCCAGAAGCTTGCCCAAAGGACCGCGCCGACAAGATTGAGGAGCATGAAACGGCCCCAAGGCATCTTGAGGACCCCGGAAAAGAGCCCGATGAGCTGGCGCGGCCCATCGACGAAGCGACCGAAAACAACGAGCCAGCCGCCATAGCGATTGAATGCGCGCTCGATCTTCTCGATGCCGTGATTGGAGATCGGCAACCGATCGAGTACCGCGCGCCCGCCCGAACGCCCGATCAGATAGCCGAGGGTCTGACCGAGAGAGGTCGCCACGATGGTAACGAACAGCAGCAGGTAGATGTTGAGCTTGCTGCCGGGAGCCGCGGAGACCAAGGCGCCGGCCTCCAAGAGTGTCTGGCCGGGTGCCGGAATCCCGATGCCCTCGATCCCGACCGCCGCGAATACCGCCCAGTAGCCGTAGCGTTCCAGGTAGGGCTCGACACGCTCGATATCGTGCGTAATCGCTTCTGCAAGCCGGTGCGCTTGCTCATCGAGCTTTCGCTCGCCACTGCGATGCAGCTCCGCCGGCTGCTGCGCCGATGCGTCGGCCGGTTGCGCATACGCAGAGCGGCCGACGCCGAAAGCCGCAACAGCGACTGCGACTGTCAGCAAGAACACCAGGACGATCCAAACGAAGCGCCCACCGAGACGCTGCAGATCTGTTTCGGGCATCGGCATCAGAGGTCATTCCCGCTTTGAAGTCGCACGGCAGGTTGATACAGGTTGAAGGTCAGCGGCGACCGGCCGGCCGCATCGGTCCGGCAGGATGCGCCGACCAAGGTGAACGGACCGAACGTGATGGCGCACACGACAGATCCCGGGCAAGGTGTCATCGCCCGAGGGGGGCTCGGCAAGGCCGGCCCCGAGGAGTTTGGTCTTTAGGTCTCGGACCCCACGCGTACGACCGACGCCTGGAGTGCATCGAGGATAAGCTTCCGCGCGGCTTGCTCGTCCAGATCAGGAACATCCCAGCCCATGATGCGGCTGTACTTTTTCAGGAGGTGACGCACGTCCTCTTCGAGTTCTTTGGCATAACGGCCGATTTCGATCTCTTCGATTGTCGCCATGTCGCTGTGTCCTGGTTAGCGTTTGGTTCATACGCACCGGGAAGGGTGCGCCGTCAGCAAGCCCATCGCGAGGTCGAGCAAGCGGTGTTGGAGACCTGCGCCGATGCGACATCGTTAGGGCTCTGCCTCTGAAGCCAGGTGACGCCTGAGGAGAACCCCGTGTATGCTTGTGCGCGTCGAACGTTAACCCGTGCGGGGCGCGTCTGCAAGCCCGGCAGGACTGGAGGGCACACGAGTATGGAGCTCCCGATGGTCTATCTCGCTCGCCACGGCGAGACGGCGTGGAGCCGATCCGGCCAGCATACGGGTCTGACCGACATCCCGTTGAGCACCGAGGGCGAGCGCAATGCAGCGTTGCTCGCGGACCGGCTCGAGCACATTCCCTTTCGAAAGGTCTTGGCGAGCCCCCTGATCCGCGCCGTCCGCACCTGCGAGCTGGCAGGCTTCGGTGCGGTGGCCGAGATCGATCGAGACCTGGTCGAATGGGACTACGGCGACTACGAAGGGCAGACCACGCAACAGATTCGAGCCGGACGCCCCGACTGGCGGCTGTTTCGCGACGGCTGCCCCGGGGGCGAGTCGTTGGATCAGGTCGGTGAGCGGGCGGATCGGGTCATCGCCAGGGTTCGGGCGACCGAGGGAAACGTGCTCCTGTTCTCGAGTGGCCATTTTCTGCGTGTCTTCGCTGCGCGCTGGCTCGGGTTGGCGCCCGATGCCGGCCGATTCTTTATGCTCCTCACCGCGAGCTTGAGCGCGTTGGGTTACGAGCACGACCTCGACGAGCCTGTCATCCGTTTCTGGGATGACACGAACCGATGTCCATCAACGCCGCACAAGGTGGTGCAATGAAACGGGTCGGGTGAGCTGTGAGCCGCCCCGGGAGGTTGAGGGTCCGTTGGCTGCTCTCGAGCCCGACGATGTGGTGCTCGGCGGCGGCAACGCGAAACGTCTGACCGAGCTGCCCGCAGGCTGTCGATCGGGGGACAACTCCTACGCCTGTGTCGGCGGGCTCCGTGCCCGGGACCCGCAAACCGGCCCGCAAGCCGGGTTACCCACGTTCGCCGATGAATCGCCTTCAGCGTGAGAATACAACGCCAGAGACCTAAGCCGCGTCCGGAGCGACATGCGTCTTTGTCCCATTTTGGCCATGGACGCGCGCGCCAGCACATTGGAACATGCGTGGCAATCACGACTGGCCCGCATGCGCTTGCCGTCGATGCTTCGGTGGGTCGACGTCCATCACGAGTGCCAACAGCGTTCAGTGCCACTCTCAGTATTCGAGCAACAGTCGTCCGGCAGCGGAAGATGACGTCCAGCGCCAAACAATTCGCTGCTGCTCTCGCGATCGCAGGTGTCGAGAACGCATTTCTTCCACGGCCCTTCACCCAAGCAACTTTTCAGACAATTTAAGAGAAGAAGCGATGAACCCGACTCAGCGGCTCCATGACTCAGGCCAAAGCCTGTGGCTCGACAACATCACCCGCGACCTTCTCACCAAAGGGACGCTGCAACGCTACATCGACGAACTGGCGGTGACGGGTCTCACGTCCAATCCGACCATCTTCGATCATGCGATCAAAAACAGCTCCGCCTATGACGATGCCATCCGCGAGCGTCTCGTGACCGGCCTGCCGACCGAGGAGCTGTTCTTCGAGATCGCCTTGGAGGACATCGGTCAGGCCGCGGATCTCTTTCGCCCGATCCACGAGCGGACGTCCGGAGTGGACGGATGGGTCTCGCTGGAGGTCTCGCCGACCCTGGCCCACGACACCGAGACGACACTCGCCATGGCCCGGGATCTCCATCGCCGGGCCGACCGGCCGAACCTGTTGATCAAGATCCCCGGCACCCCCGAGGGATTGCCCGCCATCGAGGACGCGATCTACGCCGGAATCCCGGTCAACGTGACCCTACTCTTCTCGCGCGAACAGTACCTGGCGGCCGCAGAGGCCTATCTGCGCGGCGTCGAGCGGCGCATTGCCGCCGGGCTGTGCCCGAACGTAGGCTCGGTGGCATCGCTGTTCATCAGCCGGTGGGACGTGGCGGTGGCCGACACGGTCCCCGCGGCGATGGCCAACAGGCTCGGGCTCGCCATCGGCCGGCGTACCGATCGAGCATATCGGGATCTGCTTGCAACGCCCCGCTGGCAGCGTGCATTCAACGCGGGCGCCCGGCCCCAGCGACTGCTCTTTGCGAGCACCGGAACCAAGGATCCCAAGGCACCGGATGTGCTGTATGTGGAGGGCTTGGCGGCACCCCTGACGGTCAACACCATGCCCGAGGCGACACTCAAGGCGTTCGCCGATCACGGCGTGTCCGATGCCGGCCGCGGTGCGGAGGCGGACGACGCGGAGACGGTGCTCGCGGACTTCGCCGAGGCAGGGGTCGACATCGATGCCTTGGCACAGCGACTACAGGACGAGGGTGCGGCCTCCTTCGTCGCCTCCTGGAGCGAGCTGATGGCCGTCATCGCCGCAAAAGGTGGTGCGATGAACCGGCCCGGGTGAGCTGTGAGCCGCCCGGTGAGGTCGAGATGATGGTGCGGAGGGGTCCAAGTTGAAAATCCTCGCTGTCGATGTGGGTGGAACCCACGTCAAGATTCTCGCGAGCGGGCAGAGCGAGCGCCGGGAGTTCGAATCCGGACCCACCCTGACCGCTGCCGCGATGGTCGAGCAGGTCAAGGCATTGGCTGCAGACTGGGCGTACGACAGGGTCACCGTCGGCTACCCCGGTCCGGTGCTGCACAACCGCCCGGTGGCGGAGCCCCATAACCTTTCCTCGGGGTGGGTCGCGTTTGATTTCGCCGACGCCTTCGGTCAGCCGGTCAAGGTGATGAACGACGCGGCCATGCAGGCACTCGGGAGCTATCGGGGCGGGAAGATGCTGTTTCTCGGCCTCGGGACCGGGCTCGGGTCCACGATGATCGTGGCGGGTCAGATCGAGCCGATGGAGCTGGGCCACCTGCCCTACCGCAAGGGGACTTACGAGGATTATGTCGGGCTGCGCGGCCTCCAGCGACATGGCAAGAAAAAATGGCGGGCCTTTGTGGCGGACGTGGTCGAGCGTCTGGTGGCCGCTCTCGAGCCCGACGATGTGGTGCTCGGCGGCGGCAACGCGAAACGCCTGACCGAGCTGCCCGCAGGCTGTCGATTGGGAGACAACGCCAACGCCTTTGTCGGCGGGTTCCGGGTCTGGGAGCCGAAGACCGGCCCGCAAGCAGCGCTCGCCACGCTCGCCGATGAATCGCCGTCGACGTCAGAATTACAAAGCCCGAGGCCCTAAACCGCGTCCAGAGCGAGATGCTAAATTTTCGGGTGGGCGCGACGTTCGGCGCATCCGCAGCCCTTAGCGGAGACGCGGTTTAAAATGCTATATATTTTATAATCTTAAACCGCGCCGGCTCTAGCGGTCGTCACGTCTGCCGGTGCCGATCCTATCCAAAAAACATCGCATACCGCGTTAGGCGCGGTTGAATGCCCAGAGGAGCCGTGCGCATGAAACCCACTCAGCCACATCTAACCGAGCGCCCCGCTTGGGAAGCGCTCCGCGCCCACCGGGATGTCATCGCCCCGCTGACGCTGCGCGGACTGTTCGCAGACGACCCGGGACGCGGCGAGCGCCTCTCGCTCGAGGCCGCGGGAGTCTATCTCGACTACTCGAAGAATCGCGCCACGGACGAGACCCTCGCGCTCCTGGTGCAGCTCGCGGAAGAGTCGGGACTGCGCGAGCGCATCGAGGCGATGTTCCGCGGCGAGCGCATCAACGTCTCGGAGGACCGCGCCGTTCTGCATGTGGCCCTGCGCGCCCCGCGCAGCGCGTCGATCCTCGTCGATGGCGTGAACGTCGTCGATGAGGTGCACCAGGTGCTCGATCGCATGGCCGAATTCGCCGAGCAGGTCCGCAGCGGCGCATGGAAGGGACATACCGGTCAGCGAATCCTGAACGTCGTGAACATCGGCATCGGCGGCTCCGACCTCGGTCCCGTGATGGCTTACGAAGCGCTGAAGTCGTACAGCGACCGCTCCATGACCTTCCGCTTCGTGTCCAATATCGACGGCACGGACTTCGTGGAGGCAACCCGCGACCTGGATCCGGCGGAGACCCTCTTCATCGTCGCCTCCAAGACCTTCACGACCTTGGAGACCATGACCAATGCGCACGCGGCACGCGAGTGGGTGTTGCAGGGCCTGGGCGGGGACTCGGCGGCGGTTGCGAAGCATTTCGTCGCGGTCTCGACCAATGCGGCAGAGGTGTCGAAGTTCGGCATCGATACCGCCAACATGTATGGCTTCTGGGATTGGGTCGGCGGGCGCTACTCGATGGATTCCGCCATTGGGCTCTCGACCATGCTGGCGATCGGACCGGAGCACTTCCGGGCCATGCTCGACGGCTTCCACACGATGGACGAGCATTTCCGAACGGCGCCCTTCGCGCGGAACATGCCCGTCCTGATGGGACTGCTCGCGCTCTGGTACAACAACTTCTTCGGTGCCCAGACCATCGCGGTACTGCCCTATGAGCAATACCTCAAGCGCTTCCCGGCCTACCTGCAGCAGCTCACGATGGAGAGCAACGGCAAGCACGTGACCCTCGCCGGCGTACCGGTCGCCGCGGATACCGGTCCGGTCTATTGGGGCGAGCCGGGAACCAACGGCCAGCATTCGTTCTACCAGCTCATTCATCAGGGCACCCGACTCATCCCCTGCGACTTCATCGCCTTCGGGCAGTCGCTCAATCCGCTTGGGCCGCATCACGACATGCTGCTCGCCAACGTCTTCGCCCAAGGCGAGGCCCTGGCCTTCGGCAAGACACCCGAGGAGGTCGCGGCCGAGGGTTCGCCGGCGTGGCTGGTGCCGCACCGCACATTCGAAGGCAACCGGCCCTCCAATACGCTCTTGCTTGAACGGCTGACACCGGCCGCGCTCGGCAAGCTGGTCGCGCTCTACGAGCACAGTGTCTTCACGCAAGGGGCCATCTGGGACATCGACTCCTTCGACCAATGGGGAGTGGAGCTCGGGAAGGTGCTGGCCAAACGCATCCTGCCGGAGCTGGGACACGCCGAGCCCGAGCTTGCGCATGACAGCTCCACCAACGCCCTGATCCGTCGCTACCGACAGTTGCGAGGTCCGCGATGAGCACCTTGACCGTGAACGAGCAGCAGCGCCGCAAGATCGCGACCCAGTGCGGTTTCATTGCCGCCTTGGATCAAAGCGGCGGCAGTACACCCACGGCGTTGCACGCCTATGGGATCGATGACGGGGCCTGGTCCACCGAGGAGGAGATGTTCGCTCTGGTGCATCGCATGCGCACCCGCATCGTGACCAGCCCCTGTTTCAACGGCGACCGCGTCTTCGGGGCCATCCTGTTCGAGGGCACCATGGATCGACAGATCGAAGGGCAGCTCGCCGCGGACTATCTCTGGGGCCGAAAACGCGTCGTGCCGTTCCTCAAGGTGGACAAGGGTCTTGCGGATCAGCGGGACGGGGCTCGGCTGATGAAGCCGATACCGGGCTTGGATGACCTGCTCGATAAGGCCAATGCCAAGGGCATTTTCGGCACCAAGATGCGCTCGGTGATCCTCCAAGCCGACCCCGTCGGAATCGCGGCCATCGTGGATCAGCAGCTCGATCTGGCGGTCCGGATCCTCGACGCGGGCCTAATGCCGATCGTCGAGCCCGAGGTCGACATCCATTGCCCCGAGAAGGGCTCCGCCGAGACGCTGCTCCGGGCGGCCCTGCTCGCCGCGCTCGAACGGCTGCCGGCCGACCAGCAGCTGATGCTCAAGCTGACCCTACCGGAACAGAACGGCCTCTACGCCGACCTGGTTGCGCATTCGCAGGTCCTAAAGGTCGTCGCACTCTCCGGCGGCTACGCCCGATCGGAAGGCAACCTGCGCCTGTGCCGCAACCCCGGGGTGGTGGCGAGTTTCTCCCGCGCCTTGGTCGAGGGTCTTTCAGCTCGGCAGTCCGATGCAGACTTCGATGCGACCCTGGATGAGTCTATCCAGGCGATCTTCGAGGCGTCCATGACATGAGGGCGAGTGGCGGGCGGTCCGGATCGAGGCGATGCATCCAACGCTTTCCTCGCATCGAGCCACCCACGGATCGCAATCCATCGCAACGCCGGTCGCGCTGAAGATTTCAGCGTTTCCAACCGGGTCAGTGACCCGACACATCAACGTCTCATTTGATCAATCAGAGGGGTAAAACGATGCAGCTCGGAATGATCGGCCTCGGCCGAATGGGCGCCAACATGGTGCGGCGGCTCATCGCAGGGGGACACGACTGTGTGGTGTTCGACCGCTCGCCGGATGCGGTGAATCAGTTGGTCGCCGAGCGTGCGACCGGGGCAAGCTCACTCGAAGATCTGGTGCAGAAACTGGAACAGCCCCGGGCCCTGTGGCTGATGGTCCCCGCCGCGGTGGTGGACGAGACGATCGATGCGCTGCTGCCGCACCTTGCGCCGGAGGATATCTTGATCGATGGCGGCAACTCCTATTACGTGGACGACATCCGTCGCGCTAAGGCGCTCTCGGCCCGGGGCATCCACTACGTCGATGTCGGAACGAGCGGCGGCGTCTGGGGCCTGGAGCGCGGCTACTGCATGATGATCGGTGGTGAGCCGGCGACGGTGAAGCACCTCGACCCGATCTTCGCCCGGCTTGCGCCGGGGATCGGCAACATCGACCGCACGCCGCACCGCGACCCGGCCAAGGGCACCGCCGAGCAGGGATACCTGCACTGCGGGCAGAACGGCGCTGGCCACTTCGTGAAGATGGTCCACAACGGCATCGAGTATGGGATCATGGCCGCTTACGCCGAGGGGCTCAACGTGCTCGCCGCCGCGAACGTCGGCAAGCAGACGCATGAGATCGATGCCGAGACGACACCGCTGCGCGACCCCGAGCATTACCGGTACGACCTCGACCTGGCGGACATTGCAGAGGTGTGGCGCCGCGGCAGCGTGATTGCGTCCTGGCTGCTCGATCTCACCGCAGGCGCGCTGAGCGAGGACCCCACGCTCGGCAAGTTCGCGGGGCGCGTGTCCGATTCCGGCGAAGGGCGCTGGACGATCAAGGCGGGCGTTGACGAGGGCGTGCCCACCCCGGTGCTGTCCGCAGCGCTGTACGAGCGTTTCAGCTCCCGCGGCAACGCCGAACTCCAGAACAAGCTGCTGTCGGCCATGCGCTACGAGTTCGGCGGACACAACGAGAAACCGTCGGCATAACCGTTACCTAAGCGAGGCAACCATGAGCGAGCTGCAATCCGATGCACTGGTCTTCTTCGGCGCCACCGGAGATCTCGCGTACAAGAAGATCTTCCCGGCGCTGCAGGCGATGGTGAAGCGCGGCACGCTGACGGTTCCGGTGATCGGCGTGGCGAAGGCCGGCTGGGACCTCGAACAGCTTAAGGCGCGCGCCAAGGCGAGTCTCGAGGAGCACGGCGGCGGGGCCGATCCGCAGGCCTTTCCCCGACTGATGGATCTGCTCGGATACGTGGATGGCGACTACGCCGACGCCGCGACCTTTCAGACCTTACGCCAACGGCTCGGCGACGCCCGGCGCCCCGCACACTACCTCGCGATCCCCCCGGTGCTGTTCGGGGCTGTGGTGGAGCAATTGGCGAAGGCCGGGTGCACGACCCCGGGCACCCGCGTCGTGGTCGAGAAGCCCTTCGGCCACGATCTGGACTCGGCGCGCGCACTGAACACGATCCTGCTGGCCACGTTCGACGAGGACCACATCTTCCGCATCGATCATTACCTGGGGAAGCGACCGGTCCACAATATGGTGTTCTTTCGGTTCACCAACCCGCTGCTCGAGTCGCTGTGGAGCCGCGAGCACGTCAAAAGCGTGCAGATCACCATGGCGGAAGACTTCGGCGTGCAGGGCCGCGGCGCCTTCTACGACCAGACCGGCACGATCCGCGACGTGGTGCAGAATCACCTGTTCCAGGTGCTCGCGAATCTGGCCATGGAGCCGCCGGCGCGCACCGACAGCGAGTCCATGCGCGACGAGAAGGTCAAGGTACTGAAGGCGATCCCACCCCTGACGGCGGCCGATCTGGTGCGCGGTCGGTTCCGCGGCTACCTCGACGAACCGGGTGTCGCCCCCGAGTCCACCACGGAGACCTTCGCGGCGCTGCGTCTCAAGATCGAAAACTGGCGCTGGGAAGGTGTGCCCTTCTTCATCCGCGCCGGCAAATCGCTCCCGGTCACTTGCACCGAGGTCGTTGCCCATCTGAAGCGGGCACCGCGGGTCTTCCCGGACTGCCGGCCTCACCGCAACTACTTCCGGTTCCGGATCTCCCCGGCCAACGAGATGGCGTTCGGACTCACGGTCATGGACGCCGAGGAGAAGGGTTTGGGACAAGCCACCGAGCTGCTGGCAAGCCGGCACGCGGAGGCGAACGAAATGGATGCCTACGAGCGTGTGCTGACCGACGCGATGAGCGGCGACCGGACCCTCTTCGCGCGGGAGGACTATGTGGAGGAAGCCTGGCGCATCGTCGATCCGGTGCTCACGGCGGGGACGCCGGTGCACGACTACGCGCCCGGCACCTGGGGTCCGCCAGAGACCGAGCAGGTCGCGCCACCGGAGGGCTGGGTCAACCCGGTGGTGGCCGGTTAAACCGCACCTCGCGCGGTATGCCATGCTTTTGGATGGGATCGGCCCCGGCGGACTTGACGAGCGTTGGAGTCGGCGCGGTTTAAGATATTAAAAAAATAACAAATTTTAAACCGCGTCTCACCGAGATCGAGGGCATCTCCGAAGCCAAACGCAACATGAAAATGACGCATGTCGCTCTGGACGCGGTTTAACGGCGCATCCCACCCCGGCTAGCCTTCTGTCTTGGGCCAACCTGGACGCTCAGGATGGCTTGGATTTCCTATGCGTCAGCCTCGTTGCCAATGGTCTCAATCACCAGCGCGAGAGCGATGACCTTGGGGATTTCAGGGGAATCTCACTCGGGATCCGGGGCAATCTTTGTCCTATATTGGACATAGACGCTCGACTCCGTTTTCTTGACCATTTTTAATCCTAAGGCCGAGCGACTCATCAGTTCGTCGCCGCGACATTCCACAATCGGATTTGCGCCATGCCAGATAGAGACAACACCCCGCAGATGAGGCCCATTCCAATCGGCATCGCTGCCGGCGGGGTGCGCCATGAAACCGACTCGATGGGCGGAATCGACGTGCCCGCGGATCGCTACTGGGGCGCACAGACCCAGCGGTCGCTGATCCATTTCTCGATCGGGGACGATCGGATGCCCAAGCCGGTCTATCACGCCTATGGCTATGTGAAGAAGGCGGCGGCGCAAGTGAATGCGTCGGCGGGCCGGCTGCCGGAGTGGAAGCGCGCGGCCATCGTCGCCGCCGCCGACGAGGTCATCGGCGGCGATCTGGACGATCACTTCCCACTCTATGTCTGGCAGACCGGATCGGGCACGCAATCGAACATGAACGTCAACGAGGTGATCTCGAACCGGGCGATCCAGTTGCTGGGGGGCGAGCTGGGCAGCAAGACGCCCGTGCACCCCAATGACGACGTCAACATGGGCCAGTCGTCCAACGACACCTTCCCCACCGCCATGCATATCGCCGCGGTGCTGGAGATGAACCGGGTGCTGATCCCGCGGGTGGCGGCGCTGAAGGACGCGCTGGACGCCAAGGCGCAGTCCTGGATGGATGTGGTCAAGACCGGGCGCACGCATCTGCAGGACGCCACGCCCCTGACCGTCGGTCAGGAGTGGTCGGGATACGTGGTGCAGCTAGAGGATGCCCTGGCGGGGCTGGAGGCATCGAAGGGGGGGCTCTACCGGCTCGCGGCCGGAGGCACGGCGGTGGGGACGGGGCTGAACGCACCGAAGGGCTTCAGCGCCGACATCGCGGCCGAGATCGCCCAGCTCACCGGCCTGCCCTTCGTGACCGCCCCCAACAAGTTTGCCGCCCAGGGCTCGCTCGATGCGATCGTGGCCGCCATGGGTGCGGTCCGGCTGCTGGCGGTGGCGCTGATGAAGATCGCCAACGACATGCGCTGGCTGGCCTCGGGGCCGCGCTGCGGGCTGGGCGAGTTGATCCTGCCGGCCAACGAGCCCGGCTCCTCGATCATGCCCGGCAAGGTCAACCCAACCCAATGCGAGGCCATGGTGATGGTCTGCATCCAGGTGATCGCCGAGGACACGGCCGTGGCCATCGCCGGCAGCCAGGGCAATTTCGAACTCAACGCCATGCGCCCGATCCTCATCAACAACATGCTGCATTCGATGCGCATCCTCGGTGACGCCTGCGAGAAATTCCGCACCTTCTCGGTCGAAGGCACCGAGCTGAACCGGGCGAAGATCGATGCGATGGTCAGCCAGTCGCTGATGCTGGTCACGGCACTGTCGCCGGTGATCGGCTATGACAAGGCGTCAAAGATCGCACACATGGCCAACGACGAAGGGACCACCCTGCGCGAGGCCGCGATCAAGTCCGGCTTCATCGACGCGGCGAAATTCGACGAGATCGTCAACCCGGCCAACATGGTGGGGGCCGGAGTGGGCGGCGCCTGAGCGGGTCCGGACCGGCCAGGACAACACGTATCACGCAGCAGCTCGCTTGAGCGGCAATCGGCCAACGCAGCAACCTTAAACCGCGCCGGCTCCGACAGTCGTCGGAGCCGGCGCGGCCAAGCCAATTCCACACACGACGCATACCGCACCGGGCGCGGTTTAATGAGGACAGCATCATGTTCAGCAGACTGGCAGAAGTGGTCCAGGATTCCGTTGGGCGCCGGATCCGCACCAAGGCGCGCGGTTATGAGGTTCTTCGCGACCCCGCGCTCAACAAGGGCACGGCCTTCACGGCGGCGGAGCGACAGGCGCTGGGCCTGAACGGGCTATTGCCCCCGGTCGTGACGACCGACATGGAGCCGCAACTGGAGCGCGCGCTGATGGCCTATCGCGCCGAGCCTACGGATTTGGACAAGCACATCTACATGTGGCGGCTGCACGACAACAACGCGACGCTCTTCTACGCGCTGCTGCAGCGGCACATGATCGAGATGCTGCCCGTCGTCTACGACCCCGTGGTGGGCGAGTCGATCGAGAAGTACAGCGAGGTGATGACCCGCCCGCGCGGCGTGTTCCTGAGCATCGACGCCCCCGAAGAGATCGAGGCGCGGCTGGCGGCCTTCGGCGCGGGGCCCGACGACATCGATCTACTGGTCGCCAGCGATGCCGAGGCGATCCTGGGCATCGGCGACTGGGGGTCGAACGGGATCGACATCTCGATCGGCAAGCTTGCGGTCTATACGGCGGCGGCCGGTGTGGACCCGCATCGGGTGGTCCCGGTCATTCTCGATGTCGGCACGGACAACGAAAAGCTGCTGAACGACCCGCTTTACGTGGGTTATCGTCACGGCCGCGTCCGCGGTCAGGCCTATGACGATTTCGTCGATGCCTACGTGGCGGCGGCACGGAAGCTCTTTCCGAAGGCCATGCTGCATTGGGAGGATTTCGGCTCGACGAATGCGCGGCGCATCCTGAATCGGCATCGCACCCACCTGCCCACCTTCAACGACGACATGCAGGGCACCGGGGCCATCGTGATGTCGGCGGCCCTGAATGCCGTGGCGCGCGCGGGCACCCCCTGGACGGAGCAGCGCGTGGTGGTGCTGGGTGCGGGCACGGCCGGGGTCGGGATCGCCGATCAGATCCGTGACCAGATGGTGCGCAAGGGCCTTTCGCAGGACGAGGCCACGCGCCGGGTCTGGCTTGTCGATCTGCCCGGCCTGCTGACCGCCGAGATGACCGACGGCCTGCTGGATTTCCAGCGCCCCTATGCACGGCCGATGGACGAGGTCGCAGGCCTGGCCCGCACGCCCTGCGAGGTCTCGGCCAGTGCCGCGGCGCGCTGGCCGGAAATGGCGGCCCTGCGCAGGGCCGAAGCCGCGAAGGGCGGCATCATCGATCTCGCGACGGTGGTGGCGGCGGTGAAGCCGACGATCTTGATCGGCACCTCGACCCAGCCACAGATGTTCACCGAGTCGATCGTGCGCGACATGGCCTCCCATGTCGCGCGGCCGATCATCTTTCCGCTGTCGAACCCCACCGTGCTGCACGAGGCGACGCCTGCGCAGTTGTTGGAATGGACGGACGGAAAGGTCTTGGTCGCCACCGGCGCGCCCTTCGATGACGTGGTTCAGGGCGGCGTGACCTACAAGATCGGCCAGGCCAACAACGCAGCCCTGTATCCCGGGCTGGGATTCGGCGTGATCGTCTCGCGGGCCTCGATGGTGAGCGACGAGATGCTGCTCGCGGCGGCCGAGGCAGTGGCCGGTCAGGCCACAGACGTCTCGCCCGGTGCCTCGCTGTTGCCCTCGAACGCCGATCTGCGGGTGACGTCGAGCGTGGTCGCCATCAATGTCGCACGCACGGCCGTCGAGCAGGGGCTCTCGAGCGTCGACATCGACGACATCACCGAAGCGGTGCGAACCGCAGAATGGTGGCCGGTCTACTGCCCCGTTGAAGCGATCTGACCCAAGGCAAGGCGTCCGGCACGGAACCCAAATGCGCAGGCCCTGAAGGCCTGCGCATCCCGCTGCGTCTTTCCGCTACGGCGCCATCAGCGGCCCCCCGCCAGAATTAGGAGACCCCTGCGGTGCGCGTCTCTCTCTTCGTCCCCTGCTATATCGACGTCTTCGAGCCGCAGGTCGGCATCGCCACGCTGGAGTTGCTGCGCCGCTTCGGCATCGACCCCACCTATCCGCTCGACCAGACCTGTTGCGGTCAGCCCATGGTGAACGCCGGCTGCCATGCCGAGGCCGCCGCGACCGAGGCGCATTTTGCCCGCACCTTCGCGGATTGCGACTATATCGTCGTCCCCTCGGGCTCCTGCGCGCATCAGGTGCGCTATCACATGACCTCGGTAGAACAGACCGAGGAGGTCCGCGCGGTTCGCGCGCGCACCTATGAGCTGGTGGAATTCCTGCACGATATCCTCAAGGTCGAGGCCTTCCCCTGGGCCGAATTTCCCCACAAGGTCAGCTATCACAACAACTGCAACGCCCTGCGGGGCATTGCCACGGCGCGGCTTCCGAGTTGCGCGAGGCGCCCTTTTCCAAGCCGCTCGACCTCCTGCGCAAGGTGAAGGGAATCGAGATCGTCGAAAAGGCGCGTCCCGACGAATGCTGCGGCTTCGGCGGCACCTTTTCGGTGTTCGAGCCCGCGGTCTCGGTCAAGATGGGGCATGACCTGGACGAAAGAGGGTCGCGACCTGCCGGATGCCCCGCCCGAGACCTTCCACAGCTGGTATCAGCGTACCCATGGCAAGACGGGGGTGGAATGATGACAGACGCGGCGATGTCGGCGCGAGAGCCCATCCTGGGCGCGTTGCGCAGCAACCGACCCGTGGGCGCGCATCCCCTGCCCGAACTACCGAATTTCCCGCTCGACGACGGGGGCGACCGCACCGGCTATTTCCTGGCGGCGCTGAAATCCATGGGCGGGAAAGTCTTCGACGGGCGGCCCGATGAGGTGCTGGGCGCGCGGTTTCCCGATGCAAAGCAGATCGCCTCCACCGTGCCCGAGGTGGCGGGCAATCGCGATCTGGCTGCGGTCGGCCATCCGCGCGACCTCGCCGATATCGATGTCGCCGTCACCCGCGCCCGGTTTGCGATTGCCGAGACCGGCACGGTGGCGCTGCCCGATGCGGTGCTCGGCGTGAATGCGGTGGCCTATCTGGCACAGCATCTCGTCGTCCTGGTCGACCCCGCCGAGATCCTGCTGACGGTGCAGGACGCCTATCGCCGCCCCGAGATGGCCGCCCACGCCTACCTGGCGTTTCACACCGGCCTCTCGGCCACGGCCGACATCGAAGGTGTGCTGATCCACGGTGCGCAGGGCGTGCGCTCGCTGACAGTCGTTCTGGCAAGTGGATAGGGCGCAGGGAGAAACGCGGGGCCGACCCGCGAGGAGTGGAACCGAGGCGCATGCCAAACCAGGAAGAGGCGTTGTGTCGTCTGTGGATCGGTCGGAAACGGGTGTGGTGGTGGGATGCGTACGGTCGTCTGGCCTGCGCATAGACAGTGTTTGGAGAGGAGACGCGTTGTGACGACTATCTCAAGGCTGATCGTGGAGACGCTGGCGGCGGCCGGAGTCGAGCGGATCTGGGGGGTGACGGGCGACAGCCTGAACAGTTTCGGCGATGCGCTGCGCCACAACGGAAAGATCGCCTTCATGCATGTCCGGCACGAAGAAGCCGGCGCCTTTGCCGCGGGTGCGGACGCCGCCGTCACCGGGCGGCTCGCGGTCTGTGCCGGCAGTTGCGGGCCGGGCAACCTGCACCTGATCAACGGTCTTTATGACTGCTACCGCAACCGCGTGCCGGTGCTGGCGATTGCCTCGCACATCCCCTCGACCGAGATCGGGCTGGGCTATTTCCAGGAAACCCATCCCACCCAGCTCTTCGCCGAGTGCAGCGATTTCTGCGAGCTTGTCACCAAGCCCGAACAGATGCCGGGCGTTCTGCACCGCGCGCTGCGTACGGCCATCAGCGGCAACACGGTTTCCGTGGTCGTGTTGCCGGGCGATGTGTCGCTTCTGCCCTTCGAAGGAGCGATCCCGCCTTTCGCGCCGCCGGCCCAGCCGCGGATTGTGCCCGCGCAGGACCAGCTGGACCAGGCCGCCCGTCTCCTCAATGCGTCCGACCGGATCACGATCCTGGCCGGCTCCGGCACGGCCGGGGCGCATGATGCGGTCGTCGCGCTCGCCGATGTGCTCAAGGCGCCCATCGTGCATGCGCTGCGCGGCAAGGAACACATGGAATGGGACAATCCTTTCGATGTCGGCATGACCGGGCTGATCGGGTTCTCCTCGGGCTATCACGCGATCAGGGACTGCGACACGCTGCTGATGCTGGGAACCGATTTCCCCTATCGGCATTTCTACCCCGAGCATGCGCAGGTCATCCAGGTGGACCGGATCGGCGGGCAGCTCGGCAAGCGGATCAACCTGACGCTGGGCATCCAGGCCGATGTGGCCGAGTTCGCCGACGCCATCCCGCCGCTTCTGCGTCCCGGGCGAGACGCCGCGTTTCTCGAAAAGGCGCGCAAGCACTACACCCATGCCCGCCGCGATCTGGATGAGCTGGCCACACCGCGCAAACACGGCGAGCCGCTGCACCCGCAGTTCGTCTCGCGCATGGTCGACGCGATCGCCGACGACGATGCCATCTTCACCGTCGATGTGGGCACCCCCACGATCTGGGCCGCACGCTATCTGAAGACCAACGGCAAGCGGCGGCTGCTGGGGTCGTTCAACCACGGCTCCATGGCCAATGCCATGCCCCAGGCCCTCGGCGCCCAGGCGGCCTATCCCGGCCGGCAGGTGATTTCCATGTCCGGTGACGGCGGGCTGTCGATGCTGTTCGGTGATCTCATCACGGCGGTGCAGCTGAAACTGCCGATCAAGATCCTGGTGCTGAACAACGGCACGCTGGGCTTCGTGGAGATGGAGCAGAAGGCCGCGGGCTACCTGCCTGAAAACGTCGGCCTCGAGAACCCGGACTTCGCCCGAGTCGCCACGGCCATCGGCTTGATGGGGATCCGGGTCGAAAGCTCGGAGGATCTGGAGGGCGCGCTGCGACAGGCCTTCGCCCATGACGGCCCGGCACTGGTGGACGTCGTCTCAAACCGCCAGGAGTTGTCGATGCCGCCCGCGATCGGGATCGAGCAAGCGAAGGGCTTCGCCCTCTACAGCCTGGACGCGATCCTGAACGGTCGGGGCGACGAACTGCTGCAACTCGGCCGATCCAACCTCTTCCGCTGAGATTAATGATCTTCAGGTGCATGCATGTCCACACCGACGATCCGCGATGTGACTTACCAACTGCTGCGCGAGTTGGGCTTGACGACGATCTTCGGCAATCCGGGCTCGACCGAGGAAACCTTCCTCAAGGATTTCCCGGCGGATTTCCGCTACGTGCTGACGCTGCACGAAGCCGCCGCCGTCGGCGCGGCCGACGGCGACGCGCAGGCCACCCGCCGGCCGGCGCTCGTCAACGTACACACTTCAGCCGGCCTCGCCAACGCGATGAGCAACATCCTGACCGCCTACCAGAACCGCACGCCGCTGATCGTCACCGCCGGCAATCAGACGCGCGACATGCTGCTGATGGAGCCCTGGCTGACGACTGATACCCCCGGCCTGGATTTCGTCGCGCTGGCGCAGGGCTACGGCGCGCACGACGATCTGCCGGAACGCGCTTCGGCACGGCTTGGGAGGAGATTGCAGGCCACGCCTGCTCGCGTCACTGCCCCAGGTCGGCCCGAACGACAGTGCCAGCCCCTCTCGGCGGCCGACGGCACGCTGCGCCGCAGACAGCGCATTTGGAGCCAAGATGAAAAACGCCGAACTCGACCGACTCGCCGACGAGACCCCGGATGTCCAAAATGGGACATAGATGGAAGATGAGGCTCATGGTACAAAAGTGGCGCAAAGTGAATGCCTGCCCAACTCATCCCGCCTCGGCATTCGAGACCGCCGCAACTCAATAAACCGACTGTGCTTGCAGCTGAATCAAGGAGACGCACGACCTTCATCTTTGGCTGTAGCTGTAACAGATTGCGGTGATCTATCCGTATCCGTTATCTCCGAATGGGAGCGGACATCGACAGACTGGAGGCCAAGGCCCGCGAGGCACACGCAGACATCAAGCTGCCGTACAGCAAGTCACTGAAGCAGATGCGCAGCACGCGCCATGAGGCCATGGCCCGCTATGGGGAGCTGCAGGAGGCGACGGCTGGCGTCTGGGACTCGATGGCCAAAGGCACCGCGCAAGCCTGGAATACCCGGGTCTCGGCCTTCGCTGAGGCGCGCGCAACGTTCAAGAACGGCAAGAAGAAGTGTTGACCTGCAAGACTCTGGCATTAACGATCCACTGTTATGAGGCAATCTTATGGCAACTCTAACCGTTTGGAAATTCGATTCCGTTACTGGTGCGAATGATGCTTTGACCAAGCTGCAGAGCCTGCAAAAGCAGCACCTGATCGAGGTCTCCGATGCCGCCATTGTTGAATGGCCGCAAGGCAAGAAAAGGCCGAAGACCAGGCAAGTGACGAACCTGACCGGGGCAGGAGCACTCAACGGCGCCTTCTGGGGCATGCTGTTCGGGTTGCTGTTTTTCGTTCCGTTCTTTGGTTTAGCGGTCGGTGCAGCGATGGGGGCTTTGGCTGGCCATTTTAGCGATTACGGCATCGACGATGATTTCATCAAGTCAGTTCGTGATCAGATCACGGAAGGGACATCGGGCCTGTTTTTGCTCACCGGACACGTGACGCTGGACAAGGTCGAGGACGAGCTCAAGGGCCACATCGGCACGCTCATCAAATCCAACCTGACCAACGAGCAAGAGGCAAAGTTGCGAGAGGGATTTGGCGAGGAATAGGCGCAGGTCAATCCAGCCACGCTCCGTCGTCATACTCGCTGCGCGGACGGCCCGAGCGCCGCAGACCGCGCATTTGGAGCCAAGATGAACAACGCGGAGCGCGATCGACTTGCCGACGAGACCCCGGATCATCCGAGCGACTGGAAGGTGCTCGGTCCTTACCTCAGCGAACGCGCGTGGGGGACGGTGCGCGAGGACTATAGCGCGGACGGCAACGCCTGGGCCTACTTCCCCCACGACCACGCCCGCTCCCGGGCCTATCGCTGGAGCGAGGACGGGCTCGCCGGGATCTGCGATCGTGACCAGCACCTGTGCTTTGCGCTGGCCTTCTGGAACCGTCGGGACGCCTTCCTCAAGGAACGCCTGTTCGGGCTGAGTGGACCCGAAGGCAACCATGGCGAGGACGTGAAGGAGTATTGGTGGTACCTGGACGGGGCGCCGACGGCCTCCTGGCTCGCCTGGCGCTACCACTATCCGCAGTCCGCGTTTCCCTACGAGCAGCTAAGGGACGAAGCCGCGCGCCGCGGTCGCCATGACCCCGAGTTCGAGCTCGGCGACACCGGGGTCTTCGACGATGGACGCTATTGGCAGATCGTCGTCGAATACGCGAAGGCGACCCCGTTCGATCTGTGCATTCGCATCAAGGTCCGCAATGCCGGGCCCGATCCGGCTGAGATCGACATCCTGCCGACGCTCTGGTTTCGCAACCGCTGGTCATGGGGTCAGGGCGATGAGCGACCCTTGCTCGCCGCCGGGGCCGCCGCCGCGGGCCTTGCCGGCGTGACGGCTGACGATCCGGTCATCGGGCGATGGAACCTGGCCGCCGGCGCCGGCCCCGACGGCAACCTCCCCGAGCCGCTCTTCTGCGAGAACGAGACCAATACCGCGCGTCTCTTCGGCAGTGCCGACAGTCCGCCCTACCCCAAGGACGGCATCAACGATCATATCGTCGCGGGCGCCGCAACCGTCAATCCGGACCGGCGCGGGACCAAGATGGCCTTTCGCTACCCGCTTCACGTCGGTGCCGGGGAGTCGGTCGAGCTGCGCCTACGACTCTCGCGCGACGCGGCAGAGGATGCCCTGGATCTCGGCACCGGGTTCACGGACACCATGACGGCGCGCCGTCGCGAGGCGGACGCCTATTACGACATGCTACGGCCGCAGGACGCCACCGAGGAGGAGGCCGCAGTCATGCGCCAGGCCTTCGCCGGAATGATCTGGAGCCAGCAGTTCTACCACTTCGACGTCGCACGCTGGCTCGCCGGCGATCCCTCGCAACCGGCGCCGCCGGAGACGCGACACACCGGTCGCAACGCGGGTTGGCAGCATCTGGACGCCCACGATGTCATCGCCATGCCCGACAAATGGGAGTACCCCTGGTTTGCGGCCTGGGATTTGGCGTTTCACTGCGTCGTTCTCGCCCACATCGATCCGGCCGCGGCCAAGCACCAGCTCCTGCTCCTCGGCCGCGCCTGGTACATGCATCCCAACGGACAACTCCCCGCCTACGAATGGGCCTTCGGGGACGTCAACCCCCCGGTTCAGGCTTGGGCGGCGCTGGCGGTGTTTCGCATCGACGGCGGCACCGATTTCAACTTCCTCGGGCGCATGTTCCATAAGCTCCTGTTGAACTTCACCTGGTGGGTCAATCGCAAAGACGCGATCGGCGATAATGTGTTCGAGGGCGGGTTCCTGGGTCTCGACAACATCGAGCCATTCGACCGCTCCGCGACCCTGCCGGGCGGCGGCCTGCTGGAGCAATCCGACGGCACGGCCTGGATGGCAAAATACTCCCTCAATATGCTCGAGATGGCATTGCGTCTCGCCAATCACGACGCGTCCTACGAGGATATCGCGCTCAAGTTCTTCGAGCATTTCGCAGCGATCGCCGTGGCGATGGGGGAGCTGTGGGACGAGCAGGACGGGTTCTTCTATGACCGCCTGCGCAAGCCGGACGGCACGGTTGCGACCATCCGTTCACGCTCGATGGTCGGTCTGCTGCCGATCTTCGCCGCCGTCGAGCTCCCGGCTTCGCTCTGGAAGCGTCTTCCCACCTTCCGCAAGCGGGCACGCTGGTTCATCGACAACAAACCCGAGCTGACCGCTTTCCTGCGTTATTTCAGGACGGGGCGCTTCCCCGAGCTGATCTGTCTGGTCGACGAGGATCGGCTTAAGCGCGTGCTGGCGCCGATGCTTGACGAGGCCGAGTTTCTCTCGCCTTATGGGCTTCGCTCGCTCTCGCGCTTTCACCGCGAGCATCCGCTCGTCCTGCAGATGGATGGGGCCGAGCTGCGTCTGGATTACGAGCCCGGTGAATCCCAAACGGCGTTGTTCGGCGGCAACTCCAATTGGCGAGGGCCGATCTGGTTTCCACTGAACTTTCTCGCCATCGAATCGCTGCGGCATCTGCACCGATGCCTCGGGGAGCGCGTCCGGGTCGAGCTGCCGACCGGCTCGGGTCGGCTGGCGCATCTCGGCGAGGTGGCCGACGAGATCGAGCGCCGTCTGCTCGGTATTTTCGTGCGCGACACCAATGGTGAACGACCGGTCTTCGGGGCCAGAAAGCCGTTTCGCGGTGATCCGCAGTGGAACGATCGGATCCTCTTCTACGAATACTTCCATGGCGAGACCGGCGAAGGCCTGGGTGCTTCGCACCAGTGCGGGTGGACGGCATTGATCGCCGCAAACATCGTGGGCCGCAAAGTGCGCCTTTCGTCAGACTCGCCCGAAGTGTCGCAGTCTGGGTGAAAGCCGAGTTCATGAGGCGATGCGCGCATTCGCCGGGTCAAGTTTCAAGCGGAGGAAAACACCATGACCGAATCCACTACGACCAGGCTGCCGAAGACCCACCCAAACCCCGAAGGGCCGGTCACACTCTATTATGAAATCCGCGTTCCGAATCCGGAACAAGCGAAGGTCATCGATAAGATCGATGCGCTGATTGCCTTCATGCAAGGCAAAACCGGTTATCTGAGCCTCTCGCTGAAGCAGATGACAGGTGAGTCGACGATGGTCAAGAACTATCCTGAACATCTCAAAGGCGTGCTCGCTGAAGGGTATATCGACAACCCGAAGGTCCCCGGTGTTTACTCGCTTCTCGTGCGCTTCGCGGATCTTGAGGCACTCGAATCATCCGGTATCCAGTCGTGGTTCGAAGAGAACATCGCCCCGTCGCTCTTCGCTTACAGCGGGACAACGAAACCGCCGACCAAGACAGGGATCGCTCTGGAGGTCTTCAAGGGCGTTTTCATCACCGTTGCCGCCGGTGACCGCAGCGCCATTTACACGACCCCGCACGAGATTCGCCATTTTCTCGCGCATCCGTCCGACGAGGTGGGCAATGCCTCTGTCACGGTCGAGAATCACGTCATGATCAACGACCGACAGGTCGCGCAGTTCAATGAGAAGGTCAAGGTCCTACTGAGCATTGCGCAGGAGACGTGCCGCCCGGACGTGAACGATGCGGATTATGACGATGCGTATCCCGACGGTCGGGAAGGATCGAAGGACAACCACCACTACCGCAAGGCGGTCACCACCGAGATCCTGCAAAATGCCTATCCCGACGGCGATCTGCGCGCCTACCTGATGCACGGCGTGTGGGAGAGCGTTTACGATCACGAAAACTCCCATATCGACCCGCGTTTTCAGCAGGCTGCAGGCCCGGTCGGGGCGTCTGTGGTCAGTGGGCCGGTCGAACCCTTCTATCGCACGATCAAGCAAGGCTGAAGAGGCGGACGAGTGCAGCCCCAGGCAACGCAGCGTTGGGCCGACTGCACCGGGTCAACGCTCGGACCTTTCCGATGTTATAGGGCGACCGAGAAGCTCGCCGGGATCAGCGCGTGACGGAGCGTCGACGTGTCGCGATGCCATAAGAAAGCGTGGTGACGAGATTGACCCCGGCCAACAATGCAAACATCGCATTGAAAGACTCCGGCGGATGCTCCCCGGGAGCATCGGCAAACACGTCGATCAAGGCGCCGGAGGCCGCCAGCAGGACGCCCGCGCCGCCGATGGCACTAAAGCTGAGCAGCGTTATCCCCCTCACCAGCAACTCCTTCGGCACCCACTCGCGCATCTGGGCCACGGCTAGCGGATAGCCGGCGCTGACGAGACCAAACAGGATGAGCCACATCGGAAGCCACGGCCGCCCGAGCAGGCCAGCCGCCGGCAGCGCAAGCAGCCCGGCCAGCACCAGACCGCCGACCAGGGACAGAGTCACGGCACTGATCGCAAGTCTCGGCGCGGCACCCCAGGCCAGGGAGCCTGCGGCAAACGCGCAGGCTGCCAGCGTCAGGAACTGCGCCGCTTCGACCCCGGTGAATGCATAGACGGACCGCAGCCAAGACGCACCCCAGCCGGCAAAGAGCACGACGGAGGCACCGGTCATGCCGATCTGGAATGCGACCAACCCTGCAACACCCGGCGCGCGTGCAACCCGCCGCACACCGGTCCGCATGGCCTGCCAGGAGTTGGTCGCTTCGCCAGGCGTCCAAGCCGCATGCCTCAGCGAGATCAACATCGCCACCCCGAGGCTGACGGTCAGTAGCGCCGACAGGCCGTAGCCGGTGCGCCACCCAACCGCAGCCACGAGCCAAGCAAAGGGTGCTGCGGCGACCAAAAAGCCCAGCCGCCCGATACCGGATTCGACGCCGGAATAGGTCGAGAAGCGATCTGCGCTGACACGGGCAGAAATCAGGCCCATGATCGCGACATAGATCGGCGCGGCGCCGATGCCGATTGCGATCCGTGCGCCCAACAGGGCAGCGAACCCCTCGGCGGCCGCGAATGCCAGAGCCCCACCCACCAGCATCAGAATCGAAAACCCCAGTACCCTAAGCGGACCAACGCGGTCCATCGCAATCCCCAGCGGGATCTGAGCGATGGCAAAAGCGACGAACAGCGCAGCGGCGAGCATACCCGCCTCGGTGGCTGAAAGCGCGAATGCGCGCTCCAGTTCCACTTCGACCACCGCCATCGAATTGCGCAGCATCATCGACATCAGGTAGAACAGGCCGGGCACTGCGACCAACAGAGCCATGGAAAGCGCCGAAGGATCCGTCGGCCGGCGTACATTGATGGTATTCGATGCAGTCATGCAACCCCCACGGCGAGAACGGCGGCTCCCGACGGCGCGCCGACGACGACGAATTACGCAAGCCACTTGGCCAACATCTGTATCGCCGTCGCAACCAGCAGGATGTCGGAGAACCGGGCAAGCGTATCTTGCGGCACGGCCGGATCACCCGAACGCGATCACCATCAACGGAATCGTGAGCAGCGACAGCAGTGTCGTGAACAGAATCAGTGATGCGGCAAGTGTCCCGTCACATCCGGACTGCCGCACGAAGATCGCCGACAACGCGGTCACCGGTGCCGCGCCTTGCAAGATCAGGGTTGCGGTGATCGACTCCGGCAACGACCAGAGCCAGGAGCCGACGGCCAACAACGTCGGCTGCAGCACGAGCTGAACGGCAGCCACGAACGCGAACAGCGGCAACAGGTTGGCGATGGTGATCGGCTTCAGCATCAGACCGATCGCAAGGCCGACGAGGGGCAGCAAAGCCGCCTCCAGATGATCGAGCGTCAGAAACAGGGTATCCAGCGCTAGGTTTCCGCCGCGCGGAAGCTCAAATTGGCCCCACAGTATTCCGGCGATCACGGCAGGCACGATCGGCGAACCCAGGACGACCCGGGCCCCGGCACCGAGCGACAATCCGTCGCGCCGGCCGTAGTAGGACGCGATCAACGGGCCGAGAATAAAGAGCGGCAGCTCAACGCCCAAGACCCCGATCAAGATACTCTCCTGCAGGTCCAGTTCCGGATGGGCGATCTCCACGAGCGGGATCCCGACCAAGGTCGCCGAACCGAAGCCGGTGCATAGGATCAACGCACCAAGTTGTAACCGCCCCAGGTGGAGCACCCGCGTACCGACGTACCAAGCGAGCGCCATCAGCATGAGCCCGCTCAGGAAAAGCATCGTCGGCGCCTTGAGCATGTCCGCGCTGATCGGATGCGCCGAGAGGTGATTGAAGACGAGCGCGGGCAGAATCAGCAGCGTGATCACCCGAGAGAACACCCCAGCGTGATCCTCGGTGAGGGCGCCCGCGCGCCGCAGTACGAGGGCAGCGATGATCAAGAGCACCAGCAGGAGCATCGCTTCGATGATCGGTGTGTATAGCGCCATGGACGATTCTCCGCGTCGAGTTTGCTGTGGTGTTGGTCGTATTGCGCCGTGGGGAGTGAGGCACCGCTCGGCGGCGCTCTTCAAGCTCGAATTGCCAAAGCCGGTCGCATGTGACTTGGACTGCTGAAAGCCGAGCACTCATAGCATCCATGGGTTGAGTATGCCAGCGTGACCGTTTATTCTCCATATCGGCATAAAACTCGATTTCTTAAACGCTTGGAATCTAAACCGCGTCCAGAGCGAGATGCTCGCTTTCGCGTGAGTTCGCCGTTGGGTGCATCCACGGCTCTTAGCGGGGACGCGGTTTAGAAATTTATATTTCTTAATACTTTAAACCGCGCCGGCTCCGACAACGATCGGAGCCGACGCGGCCAAGCCAATCCAACACACTACGCATACCGCGCTGGGTGCGGTTTAAACCGCACCCAGAGCGAAATGCGACATTTTCACTTTGCGTGTGGCTTCGGGGATGTCCTCGATCTCGGTGAGACGCGGTTTAGACGGTCTGACGTTTGCCCGTGAATAAGCCCTACGTCACCAAGCCATATCCCCCGAGGTAGGACGAGCGATGCAGAATCTGCTGCGGATGAGCCCAGAGAGTCGCGCGGCATTCGTGCGGCTCCGGGGTCGGCATGCCGAGAAGCTCGCCGATCGCTTCGAGCCACGCGATGCCGACATGTTTTGGCTGAGGATCGAGCGCTGGTTCGAGGATGCACGCCGGCCCATTCTCGCCCTCTACGGCGACCGTGACGACGCCGTAGCACAAGCCGATGCCATCTTCGATTGCGTGGTCGACGGTTACTTGGCACGACCTGAGTCGTTGCGCCTCTTGGACCTCGAGCGGCAGCTCACACCCGATTGGTTCGAGCGGCCGGATATGATCGGTTATGTGCTGTATCCGCAGCGCTTTGCCGGAGCCCTGCGCGATGTACAAGACCGACTCGATTACCTGCAGGAGCTGCACATCAGCTACCTGCACATCATGTCGCTGCTCAAGCCGCGACCCGGCGAGAACGATGGCGGCTACGCCATCATGGATTATCGGTCCATCGCCCCGGAGCTCGGAACGCTCGAGGATCTCCGGGCGCTAACCTCTGCGCTGCACGGGCGCGGCATCGCACTCTGTGCGGACTTGGTGCTCAATCACACGGCCGCAGAGCACGACTGGGCGGAGCGGGCGCGCAGCGGCGACCCGAAGTATCTTGCGTACTACCACACGTTCAGTGACCGCGAGCTCCCGGATGCCTTCGAGCGAAGCTTGCCGGAGGTTTTCCCCGACGAGGCACCCGGCAACTTTACCTTTGTTCCGGACATGGCCGATCACGGGCGCTGGGTCTGGACGACCTTCAACCGCTTTCAGTGGGACCTGAACTACAGCAATCCGGCGGTCTTTCGCGAGATGCTGGCCATCATGTGCTTCCTGGTGAATCAAGGCGTCGATGTGCTTCGACTCGATGCCGCACCCTTCCTGTGGAAGCGGATGGGCACCGACTGCCAAAATCAGCCGGAGGTCCAACTCCTGATCGAGGCCTACCGAGCCTTGATGCGCGTGGTTGCGCCCGGCGTGATCTTCAAGGCCGAAGCGATCGTGCCTCCCGACGACCTGCTGCGCTACATCGGGGTCGACGCCAATGCCGGCAAGCGCTGCGAGCTGGCCTACAACAACCAGTTCATGGTGAATTTGTGGAGCGGTCTCGCAACCCGCAAGGCAACCCTGGCCACCGCGGCCATGCACATGGCACCGCGGCTGCTGCTTGGTGCGACGGCCATCCACTATGTGCGCTGCCACGACGACATCGGCTGGGGAATGAGCGACGAGACCCTTCGCGAGATCGGCGAGGATCCGACAGCGCACCGTCATTTTCTCAATGATTTCTACACCGGGCGTTTTCCCGGCTCGTTCGCGCGCGGGGCCTATTTTCAGTTCGACCCAGCCTCCGGAGACGCGCGTATCAGCGGAACCACGGCGTCGCTCGCAGGGCTGGAGCGGGCGATCGAGATCGGCGACCCGGCCGAAATCGACTTGGCCGTCAGCCGGATCCTGCTGCTGTATGGTCTGATCCTGGGGCGAGCCGGGATTCCGCTGATCTATATGGGCGATGAGATCGGCATGCTCAACGATCCGAGCTATCGGGACGATCCGGAGCAGGCCCACGACAGTCGCTGGCTCCATCGCCCGAGAATGGACTGGACAAAGGCCGAACGACGTCATGATCCGCGCTCGCTCGAAGGGCGGTTGTTCGAGGGCATCAAGCGATTGATCGAGGCGCGGCGCTCCCATCCACACACGCACAATTTCGGTCTGTTACATCCCCTATGGAGCGACAACGTCCACGTGCTCGCCTTCGCCCGCCACCGCAATGATGGCCATCTCTTGGTGCTCGCCAACTTCAGCGAAGACCCACAAAGCGTGCAAGGCGATCTACCGCGTCACGCGGGCCTCACCGGAGAGCTCACCGACCTCATCGACGGGAATCCGTCGACCGATGCGAGCGGTCGCATCCAGCTACCACCCTACGGTCTGCAATGGCTTGTCGGCAACGGTCGGCTGTGAATGGGGGCGTCGCCTCAACCCCGATCTGCGCCGGGCGAGCCTTCGGGCGGATAGTCGAGCGTGTCGCTGATACGCTTGCGTTGCGTCTCGTCCAGGTCCGGGAAGGGCAGTTCGTGGGCGGCGGCCCATTCGCGCACCTGCTGCTCCGCCGCTGCGCGCGCGTTCGTGTCGAGTCCCGCGTCGCGCGCCATGTAGACCACCTGCGCGGGAAGTCCGAAGCCCGTTCCCGCCTGCGTGACCTGTTTCATCACACGCAACATGATGTCCTCCTGAATGGCGAGGAATTCCGAATAGCCGGTGGTGCGGATGTAGGCGCGCAGCTCGACGGTGAGCGCATGGTCGCGAAAGCCGACAAAGCGCACCCGGATCGGCTCCTCTGCGGTATGGATGGTCTTGGGGTGGGCATGCAGCAGCTCGCGCAGTTCGGCGAGCAGGTAACGCAGTTGATCGTCGCCGGTCTCGTGGCGCACCGCGAAACGCTGCTGCAACAAGAACCGATCGCAGGCACTGAGATTGACGATGTTGCGCTCGGCCAGGTCGGCGTTGGGGATGGTGATCAGGGTGCGGTCGAGCTGGCGGATCTTGGTGGAGCGCAGGCCGATGGCCTCGACCCTGCCGACCGGGTTCCAGCCCTCGCCGTGACGCTCGTCGAAGCGGATCAGGTCGCCGACGCGGATGGGCCGATCGGCAAACAGGTTCAGCGCACCGATGAAGTTCTCCAACGTCGGGCGGGCGGCGAGCGCGACGGCCAGGCCACCGACACCGGCGCCGGCCACCAGGCCGTACACCGGGATGCCGAGATCCTGTGCCGCGGAGAACAACAGCACCAGGATGGCGAGCAGGGTGACGACGCGCGCGCTCCAGCGCACCAGACTCGGATCCAGGTGCTTGTGACCGCTCGGGGGCATGGCGTTGAGAGCATCGGGAATCCAGCGCGCGAACAGCAGGATCGTCCAAATCAGGGCCAGTCCGGAGGCCAACTCGGCGAGGTAATCCGGCCAAGCGGTTACCATTCCGGTGACCTGCACCTGGTCGTCGAGAAAGGCGCGCAAGAGTTGCATCGACACCAGCATCGCGAGCGGGGCAACCAAGCGTCTCAGCAAGGTCCCGACACGGGCATCCCAAGCGCGGCGCCGCGACCAGCGAACCACCACGACGATCAGGGCCAGCGTCGAGGCCAGGCTCGCCAGCAGCATGCCCCATTTCCAGGCGACTTGACCGGCGATGGGGCGCCGCGCCCACTCCGGCAGTCGCTCGATCGTGCGCGGCGGCAGCATCCAGCCCGAGAACCCGAGTGCGGTTCCGGTCAGGTCTTGGACATCCTCAATGCGCGAGGGGCGCAGATAGGGCAGCTCGCGCGCCCGCTCGGCATAGGTTCGTGCCGAGGCGATTGTCTCGGGGCTGAACAGGAACGCCCCGGCGCGCTCCCCTTGCTCGACGCGTTGGATGACAATGCCCGTACCTGGCAGGTGCCATCGCGGGGATGGGTCGGCCGGTGCAACCGTGCTCGTATCGGTTGCAGCATCCGGGATCGCCTCGACGGGCGGGAGCTCGACCCGCGCGATCACCTCCCAGAGCCAGATGATCGTCGCGGTGGCAATCTCATGCTGCGCGGCCGGCGCGACACCACTGAGATCCATCAAGTGCATGCCTTGCTCCACTGCCCGCAGGAACGCCCGCTGGGTCTCGGCACTCGGCGCCGTTCGGTAGTCGGCATAGCGCTCGGCGATCGTGTCGGTGAGCGCGAGAAAGCCGCTGAAGGTGGCGCGCGGCGAGGTGGTGTCGGGCGGGCCGAGCATGCCGGTCGCGTCGGCGAACGCCATGCCCGGTGTCCAGCACAGCATCCAGATCAACAGTAGCCGGACGACGGATGCCGACGGCGACACGGCCGTGCGGAAAAAAGGGTTGTTCATGCCTGATCCATTCGCCCGCTACATGCGCGACGCTTCCGATTCGTGCTCGAGAAGTGGCCTTTCGTGCGAGAGCATCGTGCCAAAGCGAAGCTGTTTGAGTCTGGGTCTACCGTATTGATTGTATCGCGATAGGTGGCCCGATTGCGGTTATCGGTATTCCGGATGTGCTTGTTGTTCCCGTTCTGTTCGGCATCGGCTATCATCCCCCCATTGATCGTGGACATGAAACGCACCTTCAAGGTCTTTTGCGCCGTATCCGGTCTCGTACCCCATGAATGAAGCGAAAACGGGCTTCCGATGCTTTCGGTTGCGTCGGTGTATCGGCCGGATGTGGAGCGCGGAATCGGTAACGACACCAGCGCCGAAACAGTCAGGAGATCGTTATGTGTACATCGCTCGTCTATCGTGACGCGGCCGGCAGGTCGTATTTCGGGCGGACGCTCGAGCTCACGGTCGATCTGCCCTATCGGGTCGCCTGGTTTCCTGTGGGCTACGCCATGAGTTCGCACGTCGCGGATCATCCGCCCGTCAGCTTCACGACCCGCTACGGCGTGCTCGCCATCACCATGCCGGCGCGGATCCCGACCAAGGACGACCCCATCGGTCCGGCGGACCTCAAGGTTCTTGAAGGGCTGAACGATCAAGGTCTGACCTTCAGTCTGCTGTCCTATCCGATGGCTGCCGGGGCCGAGGCGCAGGTTCCGAGCCAGACTGCGGTCCTTTCGGCGTCTGATCTCGGGCTCTGGGCGCTGGGGCAGTTCGGCTCCGTTGCCGAGGTCAAAGCGGCGCTCGCCACGCAGCCAGTGAAGCTCGAGGCCCTCGCCATGCTGGGCGGCGTGGTGTCTCCTTTCCATTATCTGGTGAACGACGCCACCGGCGCTTCCTTCGTGATCGAGTTCCACAAGGGTGAGATGTCGGTCTACGACAATCCCGTGCGGGTGATGACCAATGGGCCTCGCTTCGACTGGCATTTGACGAATCTCGACAACTACACGTTCCTCAGCAACGTGGATCGGCCGACCGCGACCTTCGGTGACTATGCGGCGACTCAGCCGGATTCGGGTGTCGCCACCACGGGCTTGCCGGCGTCCAACACATCGGTCGGGCGCTTCGTGCGCGCCGCGTTCTACGCCCAGTACACCGAGAAGGCCGATACGCCGGACAGGGCCGTGACGACACTCGCCCATGTGATGAACAATTTCGACCGGCCGCGGGGGGTGACGATCGATCTTCCCGAGGCCGGGATCAGTCATCTGGAGGTGAAGGGTCTCGATGGGCCGGGCGGTGGTGCGGCCACCGAGTTCACCTGCTGGACGAGCCTCTCCGACCTGGACCGCAAGCTCTTCTTTCTGCGGTCTTACGACGCCTGCAACTACACGCGCTTCGACCTCACGGCGCTCGCCGGAGCAGACAAGCTACTGGTGTTGCCGTTTCAGCGGTTTGGCGGTGATGCGGCAGACGGCACGGCGACGCTGAAGGCGGCGTGAAGCCCGGGTTGATCGGGGAGAACGCGATGCGTCGTCAAGAACTCGCTTCGCGCCTCATCCTTGGAGGCACAGCCGCGCGGCGACTCGCTCTCCCTGCGCCCCTGTTGCTCGGGCTGCAAGGCTGCGGATACACTGCGAGCCCATCGCTGCCGTTCTACGGTGCCTATTTCCCCTACTGGCTGTTCTGCGCCGCCCTTGGCGTGTTGGGCTCCGTGCTCGTGCGCACTCTCCTGATACGGTTGGGAATCGACGAAGGAATGCCGTTCCGGACGCTCGTGTATATCGCGCTCGCCTGTCTGATTGCCTTTGCTGTCGCAGCAACCGTCTTCGGGCGCTAATGCATGGCCAAGTCCGCCTATGCGCGAAAATACACGGTTGGCGGCATCATCGTTGCGCTGGTGATCGTCATCGGAACGGTGTTCTCGGGATGGTTGTACTTTCAACGCGCCGCGAACAATCCCATGTCCGAGGACGCCGTACTGACGGCGAGTGTGGTGAACGTCGCCGCCACCATCGCGGGACGGGTCGTGACCATCGCCGTGGTGGACAACCAGCGTGTCGCCGCGGGCGATCTGCTGTTTGCGATCGATCCCGAGCCTTACAAACTCGCCGTGGCGCAGGTCACGGCGGACCTGCGACTCGCCGAGGCGACACGCGACGCTCAGCGTCGGACGATCTCGGCCGAGCAGTCGAACGCGGCCGTCGCCGCCGAGCAGGTTCGGCGCGCCCGCACCAACCTCGCGCTCGCCGAGGCGACGCTCGCCCGGCTCTTGCCCCTGGCGCCGAAGGCTTATGTCACTGCCCAGCAGGTCGACGATGCCCGTACCGCGCGCGACGACGCACAATCCAGCCTCGATCAAGCACTGCGCCAGGCCGACGCCGCGGATGCGCTGGTGACCACGCTCGAGGCTTCGGATGCGCTGGTCGCCGCCCGGCGGGCGGCGCTGGCGATCGCAGAGCGAGACCTGGCTGCGACGCATGTACGTGCCCCCCATGATGGACTGGTGGTCGGCCTGACCGTCTCGACCGGCGAGATCGTCGCACCCGGTCAGTCGCTCTTCACGCTGATCGACACCGAACATTGGTATGCCTCGGCAACCTTCCCCGAGACCGAGCTTTCCCGCATCGCGATCGGCGACTGCGCGACCGTCTATGTGCTGGCCGATCGTTCGCGTCCCGTCCTCGGGAGGGTCGAAAGCATCGGCTGGGGGGTCATCTCCGAAGATCTGGTGAATCTGCCCCGCGGCGTGCCCTATGTTCCGAAGTCGCTCAACTGGGTGCGCATCGTCCAGCGCTTCCCGGTGCGGATCAGGCTCGACAACCCACCCGCGCCGCTGATGCGATTGGGCGGGTCGGCCGTTGCGGTGGTGCGGCATGGCGAAGACTGTGGCGTCGTCGCACCCGAGTGACGCTGTCGAAGCGCCGCCGTCGCTCTGGCGCCAGGCGCTGGAGGACCTGCAGCCGTTTCCGGGCCGGGCCGGGATGACGTGGCGGGTCGCGTTGCTGTGCGCGCTGGTGACCGGTGCGGCAATGATGTTCGAGATCCCCGAGGCGGCGATCAGTTGCTACCTGATCATCTTTTTGATGAAACCCGACGCGGTGGTGAACATCGGCACCGGCATCGGTTTTCTGGTGCTGCTGCCGGGACTCATCGCCTTCCTCGTCTGGGTCGTGAACCTGACCAGCGGCTCGACCCTGCACATCATGGCGGCGATCGTCATCACCTCCTGCCTGTTGCTCTACCTCGGCGCGGCGACGCAATTGGGCGAGCAGGGCAGTGTTGCGGCGCTGATCATCGCCTTCGTGCTGACCTTGATCGTCCAGGCGCCGTTCGGCGACGCGGCAACCTTCGCCTTGCGCGAGGCCTGGGCGATGGCCGCACTGCCGATGATCCTGATGATCGGCTTCAATCTCGTCCTCGGCTTTTCGCCCGTGACGCTGTTGCGCGACACGCTCCGAGCCCGGCTGGCCGCCGCCGCGCAGGCGCTGGAGACGGGCGATCCGGCACGGTTGCGTGAGCTGCTGCGCGAAGGGAACGCGCCCTTCGACCCGCAGGCGCTGGCGGCGCGGGTGCTGCGGTTCGTTCCGCACGCGGCCGCACGGCAAATCGCGGCGGATGTCCGGGCGGGCTTTGCACTGATGCTCGCGGTGTCGGCGCTTCCCAAGGATCTCGAGTCGAGCCGTCGCGTCGCGCTCGCAGACCACATCCGTGCGGCCCACACCGCGCTCGGCGAGGGCGAGACCCCGCCGATGCCGCCTGATCCGCCTGCAAACGCCGATCCGGCCGAGCGCGCGGCATGGGACGCACTGGGCGTGCTCGCCGGAGCACCCGAGCCCGAGGTCGTGCCGGCACCCAAGACGCCCTTCATCGCCCCCGATGCGCTGACCAATCCCGCCTACACCCGCTTCGCACTCAAGACCACGGCGGCGGCGGTGATCTGCTTTCTCATCTATACGGCGATCGACTGGCAGGGGATCCATACGGCGATGATCACCTGCTATGTCGCCGCGCTCGCCACCACCGGCGAGACCGTGCATAAGCTCGCGTTGCGCATCACCGGGTGCCTGATCGGTGCGGCGATCGGGGTCGCTGCGATCTTCTGGGTCATTCCCCACATCGACGGGATCGGCGGGTTGATGGCCCTCGTGTTCCTCGGCTGCCTCGTCGGCGCATGGGTCTCGACCGGCCCCGAGCGCATCGCCTACGCCGGTGTACAGATTGCGCTCGCGTTCCTGTTGACGGTGCTGCAGGGCTTTGGGCCGAGTGTCAGTCTCGACACCGCACAGGGCAGGATCTTCGGCATTCTGCTCGGCAATCTCGTGGTCTATCTCATCTTTACACGCATCTGGCCGGCGCCCGTCGAGGGCGAGGTCCGTACCTTCTTTGCCGAAGCGCTCTCGGAGCTGACGCGGATGGCGCGGCTTGCACCCGAGCGTCGAGCGAATGCCGTGAGCAGTGCCGCTGCGGTTGAAGCGTTCGCCGGCAAGGCCGAGGAAGCGCTGCGCGTGCTGCCCTTCGAGCCCCGTGGGTTGCGGCCCACACCCGCGCGCGAGACGGCGCTCTATGGCGCGGTCACGCAGATCGAGGCGCTCAATCGCACCATCTGGTTGAGTCGCGATGCTGACCTCGAGCACACCGCCAGGCAGCTCGAGCGTCTCGCTGAGCGGTTTCGCGGACCTGTCGGAGAAGCCGAACCCCACGCCGGCTTCGGTCCTTCGGCATCGCCGGCTCGGCCTGCCGCTCCAGCGCCGATCGCCGGCCCCTTTACCCGCCCACTCGACCAACTCCAGGGAGCCGCAGGATGAGGGTCCGCCATTCCTTAGCGCGCGTCGCCGGGGCTGCAGTGCTTACGCTGGCGCTGGCTGGCTGCGCCTCCAACGCGGCGAACATGACCTCCGCGTCGGCCGATCAGCCTTGGACGCCTCGCGGCGACGAGGAGACAGGCTTGTGGAGTCTCGCGCCCGCTGCGCAACCTGCGCCGGAGGATGGGGCTCCAAACTTCAGAATCCCCGCGGATTCGGCACGCGCACAACTCGCGCAGCCCGAGGGGATCGATCCGGCACGCGTCTATAGCCTGCCCGAGCTCATCGATCTGGCACAGCGGGCGAACCCGGCGACCCGAGCCGCCTGGCAGCAGGCTCGGCAGGCGGCGCTGGCCGTCGGCATGGTGGAGGCGACCTACCTGCCCGTCATCACCGCGAGTGTGATCGGCGGGTATCAGGACCTGACGACGCCGCTGCCGGAGGTGCTCGGCGAAAGTCTCAGTTTCGAAACTACCGAAGAAGGTACGGCGCAGATTCTCGCGCTGCAGTGGCTGATTTTCGACTTCGGGCAGCGCCAGGCACTCGCGGCTGCGGCTAAGCATGCGGCGATCGCGGCGAACGTCCTCTTCAACGGCACCCATCAAAAACTGATCTTCGACGTCTCGCAGGCTTACTACGTCTATGGCGCCGCGATCCAGCGACGCGGCTTTGCCGAAACGGCCTTGCGCAACGCCGAAGCGGTCCGGACCGCTGTCGAGGCGCGCGAGGCGCAGGGGCTCGCCACCAGCGTGGAGACGGCACAGGCGCGCCAAGCCGTGGCACAGGCCGAGTTACGTCGGGTCCAAGCCGACGGGGGAGAGCGCGATGCGTATCAGAACCTGCTCGCCGCCGTGGGCGTGAACGCCGATGTGAGGGTCGATGCGGTGAGTGCCGCCCGCCGGCCGCTCCCGGCGCCGGCCTCTGCATCGCTCGAGGCGACGATCCAACTGGCGCTTTCGCAGCGGCCCGACGTTGCGGCAAGCTACGCGGCGATGCAAGCCAGCAAGGCCGGTGTCAAAGCCGCGCAGGCGAACTATCTTCCCAAGGTCTATGCCGGCGGCAACATCGCTTCGGGCTCGGGCAACTTCGATGTGTCCGGTTTGCCCTCGATTGGCCAGCAAGGCTCGGGTACGGGCCTGCTCGTGGGGGTGACCGTACCACTCTACGACTCCGGTCTGCGGACGGCTCAGGTTAAAGAGGCTGAATCCCGGGCCGAGATGGCCGAGGATGAGTTTCAACGGGTGCAGACCGCAGCAGTAACCGAAATCGTTGCGGCCCGCAACGCGCTGCGGACCGCGCTCGAATCGCACCGTGCCGCCACGGCGCTCGTCGGTGCCGCCTCGACCACTTATGATGCCGCCTTCGCGGCCTACCGCAATGGCGTCGGTACGGTCGATGCGGCGACAGCGGCCGACACTGCGCTGCTCGATGCACGCGAGGCTCAGGCAGAGGCGCATGCGGCTGCACTGATCAGCGCGGTGAACCTCGCCTTTGCGGTCGGCTCGCTGACCTCGCGCGAGAGTCTGCCCTAAACCGCGCCCAGAGCGACATGCGTCGTTTTTAGTGTGCGTTTGGCCTCCGAGATATCCTCGATCCCGGTGAGACGCGGTTTAGGATTTAAGATTTTTAATGCTGGGTTAAGTTGCTTGCGGACCCCTGGAAGGCGCCTTCATGACCGCCGAAACGCAAATAACTGCCTAAGCGTTCTGCGCAAGGTCCATCGCATGTTCAATATACATCGCGGGAATCAAGCAACGAGCAGTTTCATGCGCGACTCCGCACCCGAAGAGCGCCCGGTCCGCTTCGCCATCCTGCTCTTCAGTCTGCTCGTTCTCGGCGCCAGCAGCGGCTTTGCGACCATCGGCATTGGGGAAGTACTGGGCAACATCGCTGCATCAGCGGTCCTGCTCGCCGGACTGGCCTCGATGTACCACAACCGGATACTACTCGTTGTCGGCTGCGTGCTTTTGGTGCCGGCACTCGCCGCCCGCTGGACCTTTTTCTGGCTCCAAGCCTCGGCGCTGGCGCCGATCTCGATCCTGTTCTCGCTGCTGTTTACCGGATTCAATGCAGGCGCACTCTTCCTCTACATCCAGCGTCGCGGATCACCAACCAACGACACGGTTTACGGCGGCATCTGCGTCTACATCCTGCTCGGCTACTGCTTTGCGCTCGTGTTCATGCTCCTGGAGATACTTGTACCGGGTTCGTTTTATTTCGCGCATGATGCCCCGGTCGGCATCCCGCAGATCGAGAGTCAGCTGATCTATTTCAGCTTCTCGACCTTGACCACCGTGGGCTTCGGCGACATCACTCCATTGACGCCGCCGGCCAAGTCGTTCGCGATGATCGAGGCCGTTGTCGGCCCGATGTTCGTCGCGGTGTTTCTCGCACGCTTGGTTGGAGTCCGGACCTCAAGCCACTAAAGCGCGCCCAGCGCGTTATGCGATGTTTTTGGATGGGATCGGCACCGGCAGACGTGACGACCGTTGGAGCTGGCGCAGTGAAAAGTATTAAAAAAGGTGATGAGCGTCGTGCCTCAGCCGGTGATTTTCGAGCTGGCGGGCTCACGGATTGAGCCACCCCCCGGCGCACACTACGGGCATCTCCACCCGCAGCGAGGCGACGGCGATGCCGCAGAACCCGAGTAACCATCCCCCGGCAAAGCGGGGGTGGAATTCGTGAGCCGCTCAAAGCGGCAAGGGGTCGCTCGGCTACGGGCGGGTCCGGTTGCGAAAAAGCATACAGGAAGTTTGCGGCAGGCCGACCGGCCTGCCGCGGCTCGTCCGTCAGCTCCGGGGGGTGCGGTCAATGCCCCAGAGATCAAAGGCATCTTCACCGAACATTGCCTGGTCAAGCCCCTCGCGCTGGATTTTCTCCGCCACTCGCAATGTGCCCGTCATGTCGATCGCCTTGAGGATGATGAACGTCACGATCGAGGCATAGGCGGCAACTACGAAGACGGCGAAGGCTTGCACACCGAGCTGGCGGAAGCTGGCCTCGACTTCGTTGATGGCGGAGCTCGCCATGAAGCCGATCATCAGCGCGCCGGTCATGCCGCCGACGCCGTGTGCCCGCCAGACCTCAAGCGTATCGTCGATCTTGAGCCAGCTCTGCACCGCTTTCGCGTGATAGCAGATCGTAGCCCCGACCGCGCCGATCACAACCGCAGCGCTGGGTTCGACGTAGCCGGATGCCGGGGTGATCGTCGCAAGGCCTGCGACGGCGCCAACGAGAACGCCCGAAAAGCTAGTCCGGCCATCTTTCCGCCACTCCCAGAACATCCACACCAGCATAGCAACCGAGCCTGCAAGCATTGTGTTGGTGAAGGCGTAGGTCGCCAGCGCGTTCGCGGCATAGGCGCCGCCGGCGTTGAAGCCGAACCAGCCGAACCACAGAAGGCCCGCCCCCAGAGCGACCATTCCAAGGCTGACCGGGTGGCCCGGCCCGTCGCCCGGGGCGGTCTTTCGCTTGCCGAGGTAGGCCGCGGTCACCAGCGCCGAGAACCCGGCCGCGGTGTGAATGACAATGCCCCCCGCGAAGTCGACCACGCCAAGCTTCGACAGGAAACCGCCGCCCCAGATCCAGTGCGCCGCCGGCAGGTAGACCAGGATCGTCCAGATCGCGATGAAAAACAGATAGGCACCGAAGCGGAACCGGCCCACGAAGGCGCCGGTAATGAGCGCCGGGGTAATGATGGCGAACATCATCTGGTAGCCGAAGATCAGCATGAACGGCACGTTCGCGGCGAACTCCGGGTTCGGTTCGACACCGACGTGGTACATCCCGAAGTAGGTGCGGATGTCGCCGATGACACCGCCGATGCTTGGTCCGAAGGCCAGGCTGAACCCACCGAAGACCCAGATCATCCCGACCACGCCCATGCAGACGAAGTTCTGGATCATGATCGACAGGACGTCGCGCTGTTTCACCAGGCCGCCGTAAAACAGCGCAAGCGCCGGCGTCATCAAACAGACTAGTGCGGTGCACATGAGCACGAAGGCGGTATCGCCGGAGTTAATCGTTTCCATTGTTGTCCTGTTCCTCTCGTTACATTAAGGCTCGCGATCTGCGGGTGCTGCTCCGAGGTTGCCGGCGCGTAAGCCAAGAATTACCGCGCCGAAGCCAACGGCAAGACTTAGCCCGACATAGAGGACCGAGCTAAGCGGTCCAGGCCCCGTTCTGTCCATGAGTTGCACGGCGGCAAGAACGAAACTCGAGAAGGTTGACAATCCTCCCATCACGCCCGTACCGATGAGGACATAGAGGCCGTCATTCAGCAGCTTGCGCCGATGGAGGGAGAAGCCGAGACCAAGCAGGAACGACGCCACCACATTGGCGGTGAAGATATCCAGCGGGAACCCGTCAGGTCCCGTGCCCACGGTCAGCATCAGGAACTCGCGCAGAAGCGCGCCGACGGCGCCACCGATCATGACAAACATCACGGTGTTGATCATGCCGCCCCCACGAGATTGCCCAGAAGGATGCCCAGCGCGGCCGCGATCCCGCCGACCACGACCGACGCGAGCAGATAGAGCGCGGCGTAGCGCGCGCCCGACTTCGTCGCCAGTGTCGCCGCATCGAGTTGCATGCTGCTGAACGTTGTGTAGCCCCCCAGAAATCCGGTCAGCACGCCCGAAGTGAGCACATCACCATATCGGACGGTGAAATCGAGCCCGAAGAGCGTCGCGAGGAAGCCGATTACGAAGGCCCCGCTGACGTTGACCAGGAACGTGCCAAGGGGGAAGCGGTCTTTGTGCCAATGCTCGCCGACTGCCTTGCCGACAGCCCAGCGTAACAGCGACCCCAGCCCGCCGCCGACTCCGACAAGAAGAACATCAACCGGGGTCATTTGTGAAATACCTGTAGCATGCTCAACCCTCTGATTCTGCGATCCGATTTCACTTGGCCGCATCGCCTCCGACGACACCATTGGCGATCTTGTCGTGCGGATGCGGCTTGAGATTTGCCTTAGGCAGAAGAAACAGCCAGGTCACGAACACGAAGGGGGCCGTGAAGGTGGGGATACCGATCGGTGCGAAAGCGGCATCCATCGCCCCCTGAACGATCACCGTGAAGATCGTCCCAAGGAGCGTGAAAAGAGCCACGCGCCACGACGGCGCATAGAAGACGCAGCCCAGTGCGACCGCCGTCAGTACGGCGCTGAAACCGTAGAGGCCCCCGGAGATGTCCGACAGGCTGGCGCCGAGGGCGAGCGAAGTGACGAGTGCGATGGCCGCGCCTGCAAGCGCGAGGCCGGCAGCCCAAAGCGACGAGACCGCAAGGCCGATCACGACCAGGATGCCACTAAGCCAGTCGTCGATCAGGAAGACCTGCGCCGGGCCTTTCAGCCAGGCCTCGAGCAGCGGCAGGGCTTGGCTTGCCGCCTCGGCAGTCGAGAACGGAGAAGTCGACATACTGTTTGGCAGGGCTGGCGGCCCCATTCCATCAATGGTGACAGCGCCGAACGAATACGCTCCCAACATCAAGAACCAGGTCGTCAGGACGAAGGGGAAGGTCAGCGCCGGGGTACCCCAGGTCTTCATCACATTGGCGATGGCAAGCATCGCCACGGTCGAGGTCGCTGCGCCAATCACGAGAAGCGCCCACATGGCCAGCGAGGGTTCGATGAACGTCGGAACGGCGCAGCCGACGAGCATTCCATTGAAGCCGAAGAGCCCCTGTCGCAGCGAGTCCTCGTCGGCGTCGAGGAGCATCGCGGTGACGGTGGCGACGACCAGGGCGACGAAGGCACCGATAGCGATCTGCGGCGCGCCGCCTGAAATGGCGCCCCAGGTGATCGCGGCAAGAAAGAACAGGCCGGTCAGCGGGTTGTTCTGGAAAATGACCTGACCCGCGCCACGTAGGTTGACATCGATGAATCGGACGAAGGCATTGCCTTCGACGATCCTCATCCATCGCACGGTATTGTCCATGTATTTCGACCTCACGCCCAAAGAAAACGGTCGGGCAATGCGCAGCCGGTAGCCGCGAGGCGCGCCTGGCGCCAGAACTCACGCAGAACGGCGACCACCGGAGCCGCCTCCATGCCCAGCGCCTTGACGATGACCCCGGCATCGTTTGGCAACCGGCTTGCGCCGAAGGCGACTCCAAGCGCCTCGTCGTAGGTCGGCGCGGCGGCGTCGAAAAGGGTGTCGACGACCGGCTTCGGCGCAAGAACGATCAGGTTTCCGAACATGTGGAACGGACCCATTATCCCCAGCACGTCAACTGGCCCGCGGCCGGGTTCGACCACGAATTTTTCCGCGAAGAGCAGACGTCCGCCCGGCCGTACCGCGCGGACGAAAGACGAGAAGAGGTCATAGGCGAAGACTTCGCCGCGCTCGCCATAGTATTTGCGTCCGGCCATCAGCACTTCGGAGTAGACAAGCGTCGCGGTCGGGTCGATCTCGATCAGTGTCTCTTGGGCGAAACGCGAGTTTCGGTGCGGAATGACAGGATGCGGGATGTATTCGAGGTAGGAATTTGCTCCCAAGCGGATTGTCTGGGTCTGGGTGGCGTGGTTGGTGTCCATCTCCTGGATACGGGTCGCTGACTGCGTCGTGACATGGGCCTGCGACTGGGGCGCAAGGTCGATCTCAATGCGGTTGCGGTCGCCCTGGAGCACCCCGCCCGCATTCGAGATCATGCAGACGCACGGCAGGCCCGGCATCTCCTCGTCCCAATAGAGGGCTTGCTGGACGATAAACGGCGCTCGCCGATGCAGCGTCGACAGGACCGTGCGATCAGCCCGCGGCTCGAACCCGAGCCGCAGGAAGGCCGACTTTCCGAACGAGCCCGACGGGAGTTGCCTTGGCTCGTCCTGGAAACGCGAAAGTTCGCGCGCCGCACTGCGCATGTCAGGCCTGCGGATCGAACTCGTCGAAAAGCACGTTCTGGCGGATTAGGCGCACAAGATCTTCAATACCTTCGCCCTTCATGCAGTTGGTGAAGACGAAGGGCTTTGTTCCCCGCATGAGCTTCGCATCGCGATCCATGACCTCGAGGCTTGCGTGCACATAGGGGGCGATATCGGTCTTGTTGATCACGAGGATATCCGACTTCGTGATGCCGGGGCCATTTTTGCGCGGGATCTTGTCGCCGGCGGCAACGTCGATCACGTAGATGAAGAAGTCGATCAGCGCGGGGCTGAAAGTCAGGGTCAGGTTGTCGCCGCCGCTCTCGAGCAGCAATATGTCCGAGTCGGGAAACTTGGCCTCCATCTCTTCGACAGCCGCGAGGTTCATGCTGGGGTCTTCCCGTACGGCGGTATGCGGGCAGCCACCCGTTTCAACACCGAGGATGCGATCCTCGATAAGGATGCCCTTGAGCGTGCGCTGGACATGCTTCGCGTCTTCGGTCGTGACGACGTCGTTCGTCACAACAAGCACGCGCTTCCCGAGATCCACGAGAATGGGAGTGATGGCTTCGATGATCGCGGTCTTCCCGGAGCCGACCGGCCCCCCGATACCGATGCGAGGTATCCTTTTCATTTCGCGTTCCCGTCAGTTCATGAACATTCGTAGATGGCCCTTCACGTGCAAGGCCGCGAGGATATCGGTCACCGGCGCGAAACCGGCCATGTCGTCGAGCGTTGCGCCTTCGATGGCGGCATAGGCCTCGGGGACCTTCTCCATGCTGCGCCAGAGGATGCTCTGCGTCTCGACGAAGGAGACGCGCATCAGGCGAAGCGCCGCGCCGAGGATCGCCGTGGCGAGGCTGTAATTCAGAAGGGCGAAGGCCTCCTCGTCGGAGCGAATTCCGACACCGGCGCTTGTCGCCGCAAGGCTTGCGGGGTGGGTTCCCGGCGTCCGGCCGTCGCGGATGCGCCCCAGCCATTCCACGTTGATCGGGTCACCGACCACGTGGGCCGACAATTCGACCAGCTTGCGCCCCATACGCACCGACATGAGCCGAGTCTCCTCGTTCAGCTTCCGGGCGTTGATCTCTTCGTCCACAGCGGACAGCGCGTCGAGGTCCTGCGCCTCTAAGGCGCGGAAGGCACAGACCAGCCCCACCCCATCGCCGGAAGCCGAGATCCGCAAGGCCGCATCGAGGAAGGCTTCCAGCGTCTCGACGTTGTGGACGAGACCGATTTCGGTCGCCGTTTCCAGACCGCTTGAGAACGAGAACCCCCCGATGGGCAGCGCCGAGTCGCCGAACTGCAGCAGACGCAGCAGATCGGCCATCGACCGCCGAGCCCTCAGATGCTCGATCGGGTTGCCGTCAGGCGACACGATTGCCTTCATGGGCCTGGCCCGACTCCTTCGTGTGATCGTGGTCATGCGAATGGTCATGCCCGTGGTGAGTGCGGTTATGGCCATGATCGTGCCCGTGCCCGTGCCCGTGCCCTTGCCCGTGGGCGTGCGACGGCGCGCTGGCGCCCCCGAACAGCCGCCGGGCTTCGTGCGGCGTCATGTAGGGAATGACCTCCAGGCCGGGGCGAAAGTCATACCGGATCATCGGGAAGGCGTGGGTCTTCATGACCGACGCCATGATCTTGCGGTCGACCGTAACCGGCACAAAGATACGGGTTCCGTTCACAACTGCCGGCCAGTGCTGGTTGCCCAGCGCGTGGCCCAGCTCGAACAAGGTACGCGACGCGGTTTCGAGATCAGCCGACGCTTCGCCTTCGATCTCCACGACCATGACGTCGTTCAGGTCAATGCGGGCGACGATGGCTCTCCGTGCGGCTTCATCCCAAACCAGGATGTCTCCGTCACGCAGGTGACTTGTCCGGTCGAGAGACATCGCTAGTTCCACGCCGCCGACCGTGCTCTTCCGAAGCCTGCTTTTCTGCGCTTCCCACTGGTCCAGCGGAAAAATGTCGATCTCGGCGCCGTCGATGGCGCCTTTCCATTCGGGGTCTTTCAAGTTTCCGACAATTGTTTCGACGAGGATCATGGGCATCAGCTAAAAAAATAGAGGTGGTTGAGCGAGATGTCTTTGGGCGGCTGCACGGTCGCGTGCTCGCCGTCCACCGTGACCGCGAAGGTCTGCGGGTTTACCTCGATTTCCGGCATGTAGCTGTTCCGGACCATGTGCGGCTTACCGACAACCCGGGTCTGCGTGACCGGTAGGAGTGGACGCTCAAGCCCGTACTTCTTGCCGATGTTCTCGTCGATTGCCGCGCGGGATACAAAGCTGAACCCGCTTCTGGCGAGCATGCCGCCAAAGGCGCCAAACATCGGACGATAGTACATCGGCTGTGGTGTCGGCAGCGATGCGTTGGGATCGCCCATGTTCGCCCAGACGACAGCGCCGGCCTTCACCACGAGCTTTGGCTTTGCGCCGAAAAAGGCGGGCTCCCAAAGCACGAGGTCGGCGATCTTGCCGGGCTCGATCGAGCCGATGTAGGTCGACACGCCTGCAGCGATCGCCGGGTTGATCGTGACCTTGGCCATGTAGCGCAGCACGCGGAAGTTGTCGTTGTCCGACGCATCCTCCGGCAGCTTGCCGCGCGCCTGCTTCATCGCGTCGGCGGTCTGGACCGCGCGCAGATAGTTCTCGCCGATCCGCCCCATCGCCTGGCTGTCCGACCCGATCATTGATATCGCGCCCATGTCGTGCAGCACGCTTTCGGCCACGATGGTCTCGGCGCGCACACGGCTTTCGGCGAAGGCGACGTCTGACGGGATCTTCGGGTTCAGGTTGTGGCAGACCATGATCATGTCGAACAGCTCGGCCACCGAGTTCTGACCGCAGGGCAGCGTGGGGTTGGTCGAGCTTGGCAGCACGTTCGACTGAGAGACGACCTTCAAGAGGTCGGGTGCATGTCCGCCGCCCGCACCTTCGGAGTGATAGGTGTGGATCGTCCGTCCGTCGAAGGCGGCGATGGTATCCTCGACGTAGCCGCCTTCGTTCAGCGTGTCGGTGTGGACTGCGACCGAAACGTCGAAATCGTCGGCGACCGTTAGAGCCGAGCGGATGGCCGACGCGGTCGAACCATAGTCTTCGTGGACCTTGAAGCCCGCCGCCCCGGCCTTGAGCTGCTCGACCAGAGGGGCGCGGCCAGTGCAGTTGCCTTTGCCGTAAAGCCCGAAGTTTACCGGCAGGCCCTCGACCGCGCGCAGCATCATGGCAAGGTTCCAGGGGCCGTTCGTCGTCGTCACCCCGTTGGAGCCGTCGACAGGACCGATACCGCCGCCCCAGAGCGTGGTGATGCCGTTCGAGAGTGCAGCATAGACCTGCTGTGGCGAGATGTAGTGAACGTGGGTGTCCATCCCGCCCGCGGTCAGGATCAGATGCTCGCCTGAGATCGCGTCCGTCGACGTTCCGGTGGTAAGGCCGGGCGTGACGCCATCCATGGTCGACGGGTTGCCCGCCTTGCCGATGCCGACGATCTTGCCATCCCGGATGCCGACGTCGGCCTTCACCACGCCCTGGATTGCGTCGATGATCGTCACGTTCGTGATCACCAGGTCGAGGCAGCCGGCCTCCCAAGTCAACTGGTTGTCCGACCCGAGGCCATCGCGCAGCGTCTTGCCGCCGCCGTACTGCAACTCATCGCCATAGACCGCGCGGTAGTCCTTTTCGATCTCGACGTAGAGGTCGGTATTGCCGAGCCGGATCTTGTCTCCGCTCGTCGGGCCATAAAGATCCGCATACTGGCGGCGGGACATTTGTGTCATCGGAGCGCCCTCGATCTACTTGGATTTCGGTTTGGATTTCGCCGAGTCGGCGTCGGACGCCATCGACTTGAATCCGAGCTTCGACGCCCGTTCGAGCGCGGCGTCGAGGTTGGGGCGATAATCCGGGTGCGGCCCGTCTCCCGTCCAACCGTCGACAAGGTTGTTGAAGCCAAGGATGAAACGCTTACCGCCGAAGGGGACCAACGAGACTTCCTTCTCGTCGCCGGGTTCGAAGCGGACGGCGGTGTTGGCCGGAATGTCGAGCCGCTGGCCGAACGCGGCTTCGCGGTCGAACTGAAGGTAGCGGTTGACCTCGAAGAAGTGGAAATGCGACCCGACCTGGATCGGGCGGTCTCCGGTGTTCCGGACCTTTATCGCGGTGCGCGGGCGGCCCGGATTGATCTCGATCGGCTCGCGCTTCAACACATACCCGCCGAGTGGATGAACAGCCTTATGCTGCGTCTTTTCATGGTTGGGCTGTGGATGCTGGTGCTTATCGGAGTCAGTCGCCATCTCGTTCCTCACATGTCTGGTAGGACGCAGTTCCGAACCGGTCGGGAAGGCATTATGTGATCGGGTTGTGGAGGCTGACGAGACGGCTGCCGTCGCTGAACACCGCCTCCACCTGGATCAGCGGCAGGAGATCGGGCACCCCCGGCATCACCTCGTCCGAGGTCAGTACAGAGCGCGCGCCATCCATGACCTCTTCCACGGTCTTGCCCTCGCGCGCGCCCTCGAGAACATAGTGGCAGAGCACCGCCACGGTCTCCGGATGGTTTAGCTTTATGCCTCTCGCCTGCCGCTTCAGCGCGACATCGGCGAGCATGTGGATCATGAGCTTGTCGAACTCACGGGGCGTAAGGTGCATTTCTCCCTCCAGGCATCAGGGACATTGATCCGAAGAATCGCTTCTGCGGAAGGTTCCAGTCCGGAATATTTAATGTGAAGAGTTTCCTACTTGTCAATTACGACAGATGGGAAATCTGAGTCGCCCTGATCGTCTTCACAGGTTGATGCTGAACCAGTTTCTTAATCATCGTCCAACGTGCGGGAGTGCGCGTCAATGTCCTATATGGGATAAAGATCGCCCCTAGTCCCACGGTCACCCAGTCACCCAGTCCCCAAGGTGCGCTGCTTGGGTGGGGTGAGAGGTCAAGGCCCGAAAAAAGGGCGGACCAGCCGCGCGCACTGTCCTCTGCTCTTCGCGCGCGTTGCGGAGCAATGGATCGGGGTGGGGGCATGTCGGACAGATGCGGGGCGAGGGCCATCGGCACCCCTCTCGCAACCCGCGCTCAACTGAGCAACACGATCACAATGCCGAACAGCGTCAGGATGATGCTTGAGGTCGCATAGGCGACGGAATAGCCAATGGCTGGCACGTCGCTTTGCGACTTGTCTGTAATCATGCTGAGCGCGGCGGCGGCGGTGCGTGAACCCGCACAACAACCGAACAGGATCGCGTCATCGAAGCGGAATAGATACTTTCCGATATAGATTGATAGCAGCATGGGCACGGCTGCTGCAGCGATGCTCCACAGCACAAACACATACCCCAGTTCTTTCAGCCCGTCAATGACGCCGGGGCCAGCGCTAAGACCAACAACGGCAATAAACATGTTTAGGCCGATTGAGCTCATAAACCAGGTCGTCGCCCGCGGCACCCGACCAAAAGCAGGCCGGACAGAGCGCAGCCAGCCAAAGAGCAGGCCGACCAGAAGCACGCCGCCCGCCGTGGACAGTGTCAGCGGTATCGAGCCAACGTTCAGTGTCAGCGCGCCAATCAGCGCACCAAGGGTGATCGCTGCACCGATGAAGGCAATATCGGCACGCTCGGTCTCGCGGTCGAGATAACCGAGTTTTCCGGCAATAGCCGAAATATCCGCCGGGCGGCCAATCACCGAAACCACGTCTCCGCGATAGAGTCTTGTGTCTGGAAGAATCGGGATCGACACCGACATCGCGCCTCTGCGGATCGCGGTTAAGAAGATGCCGCGCGTATCCGGCAGTTGAGCGAGCTCAGCGAGCGTCTGGTTGTGGATATTTTTCGCCGTGATCAGGATGTCAGTGCCCTCGACATGAACACCAAGAAGCTCCGGGTCATCCACTTCCGCGAGAACTTGACCGACATTCTCCAGAAGGATGCTGCGCGAGCCTGAAATGGCGATGACATCGCCTGCCTCGAGCACAGTGGCCGTCGTTGCTTCGATGATCGCGTCTTTGCGACGAAGACGTGCGATAAATAGGCGGTGATTTTCAAAGAAGTGTTCGGCCTGCACGATTGTGAGCCCGACCATTGCTGAATCAGCATCAATACGATAGGCGCGTGCGACAAATTGGTGCCATGCTGTGCCTCGACCGCTTCGATCCGTTTCTCCACCGACACGTTTTATATAGTGACGACAGGCCGCGGGGAGGTCGATCCGAAGCAGCTTTGGACCGAGAAGGCCAAGAACGATGACAGAGCCGAATGTGCCGATGACATAGCTGATTGAAAAGGCGGCGGGCAGCATGTGGATGCTATCGGCTTTGACGGAATCTGCAAGCGCGGAATGCTCAATTGCGGTCTGTGACAGCCCAAGCGCCGACGACGTCGTTGTGGATCCGGCATAAAGGCCTGCCGCGATACCGACATCATAGCCAGCAAGCTTGACCACCAGATAGACGGAGCCAAGGCTCAAGACGCAAACCAAAGCGGCGAAAAGCGCCTGCTGAAACCCGCCCGAAAACAGGCCGCGCACGAATTGCGGTCCAGCGCTGTAGCCAACCGCAAAGAGGTAGAACGCGAAGAAGATGGTCTTCACATCGGCAGAGATCGTGATGCCGATTTGACCGATCAACAGCGCGGCGAGCAGCGTGGCGGTCACGTCTCCCAGAGAGATGCCGGCGATCTGAACCCGGCCAACCGAATAGCCGATAAGTAGCGACAGAAAGAGCGGGATTTCAACATTGTCGCGAACTGTCGATAACAACCATTCCGTCATCGCACGGCGGCTCCGATTTCTCTGTAACGAGCGGGAACGCCAAGCGCCGCTGATCGTTAGGTATACGCTGAATGAATACGATAGCTGTGGTGCTGGGTGAGGTCAAGGTTCGGAATCCGCGGCAGAGATTCGAACAGCTGCGGCCTGATCTCAGCGGCCTGCGCTCGCCAGGCAGCATCGCCCGGCGACAACGGGCCGAAGAGTGAGTGTTCCGGGCCGGCGCGACAGATGGTGCGGTAACGATCGTCGGCGCGCTCGGGTCGTCAGTCACGTTACGCCCACACGTGTCTCCGGCTCTTCGAGCATGGAGCAGCGCGAGTGGGTATCCAGGGGCGATCTTTATCCAAAATAGGACATTGACGCGCGCTCTCCCATGCTGAACGATGATCGTGAAACGAGGAGCCGATCTCGGTCGACCATCTGGTCATGCTGATTGGTGATCTCTTCGGCGTCGAGAGGCTTCGCTTACTGGACGGTCGGGCACTGTTGATATGATGCGCTAAAGCGGGCGTTGATGAGCGCCGTGGCGACATGCCCTCGCGCAGGTTCAGGCATCAATCAATCGTCGCGTGTGTTACGGCCAACGATAGAAATTTCGATCAGCGACCATGACCGGAGCGAATAACGATGGCAAATAAACCTCACGTGTTAATCCTCGGCGGCAACTTCGCAGGCCTCGGCGCAGCCCAGAAGATCAGGGACTGCGCCGGCGACTCGGTCGCGATGACGGTCATCGATCGTAAAGCCTATCTGGATTATATCCCGAATATTCCGCTCGAGATCTTCGAGGGCCGCGATCCGGCGGTGACGATGAACATGCCTCTCGTCGAGACCCTCGCCCGGGATGCGATCGGCTTCCAGCAGGCCGAGGTTCTGGGGATCGATCTCGAGAGCCGGAGGGTCGAGGTGCGTCCGAGTGAACGGCCCGGCGCGCCGGCCTATGATCTGACTTACGATTTTCTGGTGATCGCCCTTGGCGCTCGACTCGCATTCGACGAGATCGAGGGGTTCGCCGAATATGGGCATACCGTCACCGATGCCTTCCATGCGAACCGGCTGATCAGCTACCTTAGGAACGCTTATCAGGGCGGACCAATCGTGGTCGGCTCCGATCGCTTCGAGCAGGGCAAGCGGGGGCGGCCCGCTTGGCTCAAGACTGCCCTGGCGGCCTGCGAGGGGCCACCGGTCGAGGTCTCGTTGGCGCTGGCCCATTGGCTGACCCAGCACGGCAAGGGCAGCGCCAAAAACATCACCATGTTTACGCCGGCTGGACTGATCGCGGAAGATGCCGGCGAGAAGGTCGTCGGGCAACTTCTCGACGTCGCCGGCAAGATGGGCTTCGGGTACGTCAACAAGACCGAAGGCATCCAGCGACTCACCGCGGATGGGATCGAGTTCCGTGACGGCCGCCAATTGCCGGCCGAGTTGAAGATCGTCTTTCCGAATTGGAAGCCCCACGCATTCCTGAAGTGCCTGCCGATTGCCGATGAGGTCGGCTTCATCGTCACCGACATGCAGATGTCCAATCCCGATTACCCGGAGGTCTTTGCCTGTGGCGATGCCGCCGCGCTCACGGTCCCGAAGCTCGGCGCAATCGGCCATCAGGAGACGGAGGTCGTCGGTCGACAGATCGCCAAGCGGGTCGGCAAGATGACGCCCGAGGAGGCCGATAAGCCATGGATGCCGGCGGTTGTCTGCATCGGGGATATGGGAGGCGGCAAGGCCTTCTACATCCACGCGACCTCATGGTTCGGTGGCGATATCCAAGAGTTGCGGATGGGACATCTGCCCTATGCGCAGAAGTTGGCCTATAAGGAAATGTTCTTCGCCAACCATGGCCGCATGCCGAACTGGGGACTGCCGCTGGCCGAATGGTCTGCCGAGACAGTCAAAATCTAACCATGCCCGTCCAGTCGCGTTCGCCGACTGGACAATTCAGATGAGCGGACAGCTTCAGCTAATCGACTTCGCAAGGCGCCATCATGGATATCGATCCCGTTTCGGTCTCGCGGCTGCAGTTCGCCTTTACCGCCTCCTTTCACATCATCTTTCCAGCCTTCACCATCGGCCTCGCGGCCTGGTTGGCGACGCTGGAAGGGCTGTCGCTCGTCACCGGTCGTACTCTCTACCGGCGCCTTTTCGACTTCTGGCTCAAGGTCTTCGCTGTTGCCTTCGGCCTCGGCGTCGTCTCGGGGCTGGTGATGGCCTTCCAGTTCGGCACCAACTGGGGCGAGCTTTCGACCCGCGCAGGCCCGATTCAGGGGCCGTTGCTGGCCTACGAATCCTTCACCGCCTTCCTGCTGGAGGCGACCTTTTTCGGCGTCTTGCTGTTCGGTCGCGGCCGGGTGCCCAGGTGGGCCTACTTCCTCTCGACCCTCATGGTCGCACTCGGCACAACCTTCTCGGCGTTCTGGATCATGGCCAACAACAGCTGGATGCAGGTGCCGGTGGGTTACGATCTGGTTGACGGCATCTTCACGCCGCGGGACTGGGCAGAGATCCTGCTGGACCCGGTGCTCTGGGTCCGATTCCCGCACATGCTGCTCGGCGCCTACCTGACCACGGCCTTCTGCGTTGCGGCCACCGGGGCCTGGTATCTCTTGCGCGACCGACACCTTGGCGAGGCGCGCGTCATGCTCGGCATGGGGCTTGGCATCGCCGCAGTGCTGATCCCCGCCCAGATCCTCTTCGGCCATCTCAACGGCGAATACACGGCCGAGCACCAACTCGGCAAGTTCACCACCATCGAGGGGCGCTGGCAGACCGAACAGCCGGCGCGACTGATTTTGTTCGCCTGGCCGGACATTGCCGAAGAGCGCAACCGCTTCGAGATCGCGTTGCCCGCTCTCGGCAGCTTCGTCGATCAGGGTAACTTCACCGCAAAAGAGCCCGGCATCGTGACGGTGCCGGCGGATGATCGCCCGCCCTTTCTGATCCCCTTCTATGGGTTCCGCATCATGGTCGGGTTGGGCTTGGTAATGCTGGCGTTATCCTGGGTCGGCCTCTGGCTGACGCTCCGTGGTCGTTTTCGCGGGCCGACACCGGGGCCGCGCTGGTTCCTCCGGGCGACCTTTCTTGCCTGGCCAAGCGGATTCATCGCCGTGCTCACCGGTTGGCTCACCGCCGAGGTCGGCCGGCAGCCCTGGGTCATCTATGGGGTCATGCGCACCGCCGAGGCCGTTACCCCGAGTCTGTCGAGCGGCGCCGCGCTGGCCTCGTTGACCGCCTATTTCCTGGTCTACGCACTGATCTTCTCGGCGGGCACCCTCTACCTGTATCGACTCCTGCGCGAGGGGCCGCTCGAGGATGGGCCTGAGTCGGAAGGCGGCCCATCGTCTCGCGCTCGGCCGGCAGCGCTCGGTGACCTCAATCCAGGTCGACCACTCGCGGTAGGCGGCCCCATTCCAGCAGCCAAGCGGCGGGCGATACGGAAGGCAACAGCGCCGAACCCGGGGCCGCGCAACCTCACCACAGACCCGGCCTCGACGGAGGCGTAACGTGATCGAGCACATCTCTTTCTCGCTGCCGTTATTCTGGAGCGTGGTGCTGGCCTTTGCGATCTTGGTCTATGTGCTGCTCGATGGCTTCGACCTGGGGGTCGGCATCCTCTTCGCACTCGACAGAGACGAGACGCACCGCCAGCAGATGATGGGCTCCATTGCGCCGGTCTGGGATGGCAACGAGACCTGGCTGGTGCTCATCGGCACCACCCTCTTCGGCGCCTTCCCGGTGGTCTATGCGATCTTCCTCGCGGCCTTTTACCTGCCGGTCGCGCTTCTGCTCGTGGCCCTGATCCTGCGAGGCGTCGCCTTTGAGTTCCGCTATAAAGACAAGCGCCACCGCTGGCTCTGGGACCTGGGCTTCGTCCTCGGCTCGGTGATCGCCGCGTTTATACAGGGCGCGGCGATTGGCGCCATGGTGGCCGGGATCGCGGTCCAGGACGGACGCTTCATCGGCGGCCCCTTCGATTGGCTCAGTCCCTTTTCAGTCCTCTGCGGTCTTGGGTTAGTCGTCGGATACGCGCTGCTCGGCGCCGGTTGGCTGGTGCTGAAGACCGAGGGCGGCCTGCGCGATTGGGCCTATGCTTGGCTGCCGCGGCTCCTGGCGGGGGTAATCGGTGTCGTCGTCCTGGCCCTGACCGCAACGCTCGTCGGGGACTTCGAGGTCGTCCGACGCTGGCTCGCGCAGCCCTGGCTGTTTGCGTTTCCGCTGCTCGCCAGCGCCGCCGCCTGGGGTCTCTGGCGCGGTGTCCAGGCGCGGCGTGACTGGCAGCCCTGGCTGATGGCCTCGGCGCTGTTCGTCACCGCGTTCGCGATGCTCGCCGGCAGCTTCTGGCCCTGGATCGTCCCCTATCACCTGACTGTCGAGCAGGCCGCGGCTCCAACCTCCTCGCTGAGCTTCCTGTTCTACGGCATCGGCCTGGTGGTGCTGCCGGTCATCATGGTCTACACCGCGGTTGTCTACTGGATCTTTCGTGGCAAGGTATCACCGGAGGCGATCAATGACTGAGCACACGTTGACCCTTCTGCGACCTGCCAATATCTCCGGCCTGCCACGCATGCGGCTCGTCCGCTCACCTCGCGGGTTTCAATCCAACGATATTCGTCCTAGATTGTAAATCTTTAGGGCAAGATGCACTTGACGATTCACCCCGGCTTTGCGAAATACGGTCTTGAGTACATTCCGAGCTGTTCCAACCGTAATCCCCAGTTTCTCGGCAGCCTTTTCAATTGGCATGCCGCAACCGATGAGGGATGCGAGCCTGGCCTCGCTAATGGTCAAATCCATGCAGTCTCGAAGCACCACCGGATCAACCTGCGTATCACGCATGAGCGGCGTCGCAAACACGATAGTCGCTGGGGCGGACCAGCGCCCGAAGCTCGCGCGCGCATCATTGCCGACAGGAGTTGCCCACACGACAAGCTGGGCTCCGTTCGTGCCGATCAGCACGCAGGGCTTCGGTGCCTTGCACTCCGATATGGCGAGGTGGGCTTTGGCGAGGTAGTTCTCGAGCTTCTCTCGCTCGCCGGCAACCCTCGCTATCAAGTATCCGTCGTCATTATAGAAATAGTCCTCGAATTGGGATTGGCCCGCTCGGTTGCTGAATAGGATGCGGCAGTCCGCGCTCAGCGTATGCATGCCTGCATCAATGGCGTCGAGTGCCTGTTTCAGGGCTGTCTCCATGCTTCCCATGTTCGACAGGCGCAACGAGATCCGCAAAGACTGCTCGACGTGTCGCCCGAGAAGCCCCAAGGTTTGCATTTCTTCGGAGGTAAAGGGTCCCTTGGCTTTGGCTCTCGGCACCGACACCACGACCAGATCGTGACGATCCGGGAGGATGATGCAGGACATCAGCCACCCGAAGCCCACGCGCCGAAAAAAGTCCGTGTAGATCGGATGACTCCGTATCTCCGATTCGCTTGCGACGGTTTGATCGCTCATCACCTCGAAGCCGCGCATGTTCAAGGCGATCGCGCGCTGCGCGTGTAAATCACGCTTCCACCACTGCTCATCCAAGTAGATGTTCACTGCCGAGCGCAGCTTTTCCGGATAGATAAAGGTCGACGTCGACTGGGTTTCGTAGAACAGGATGATGCTGCCTTCCCCATTGAAATAGTCTCCGATACATTCCAACGCATGAGGCCATCGCTCAGGGTTCAGACCTGCCGCGTAAATCGCCTCGATGGTTTCGCTTAGGACCTGCGTCTGCGCTTTCATCGGGATCCAACCTCCTCGGTAAATCGACACTATCTCGGAACATGCCTTTGGACATCACTCATGAATGGAGCAGCGCGACTGGGGGACTGGAGGCAATTTTTATCCAATTTAGGACATTGACGCGCGTTTCCGCCCGCTGGAAAATGTGCGGGAGAGGCAAGGCTATGGACCCATTGATGATCGACGTGACCGCTTGCGTGGCTGATGCCGCAGGGTACACGTGTTTTGCGTCGATTCTACGGTCGGTCGGGATCGCAAACCATTCGGACCGATGCGCGCACCTTTGATCTGCACATCGACGGAAACAGCCACTTTTTTGATCGCTTCTATTTTATCAATCGCTTGAACTGCGCCCAGCGCGGTATGCGTAGTGTGTCCGATTGGCTTGGCCGCGCCGGCTCCGATCATTGCCGGAGCCGGCGCGGTTTAAGGTATCAAAAAATATACAATTTTAAACCGCGTCTCCGCTAAGGGGCGGTGGACGCACAAGACGTTGAACTCACTCGAACGTGAGCATCTCGCTCTGGACGCGGTTTAGCTTGGATCGCAACCTGTTGCAGGTCACGCGACAGCCCCTACGAAGCGTCCGTTGCCGTCCACGCATTGTCGATCTCGCTGACTTGACGTCAACACGACCTCGCGATTGCGGCAACGATTCCGTCCTCCGAGATCGGCATCGCGACCATCGAGCTGCGGGGGCGTCTCGATCATAGAGTAAGGAGTCTCGTGATGCTAAGGCACGTCGCCGGAATTCTGCTGATCGTCGTCGGGACACCTGCACTCGCGCAGGCCAATGACCGGCAACCCCCCCTGTTGGGAACGACCGACGTCTCCGAGGTCCGAAAGATCGGCCGTCTGCACGATCGCATCGAGCGAGCAACCTGGTGGGAAGCGCTGAACCGCGACCTCACCGGCGCCTATGGCGCCTACTCAGGCTTCAAGAACCGGGTCAAGAAGGACACCGGCCTGTCGTGGAGCATGCCGGTGAGCTATTTGCAGCAATGGGGCACGCCTGACGGCGGCTCGACGGCCGGGCAGATCCTGGCAACGCCCGGACTGGATTGGGCGATGTTCCACAGCGAGACATTTGGTGCGGGCTCCTTGCAGGTGGCCTACACCTGGGTGCAATACCCTTGGCGCCAGACTGCGGCAGACATCGCCGACACTCTCGGGATCATTACGCCGATCAATGACTTCCCTGGAAACGGGGAGGATTCCTTCCCGCAACTGACCTATACCCATGCGTTGCCCGGCAACAGGCTGCTGCTGTCGATCGGTCAGTATCCGTTCTACAACTTCGATGGCAACCCGTATCTGGCCGATCAGCAGCAGAACTTCAACAATTACGTGTTCGCTCAGAACGGCAGCTCGACCTACCCGACCGCCGGTCTTGGCGCCTACACGCAAGTCAACCTGACCAGTACGGTCCAGCTTGCCGGTGGCTTCCAGAATGCGACCGACATCACCGGTGCGGACATCACAACCACTGGTTTTGGCGAAGACAACCTCGCGTGGTTCGGATACGCACAATGGACGCCAACGTTTCATGGTCTAGGCACCGCACAATATGCATTCACCTACTACGATGTGCCCGAGGTACCGGCGCAGCCCAACAGCAGCACCGGATGGTCGGTCAACGCCAGCCAAAACCTAAACGACACTTGGGCGATCTTCGGTCGCGCCAACGGCGCTTGGGGCTACCAGACACCGATACGGGCCTCCTACGCGATTGGCGGGGCCATGAACAATCCGCTCGGTCGCAGCAGGTTGGACCAGATCGGCTTGGCGATCGGATATGCCGAAGCGGCAGGCTCACCTGTGAATCCACCGGGTACTCGGGACGAACAGGTTGTGGAAGCGTACTGGAACTGGGAGTTCTTTGGTGGATTGCTCCTGACGCCGGACGTGCAGTACATCCGCAATCCGGCCACCGACACCGGACGCGACAGCGTCTGGGCGTTGTCGCTGCGCGCAACGCTGATGTTCTGATTCACCGGTTCACCAAACGGCCATGCATACACGTTATCTCCCACTCAACGGAATTTCCGCACTGAAGCAGTAGATTGTCGTTCCGCTCGGTCGATTGTTCGGCCGAGCGGCCGATATCGTCGGGGGTTCGATTTTCCCCTTTTCCATTGCCGAGGAGTATTCAACGATGCCGAAGCAGGACGTCAAGACGCCAACGGGTCGCAGCGATCGGGATCCTCTGAACGACGAGGTCGAGAATGCCAACGACGAGACCTACGGTTCGACCGAGCTCGCCACGGGGCTCCCGAAGTCGACCTTCCCCGATGGCGAACGCGATCCGCGACGCATCTATGCCGCGGTCCGCGACGAGCTGATGCTCGACGGGAATTCGCGTCAAAACCTCGCGACCTTCTGCCAGACCTGGGAGGAGCCCGAGATCCATCGACTGATGGATGACTGCATCGACAAGAACATGATCGACAAGGACGAGTATCCGCAAACGGCCGAGATCGAATCACGTTGTGTGCAGATGCTCGCCGGTCTGTGGAACGCACCTGCCGGCGAGCAGGCGGTCGGTTGCTCCACCACCGGCTCCAGCGAGGCCGCCATGTTGGGCGGGCTGGCCATGAAGCGCCGCTGGGAGACGCGTCGCCGTGCCGAGGGCAAGCCCACCGACAAGCCCAATCTGATCACCGGGCCGGTCCAGGTCTGCTGGCACAAATTTACCCGCTACTGGGATATCGAGCACCGCGAAATCCCGATGGATAAGGGCCGGCTCCTGATGACGCCCGAAGAGGTCCTGAGCCGCTGCGACGAGAACACCATCGGCGTCGTGCCGACGCTGGGCGTGACCTTCACCGGAGAGTTCGAGCCGGTGAAGGCGATCAGCGATGCGCTGGATACACTCCAGGCCGACACAGGTCTCGATATTCCGATCCACGTCGACGGCGCCAGCGGCGGCTTCCTCGCCCCCTTCTGCGCACCCGAGTTGGAGTGGGACTTCCGCCTGCCGAGGGTGCGCTCGATCAACGCCTCGGGCCATAAGTTCGGCCTCGCCCCGCTCGGTGTAGGTTGGGTGCTGTGGCGCGAAGAACAGGATCTGCCCGAGAGCATGGTGTTCTGGGTGAATTATCTCGGCGGCAACATGCGCGATATCGCGCTGAACTTCTCGCGGCCTGCCGGGCAGATCGTGTGTCAGTACTACAACTTCCTGCGCCTCGGGCGCGAGGGCTACCGAAAGGTCCATACCGCCTGCTATCGCAGCGCGGAATACCTGGCCGAGGAGATCGCGAAGATGGGGCCGTTCGAGATCGTCTTCGGCGGGGACATGGCGCGCGGCATCCCGGCGGTGTCCTGGAAGCTCATCGACGGCACCGATCCGGGTTTCACCCTGTTCGATCTGGCCGATCGGCTCCGGGTCCGCGGCTGGCAGGTGCCGGCCTATACCTTGCCGGCGAATTGTCAAGACCAGGCGATCCAGAGGGTGTTGGTGCGCAACGGCGTGAGTCGCGACCTGTGCACGCTGCTCGTCGATCACATGAAGGCGGCCCTGAGCCATATCGACGCGCATCCGATTCAGGAGTCGCTCACGAGCAAAGAGGCATCGGGGTTCCATCACTAGGACGTGCAACGCCCGAGGTCTCCACTGGCGTGCAGACCCTTCGGCGCCGGCATGGCGGGAGGGGGCTGCAATCCTCAAGAGCGGAGCCGGCGGACACAGGGCACTGCCCGGAATCGGCTTTTGGACTCGATGATCTGGAGAAGACTTTCGACATGGCTGCCAATACCGCAAACACACAATCGAAACAGCTCTCGTTACTGGGGTTCTTCGCCATCACGGCCTCCATGGTGATGGCGGTCTATGAATATCCGGCGTTCGCCACCTCCGGCTTCAGCCTGGTGTTCTTCCTGCTTCTGGGCGGCCTGCTCTGGTTCATCCCGGTCGGCCTGTGCGCGGCCGAGATGGCCACCGTGGAAGGCTGGCAAGAGGGTGGTGTCTTCGCCTGGGTGTCCAACACCCTCGGCGAGCGCTGGGGGTTCGCGGCGATCTCCTTCACCTACCTGCAGATCGCGGTCGGCTTTGTCCCCATGCTCTACTTCGTACTCGGGGCCTTGTCCTATATCCTGGCCTGGCCGGAATTGAACACGGACCCGGTCGTGAAGACCATCGCCGCCCTCGTCATCTTGTGGGCGCTCGCCGCGACCCAGCTCGGCGGCACGAAATACACCGCAAAGATCTCCAAGGCCGGCTTTTTCGGCGGTATTCTGCTGCCCGCCCTCATTCTGGTGTGTCTCGCGATCCTGCATCTGGCGAGCGGGGCGAAGCTGGAAATCACCATGGACGCGTCGACCTTTTTCCCCAATTTCACGCAGATCGGAACGATGGTGGTGTTCGTGGCCTTTATCCTCAGCTACATGGGGGTCGAGGCGTCGGCCACCCATGTCAATGAGATGCGCAACCCCGGGCGGGATTATCCGCTTGCGATCTTCTTGCTGATGCTCGCGGCGATCACGCTCAGCTCGATTGGTGGTCTGTCGGTCGCGGCCGTGATCCCGCATGACCAGATCAACTTGAGCTCAGGTGTTGTCCAGACGTTCCATCAGCTCATCCTCACCCATGGCGGGACCGGTCTCGGATGGGTGGTCCGGATCATCGCCGCGCTGCTGCTGCTCGGTGTGCTGGCTGAGATCGCGGCCTGGATCGTGGGACCCTCGCGGGGCATGTATGTGACGGCCGAGAAGGGGATCCTGCCGGCCGCCATGGCCAAGGTGAACAAAAACGGCGTTCCCGTGCCGCTGGTTGTCTTCCAGCTCTTGCTGACCACTGTCGCCATCGTCGTGCTCACCAATACCGGCGGCGGCAACAACATGTCGTTCTTGATCGCGTTGGCGCTCACGGTCGTGCTCTATCTCATGACCTATTTCATGCTGTTTCTCGGCTATATGACGCTGGTGCTCAAGCACCCCGAGAAGAAGCGCGGCTTCAACATTCCCGGCGGCAAGGTGGTGAAGCTATTGGTCGCCAGTTCCGGCTTCCTGGTCTCGTTGCTCGCCTTCGTGGTGTCGTTTTTTCCGCCGAGCGGTCTGCCGGGCGGGGAGAGCACCGACATCTACGTGGGGCTATTGCTGGTGAGCTTCCTGGTGGTCGTCATGATCCCCTTCCTCGTCTACGCGTTGCAGGGTAACCGGCCGGGACGGTTGGTGCACATCAACCACCACAACGCACCGGTCGGCCACTTTGCGATTCATCCGCGGGCCCGTGGTACCCATATCCTGGTGCCGCTCGACGCGCGCGAGGACACCGCTTAAACCGCGCCCGGTGCGGTATGCGTGATTTGTTGGAATGGCTTGGCCGCGCCAGCCCCGACGACTGTCGGAGCTGGCGCGGTTTGAAATCTTAAATAATTTCAAAGTCTAAACCGCGTCTCCGCAAAGGTCGGACACATCCTTGAGCCCGACACACAATGAAAACGACGCATGTCGCTCTGGACGTGCTTTAGGGGCTTCACACCAACTCGGGCGGAGAGATGCCAGTCCTTGGCTTTCTCCCCGCCCGCGCATCTCGGGAGGACAGCCGTGTCGAAACCACGGATCCAAGCAGCCGTTGCCGCCGGATACGCGGCCGCGAAAGGTGCAAAGGGCGGAAAGAACGCCGACTACATCCCTTTTCTGGCCTCGGTCCCGTCGGATCTCTTGGGTGTCTGCGTCGTCACCACCGACGGATGCATCTTCAAATCCGGCGACTCCGACCATGCCTTCGCCATCGAATCGATCTCCAAGGTCTTCACGCTCGCCCTGGTGATGGAGACCATCGGCGTCGAGGCTGTCCGCGAGAAGATCGGGGCCGACCCCACGGGACTACCCTTCAATTCGGTGCTGGCGCTTGAGCTTCATCAGGGTAAGCCATTATCTCCCCTGGTGAACGCCGGCGCGATCGCCACCGCGAGCCTGGTGCCGGGCAGCGACTCGGAGGCACGCTGGGCGGCGATCCTTGAGTGTCAAAGGCGGTTCGCCGGCCATCCGATCGCGCTCAGCCCCGAGGTGAACGACTCCGAGCAAGCCACGAATTTCCACAACCGCGCCATCGGTTGGCTGCTCTACAGCGCAGGATCATGCTTCTGCGATCCCCTCTGTGCCGTGGATATCTATACCCGCCAGTGCTCTACCCTCATCACCACCGTGGATCTTGCCGTGATGGGCGCAACCTTGGCCGCGGGTGGTGTGAATCCGCTCACCGGCGAGCGTGTGGTCGCGGACGTCCATACGGCGCCCATTCTCGCCGAGATGATGATGGAGGGTCTTTACACTGCCTCCGGCGACTGGGCCTACACCGTCGGCCTTCCAGGCAAGAGCGGGGTGGGCGGAGGCATCGTCGCGGTGGTGCCGGGGCAGATGGCCATCGCCGCGTTCTCCCCACCGCTGGATGAGGCAGGCAATAGCGTGCGTGGGCAGGTGGCGGTGGCGACGATCGCCAGAGAGCTGGGATGTAATCTTTTTTCCCGAGGGAGATGACCGGGGGAGCGGATCAAGCGGGGCGTACCGGCCCGATGACACATCGCTTGTCTGCATGCACCGTTCTCCCAAGGTGTGGACCTCAGTCCGCCTTCGCCTTCGTGATTAACCAATGAGGTACGGTTAAATCCCAGCGAATCGCTGCCGCGCGCAGCGCGAAGATAATTGCGACACAGCAGAGCGCACCGGCAGCTTGATGTTCCGGGGCCCAGGTCAGCAGCGCGACGTAGAGCGTGCAACCGATCAGTACCGGCGTGGCATAGAGCTCGCGCGTCATCAAGAGCGTCTGGCGACCTGACAGTACATCTCGGAGCAGGCCTCCGCCGATAGCCGTGACGATACCCAGAATGATCGGGGCGAGCGGGCGACCGAAGTCCATAGCCCATGCCTTGTCGACGGTCTGAATCGCGAACAAGGCGGCACCGAGGCCGTCGATATACAGCATGAGTTGGTAGATCTCTCTGCGCGTGAACAACGACTCGGCAAAGAAGGTGACCAGGCTCGCACCGATGGCGACCCATAGGTAGTTTAGATCGGAAGCCCAGAAGACCGGAACATCCAAGATCAGATCCCTGATGGTACCGCCGCCGACCGCCGTGATAATGCCAAGCACGACGGCGCTGAAGAGATCGATCCCTTTCGGTGCCAAAACGAGCACCGCCGTGACGGCAAAGGCGGTGATTCCCGCGATGCCGATCCAATAGCTGAAAGACTGCAACCGAGGCCCCCGCCAATGGGATTACACAAGTCCAAGAGCGCCCGGTCGATCCGGTATACGGCTTGGCAGAAGTCTGAGTAGATTACCGGTAAAGGCTCTCGCGATCAAAACCCCGGTCCCATTCTCCCATTCGGAAGAACGGCAACGCGTCCGTCAAGCTCGCTTTCAGCCACCGACAACATGGCGAGAGATCGCCTTCAGCCGGACGGCAGCCGAGAAGCTGACCTAAAGCTGCAGGCACCGACGCGCGGACGGTGGGTGGCCGCCGATTGGGTACGCGGTCCCGCTTGGATCGTACCGCCTGCACCTGTGCCGGATCACGTCCTTGACTCCTCTTTCCGGCGGCTGGCTGCGGACGGCGATTGGACCAGAAGCCCGGCATCCTCGACCTGCCGGCAGTCGCTCGAAGGAACTCAACCGACAAACCTTCGAGCGGCTGAAGAGTCAGCAAGGCCCTGTTCTGTTCATCGTTCGTCGTTCGTCGTTCGTCGGAATGGTCGGGCAGCTGCGACTGATCTAGAACGGGCGGGCTGGGCTATTGGACGATCTGGATGTCGAGGGGTGATTTGTTTCGCGAAATGGACGTGAACCCGCGAAACGACCACTCGTCCTCGGAGACCGCAGTCAAGCCATCCCGGAAGTGGGGACAAAGGTAGGGGTAAACTCTGCTCAAACGGCTTTTACGAAAAAAGGCTTAGCATTGATAGATGCTAAGCCTTTGTTCTTGTTGGCGCGCCCGGAAGGATTCGAACCTCCGACCACCTGGTTCGTAGCCAGGTACTCTATCCAGCTGAGCTACGGGCGCTTTAAGTATGGCGCTCCATCCGTGGAGGCTCTATCCAGTCCGGCATGCCTGCGGACTGATTGAGTGTTGGCGGGACGATTGTCGCCGTCACCACCGAGCCGCGTATCTTCCGGATACGGAGGGTCATTGTCAAGCGCCTCCGGCGCTCTTTCGACACAAAGCCGGCTCGGCGCGCGTGCGGGCGGAAGAACGGCAGACTCGGCCTCGGCCGAGTCCGGGTCGACGCGGTTGCTGGACCGCTGCCCCGGGCATCCGCTACCATCGGCCCCGGGGAAACGCTTCGGAGCCGGGCCGCGCTTTCTTTGAGTCCGGGGCGCGGTCCGGATCCCTGAATCGAAGGGCAGACGACCCCGAGTTCGGATTGTCGTGCCGGCGTTTTGCAGCGACCATCATCCTTCGGCGTCAGACCATGCGTATCATCCTCATCCTGATCGTCGCCGCTTGGGGCATCATCGCGCTCCTGACCTTCGCGACGACTTCCAGCAAATCGCTCGACGCTAAGTTGACCGCGGCTTACCTGCTCGCTTGGCCGGTCATAGCGATTGCGCTCTTCCTGAACGAGCCTGTGCCCCTTTGGCTCGCCGTGCCGACCTTGTTCGGGTTTTTGCCCTGGTTCCTGGCCGGTCCGCATCTCTACGCGATCGTGCGGGATCCGAGCCGCTCCAGACCCGACGAGATCATCGGCATTCCACGCGCTTATTGGAAATGGGGCGGAATCGGCTCGATTCTGCTCGGTCTGGCATTCGATGGATTCGTCTGAGAATCCGTCCTACGGCGCACCACGCTCGGCCGCGGGTCGCCTCGGCCATTTCCTCCGTCCAACATTCGACGACCCGGAACCATGAACCGACACGACTCGATTGCCGATCTCATCGCCATCGTCGCGCGCCTGCGCGACCCGCAGGACGGCTGCCCCTGGGATCAGGAGCAGACCTTCCGCAGCATCTTGCCCTTCACCTTGGAGGAGGCCTACGAGGTCGCCGAAGCGATCGAGAACGAGGACATGAAGGAGCTGCGCGAAGAGCTGGGCGACCTGCTGCTTCAGGTGGTCTATCACGCGCAGATCGCCGAGGAGCAAGGGAGCTTTGCCTTTCCCGACGTGGTTCAGTCGATCAGCGAGAAGATGATCCGCCGGCATCCGCATGTCTTCGGCGACGCGGAGCTCGAAGACGAGGAGGCGGTGCGGGCGAATTGGGAGCGCGAGAAGGCCGCCGAGCGGGCGAGTAAGCGCCAGCGGCCCATCGGGAGCGTGCTCGAAGGGGTCGCCCAAGCCCTCCCCGCCTTGGTTCGGGCCGAGAAGCTGCAGAAACGCGCAGCGGTCGTCGGCTTCGATTGGGACAGAATGGAAGAGGTCTTCGACAAGGTGCTCGAAGAGTTGCAGGAGTGTCGCGAGACGTTGCGTGCGCACGCCGAGCCGACCGAGCGGGTGCACGAGATCGGCGACCTGCTGTTCTCCTGCGTCAATCTGGCCCGGCACATGGGCGTGGATGCGGAGCAGGCGCTGCGTGCGGCGAACCACCGTTTCGAGCGACGCTTCGGGCGGGTCGAGGTCTGCCTGCGTGCAGGCGGGCAGGCGCCGAGCGTTGCGGCACGCGCGGAGATGGAGCGGCTGTGGAATCTCATCAAATCCGAGGAGCGTTAAAACCGCGCCTCTTGGCGATAGACTCGGTCGTCATCGGGATCTGCGACTGGAGTCACCAACGGGCGCTGCAGCGGGCGCGGTTTTAAGATTTTTTATCAACTAAACCGCGTCCTGCCGAGGTACTGGAGGGAGGGGCGGCAGGCGTGACCCGCATCGGTCGCATGAAACTCCAAGACGCGGTTTATCAATGAGCTATCTCGATAAGATCTATGCCTGCAATGCCTGGGAGCCCTCTGCGTTTGTTTCCTTCATCCGACGGGGCGAGCGTCTCGGGAGCCTGCGGCGCAGCGCAGCCGAAGAGCTGCGGCGCTGGCCGACGCGGTTTCGTGTCTCGCAGACGGCGGTCGAGTGGATCGAGACGCCGGATGATTTCGAAGGCTGCACCTTGGCGCTGGCCGAGGTCGCTCGTGGACTCGTCGACGAGGGCGTCATTCCCTATCTGCACGGCGAGCAGTACCCCGTGACCGCCGGCGGGCGTGAGGCGGCACGCTGCTTGGTCGACCGGGCCTGCGCGCCTTTCTTCGGGATGCGCGCCTTCGGCCAACATCTAAATGGCTACGTGCGGACCGCGCGCGGGATCGAGATGTGGATCGGTCAACGCTCCGCCGATCGCCGTCTCTACCCCGGGCGGCTCGATAACCTTGTTGCGGGTGGGTTGCCCCACGGTATCGCTCTGGTCGAGAATCTGCGCAAGGAGTGCGCGGAAGAGGCGGGCATGCCCCCTGCCCTTGCCGACCTCGCCGTGGCTGTCGGCGCAGTGACCTACTGTCGCGACTCGGAGCGCGGGCTAAAGCCGGATGTCATGTTCTGCTACGATCTGGAGCTTCCGGAGGACTTCGAGCCGCGCTGCACCGACGGGGAGGTGGAAACCTTCTATCGCCTTCCGGTGAAGGAGGTCGCGCAGATCGTCCGCGAAACCGATGACTTCAAACTCAACTGCAACCTGGTCATCATCGATTTTCTGATCCGCCACGGACTGATCCCACAGGACGACCCGCAGTATGTCGCGATCGTCCAGGGGCTGCGTTCCCCATTGCCCTCGTCGGATCAACGCCCGACTCCGACCAACTGACAGGGCCGCTGCGGCGGCAAAGGCACTATGAGCTCAATTCGATTCCCGATTCAAAGACGCCGAACCGTCCCCGTACGCATCGGCCCGGTGACGGTCGGCGGCCAAGCCCCGATCGTCATCCAGTCCATGACGAACACCGACACCGCGGACATCGAGTCTACGGTCCGGCAGGTCGCGGAGCTGGCACGCACGGGCTCGGAGCTGGTGCGGATCACGGTCAATCACGAGTCCGCGGCCCGCGCGGTCCCGGTGATCCGCGAGGCACTGGACGCCCAGGGGTGCAGTGTGCCCTTGGTCGGCGACTTTCATTTCAACGGTCACCGCCTGCTCACGGACTATCCGGAGTGCGCCGAGGCACTCGCGAAATACCGCATCAACCCGGGCAACGTCGGGCGTGGAGAGAAGAAGGACAGCCAGTTCGCGACCATGATCGAGATCGCCTGCCGCTACGACCGCCCGGTGCGCATCGGGGTCAACTGGGGCAGCCTGGATCCGGACCTGATCGTGCGGATGATGGACGAGAACGCGCGCTCGCCCGAGCCGCGGGATGCCGAGCAGGTGATGCGCGAGGCGATGGTGGAATCCGCCATCTCGAGCGCCGAACGCGCCGAGCAGGTCGGCCTGCCGCGCGATCGCATCATCCTGTCCTGCAAGATGAGCGGCGTGCAGGATCTGATCGCCGTTTATCGCATGCTGGCCGACCGCGGCGACTATGCCCTGCATCTGGGCCTCACCGAGGCCGGCATGGGCTCGAAGGGGATCGTTGCCTCCACCGCCGCCTTGTCCGTGCTGCTGCAGGAGGGCATCGGCGACACCATCCGCATCTCGCTCACCCCGGCACCCGGCGAGGCACGCACCCGCGAGGTCGTGGTCGCGCAGGAGATCCTGCAGACCATGGGGATGCGCTCCTTCGCACCCATGGTCACCGCCTGCCCGGGCTGCGGACGCACCACCAGCGACACATTCCAGCACCTGGCACAAGATATTCAGGCCTATCTACGGGAGCAGATGCCGGAGTGGCGCACCCGTTTCCCGGGCGTGGAGACCATGCAGGTCGCGGTCATGGGCTGTGTGGTGAACGGACCCGGCGAGAGCAAGCACGCCAATATCGGGATCAGCCTGCCCGGAAACGACGAGCGCCCGTCCGCACCCGTTTATGTCGATGGCGAGAAGGTCGCAACCCTCAAGGGCGACGGGATCGCCGAGCAGTTCAAGCGCATGGTCGACGACTATATCGAGACCCATTATCGGGCGCCGTGACGGGCGAGTCGGCTTCGGTGATTTCGGGAGAAAAACCCCGGCGCGACGCCGAATGAAGATGCTCGGTAAACCATTGCCCTAAAATAAATAAGGAGGAGATATGAAAAAAACGATTCCTGCTGTCATCGCCGCTGCATTGATCTGCGGACCGGCCATCGCCGACGGTCCGATGGTCGTACCGTTACAGCGTCTATCAATGGATGCGGCCGTGAAGATCGCCCAAGGGGCGATCGAGGAATGTCGCGAGAAGGGCATCCAGATCGCGGTCACCGTGGTCGACCGTGAAGGCACGGTGCAGGTGACCCTCCGCGACACCATCGCCGCGCCCATCACGGTGCCGATCAGCAAGATGAAGGCGTTCACAGCGGTGAACTTCAACGCCGCGACCTCGGCCATGGTCGATCGCGCCGATACGCCGATCGGGCGTGTCGAGGGACTGGTGATGTCCGCAGGCGGGGTCCCCGTGCTGGTCGGCGGCTCGTCGCTGGTGGCCGGGGTGGGTGTCAGCGGCGCACCCGGAGGCGACACCGACGAGGAGTGCGCCCTGGCCGGGATCGCCAAGATCCAGGACGATCTGGATATGGCGATGTAGGGCTGAACCGCGTCCGGTCGGATTTGGGTTGGACCGAGGTGCTATTGGCCTCGGTTCGACAAAGGATCTCGGCGCGACGCGGTTCAGGATGGGGAATCATCCGGGAAATTCCGAACCGCGTCGTGCACGGCGTGCCAGGGATCTTCAGAGGCTTTCGACCCCGCTGAAGACATGGCACATCGCGCCCGACGCGGTTTAGCGCCTACAACAGGATCGGGGGTGACAGATGCGTCTAGTGGAAGCCGAAGCGGCGTTGATCTCAGATCTGAAGGATGAAAGCGAGTTGATCGGCGAGATGCGCCTGCCCGCATTCACCGTGGTGACTGCGCGCCACCCGACGCTGGGCAAACTGGTGATCGTCATCGGGCCGGACGGTACGGGTGCGGTGGTCGAGGCGGACGAGTAGAGCGAGGGAGGCGTAGGGGCCAGCGTTCGGCTGGCGCGGAGCGAAGTATCCGGGGGGCGGCTCGGCTTCTCGATGCAGACCTCGCCCTTGAATCGGTGGCGACCATTCCGGCCCGTGCGACCTCGCGACCAGCGCCATCAAGGGCAAGCGGCTGGATCCGGACAGGGCACGCTCGTCGCATCCCTGCGAAGACAGCATCAGTCCGGCCGGAACGTCGAACTGCTTCTTCATCCGTTGCGGCGGATGGGAGGCTGCGCTTATGCCGTTTGACAACGAATCTTTTGTCATCTACTTTGGCAACATTTTCGTTGCCAAGTTTCTGCTCGCGCCATGTCGACCTTCCCACGTCCGAACCTCGAAGACGCCTTTTGGAGAGCCCTGGAGTCCGGCAGCCACCTGCTGCTCCCGGGACCCAGGCGCATCGGCAAGACAACGCTCTTGAAGCAGGCGCTCGCTCAGCCCCGCACCGACTTCTTTCCCGTCTATGTCTTCGTGGAGTCTATCGATTCCGTCGATGAACTGTATCGAAAGCTCCTGTCCTCACTCCTGGATCAGGAATTTGTGGGTAGACTCAGCCGCGCATCCAGGCGCTTCTCCACCTGGGTCGGACAGATTCGCATCGAGGAGATCGGTTCCAAGGTGCGGTTCGGGGCCGTCGGGCCGTTGGATCACCTCGATGAGTTCATCCGGTTCTGCCGAACTCTGGAGCTGGACGGGCGCATCCTCCTGATGGTCGACGAGCTCCCTCAGGCAGTGGAGAACACACTGGGCAGCAAATCGGAGCAAGAGCGACGCGAAGCCATTCGAATGCTCCAGACACTTCGCGACTGCCGCCACGATCCCGCACTCACGGAGCGCATCCAGTTTGTCTTCGCCGGCTCCATCGGACTGGAGAACGTCGCGGCGTCCCTCGGTGCAACCAAGCACATCAACGATCTGACGACGGTCCGGATCCCTCCGCTCACCCCGGACGAGGGTCGCGCCTTCCTAAACGCGGAGCTGACTCGCCTCGGCCTCGCGCACATCCCACAGCAAGTACGCGAGCACCTGCTCGGGCGGATCGGGTGGGATTGGCTGATACCCATCTTCATCAAGCGCCTCGCCGAGGAGCTGCCTCCCGATGCCTCAACTCCGGATGCGGTGGATCAGGCATTCACGACGCTGCTGACCCACCAGAACCTGTTCGAGCACTGGTACGGCCGGCTGCGAATGACCCTGGATCCCGGGGAGCTTCAGCTCGTCAAAGCAATGCTCGGCTACGCCGCAGACCCGCGCAACAACGGTATTCACAGCCGATCCTTGACCAACCTCGCGGTGGAGCATGGGCTCCTGGAGCATCAGGTCGATCTCGTCGGCATCCTCAAGCACGACGGCTATCTCAACAACCAGGAAGATCCGGCACGTTATCGCTTCAACTCGCCTGTGATCCGGGAATGGTGGTGGCGCAACGTCGCCAATTGACGGCAGGCGGGTAAGTGCGATGAACGAGACACTGGGTGGGATCTACAACCCACAGGCGATCCCGGAAAACGAATTTCTGGGCCGCTATTCCGTCCGTCTGGAGCTGACGGATAAGCTCCTGCGCATGATTCTGGCCAGCGGAGCGGAGGACGACCCGGAGCACACGATCGTCCAAGGCCAACGAGGACAGGGCAAGAGCAGCCTGTTGCGCCGCATCCAGATCGCGCTCCGGGACAACCAAGAAACGTGCGACTGGCTGATCCCGCTGTTGTTCAGGGAGGAGCTCTACGGTGTCACCAGCCTCTGCCGACTCTGGGAGGAGGCGGCAACCCTGCTCTGCGGCAGACCGGGCTTCGAAGGACTTCCGGATGCGATCGAGTCCGTCTGGGAAACGCCCCACTACGAGAAGGACTGTTACCTCATGCTGGACCGCGCCCTAGCCGACCAAGGCGTGCGACTGGTCCTGTTGATCGACAATATCGGCGACCTGTTCGGCAAACTCAAACGCCCGGAGCAGCAGCGCCTGCGGGAGATCCTACACACCACCAAACGTATCCAGATCGTCGGCGCATCGACCGCGATGCTGGAGCAGCACTACGACCACGGCGCGCCCTTCTACCAATTCTTCCGCGAGATCAATCTCCCCGGCCTCTCCGGGGAGGAGGCTCTGACCCTGCTGAGGCACCTGGGCACCCCGGAGCAGCAGGCGCGAATGGAAGAGGTCATTTCGCAAACCCCGGAGCGGATCGAGACCCTGAGACGGCTTACCGCCGGCGTCCCGCGCACCCTCGTGCTGCTGTTCGAGATCCTGCTCGACCGGGATGGAAACGCATTCCGCGACCTTGAACTCCTGCTCGACCGAGTCACACCGCTGTACAAGCATCGGATGGACGACCTGCCGACGCAGCAGCAGGCCATCGTCGACGCGGTTGCCCTGGGATGGGATGCGCTGTCCACCGGGGAGATCGCTCGCGCCACGCGCCTCCCCAGCAAGCAGGTCGCGGCCCAGCTCAAACAGTTGGAGCGTTCCAACGTCATCCACCGCGAACCCACCAGCACCAAGAACAACCTCTACCGGCTCGCCGAGCGTTTCTTCAACATCTGGTACCTGATGCGCCACGGGCGGCCCGGCGATCGACGCCGGGCGCTGTGGCTTGTGCGGTTTCTGGAGATCTGGTGCTCACCGGATGACCTGCGCGAGCGTGCTTTTGGACACCTCGCCATGCTCGCCGACGCGCTCCTCGCCCCGGAGCACGCCTGGTTCATGACCGAGGCACTACGTGGGGCGGGTTTGGACCTGGATACCGAGGATCGGTTGGTGAAGGCGACTCGGGAGTACCTACCCGAAGACCTACGGGGTCACCTCGGGCCATCCATCGCTGAGTTGGTCGAAGAACGAGAAAGCGATCTTCCCTCGGACTTTCGCCCGCTCTTTGACAGAGAACGTATGGCAGCGATGGACCGGCCCGAGCTAATCGAATACGTCACGAATGCAAGCAAGCTGCTTGACGAAATCGTATCGACTATGACAGCCATTGTAACTCCGATGTTAGGTCACCTTGAGCGCGGGGATCTTGACGCAGAGTCGGCTCACTTGGAAATGCTTGAAGATCTAGTAGCACCTGAGAGGTACGACATATATCCAGGCATTGTTGAGTTCCGGAAGTGGATGGTTAGACGAACAGCGGATATTCGGAACTCGATCCTTGAGCTGAACTCGATGCTGAGAAAGTTCTCGATCAGGGATACGGTGCTCGCACTAGCCATGTTGCGCGTCTGGGGTCAGGAATTCACCGAGGCATTCGAAATGCTGGAATCGAGGCTTGCGAGCTTGGATCTAGACGCAGAAGCATCCGTCATCACCCTTCTTCTGACACTTCTTCTCGCCGCCGAGCAAACCGCCTACGTCCGTCGGCTGTTCGAAGACGAAGCGTTCGCCGCGTACCGTTTCAAGGATCGATTCAAACCTCATTATTTCGCCCTCCTCGCGGAACTCGGCGAATCCAGAGCAGACGACTTCAAGCGGATGGGGCCCGAGCTTGCCCAGACCGTGGAAGAGATTCGCGCAAACGTCGTTCAGTGGCGCAAATCCATGGATAGGCCGCCGGACCAGCCCGTAAAGGTTCCCCGTCTCGAGAAAACCGGAAACGACAAACAACCGAGCTTGTGAAACCGGGTTGGCTTGAAGCGGGAGCGCGTGATCGAGCCTCGCCACTTTCACTTTCTTTCTGTTTCCCCCGCCCTGACGCCGACTGCAACGCCCGGCGAGCTAATGCCTGCTCGCGCTCAATGCACGCGATAGGCGCTATGACAGGCCACGCACTGTCCCATCACCTCCGAGAGTCCGGCGAAGGCCGAGGCCAGATCGTCGCTGACTTCGGCGTCGCGGGCCGCGAGCGCGAAGCGGCTCGCGGCTCGATGCATGGCGCTGCCGATCGCCCGCATGCCTTCCGGCATATGCGGGGCCATGTGGTGCGCACCGTGGATGCGCATGGCCGTCATCCCGAGTCGCTCCTCTGCCATCTCGGCCGCCTCCTCGTAGCGGCCGTCGGCGAGCGATCGGGTGATCTGCTCGATGGCGAGCAGATGGTCGCGCATGTTCGCCAGCATGTGCTCGCTCATCGGGGGCGGGAGCTCCACGAGCTGTCGCGCGTCGCTGTCCGCCTCGACGGCGAAGGCCCGCAGCAGCAGGGCGAGGAATAGTGGCGCGATGGGCATACCGGTGTCTTCCGTCGAAGGCGTTGAGGGTGCTGCATGCTGGATCGGGCGGGTCGAATCAGCGAAGCGCGGCGTAAACCTGCTGTCGATGTGCATCGCTCGGCGCAACCCGAGCTTAATCGTGATCCGACGGAGCACGCCGCATACGCTTGCTGCTGGATTGCTTGCGCTTGGTCTCCAGGCGTCGCTCGGTCGAAGTCCGCGTGGGTCGGGTCGCGATGCGCGCTTTCGGCCGCACGGCCGCCTGTGCGATGAGGGCGGCGAGACGCGCTCGGGCATCGGCTCGATTGCGCTCGCGGGTGCGGTAGCGGTGTGCCTCGATCATCAAGACGCCGTCGGAATCGATCCGCCGTCCGCCGAGGCGCGTCAGACGCTCGCGCACGTCATCGGGTAGCGACGGCGAGCGCGCGACATCGAACCGCAACTGGACGGCCGTCTCGACCTTGTTGACGTTTTGACCGCCGGGTCCGGGCGAACGGATGAACCGTTCGCTCAGCTCGGTCTCGTCGATGCGGATACGGTTGGAGATCTGCAACATGATGCGATTCTATACCGAGCGTACGTGGCGCGGAGCGCCAGGAGATGCGTGACACCGCAGGAGCGGTGTCACGAGCGCGCCAGTGGGTTCTGTGGTCGGTCTCATGAGACCCTGCCCCGCGGGAGCTGCGTCACGAACCGGAAGTCGGACGAGGGTGCCTCCGCGGTGGGCCTTAAACCGTGCCAGCGCCGACAGTTGTCGGAGCTGGCACGGCCAAGCCAATCCAACAAAAGACGCATACCGCTCGGGGCGCGGTTTAATCCACCCAAACACGCGCATTGCGGAATAGACGCATCCAGGGGCCGTCCGTGCCCCACTCATCCGGGTGCCACGAATTCTGAACGGACCGGAAGACGCGCTCCGGGTGGGGCATCATGATGGTGACGCGCCCGTCGAGCGTGGTCAGGCCGGCGATGCCCTCGGGCGAGCCGTTGGGGTTGGCGGGATAACGCTCGGCGACCCGGCCGTCGTTTTCGATGTAGCGCGTCGCCACGCAGGACCGCGCCGCGGCGAGATGCTCGGCATCGCGGAACTCGGCCCGACCTTCACCATGCGCCACCGCGATCGGCATGCGTGAGCCGGCCATCCCGGCAAGCAGGAGCGACGGCGTCTCCCGAACCTCAAGCATCAGGGTGCGGGCCTCGAACTGCTCGGAGCGGTTGCGCACGAAATGCGGCCAGTGGTCCGCGCCCGGTATCAGCTCGCGCAGGTTGGAGAGCATCTGGCAGCCGTTGCAGATGCCGAGCGTGAAGGTGTCGCGCCGCGCGAAGAAGGCTTGGAATTGATCGCGTGCGCGCGGGTTGAAGAGGATCGATTTGGCCCATCCCTCCCCTGCCCCGAGCACGTCGCCGTAGGAGAAGCCACCGCAGGCGGCGAGACCGCGGAAGCGCGAGAGGTCGACGCGCCCGGCCATGATGTCCGATAGGTGCACGTCCACGCACTCGAAGCCCGCCGCATGGAATGCCGCGGCCATCTCGACCTGTCCGTTCACGCCCTGCTCGCGCAGGATGGCGATCGGCGGACGGGCGCCGCGCTCGACATAGGGCGCGGTCAGGTCGTCGTCCGGATCGAAGGTCAGCTCGGCATGCAGACCGGGATCCGGTTCGGCGATGCGCGCATAGGCCTCGGCCGCGCACGCGGGGTTGTCGCGCAGCGATTGCATCCGGAAGCTCGTCTCAGACCAGACCTGCTGCAGCTCCGCCCGACTGGCCGCGAAGAGCGGACAACAGCGGCGACAGACGCGGATCTGGTCGCTATCGTCGAGCATGCCGATCACCGGGCTGTACTCGGCCAGACCGTGATACTCGAGGATCTGCAGCACGTCGTCCGTCTCGGTGTGACGCACCTGAATCACGGCGCCCAGCTCCTCGCTGAAGAGGGCCGAGAGGTCATCGGGGCCGACCGCGGCCAGATCCACGTCGATCCCGCAACGCCCGGCAAAGGCCATCTCGCAGAGCGTGGCGATGAGTCCACCGTCTGAGCGGTCATGGTAGGCGAGGATCAGCTCCTCCTCCTGAAGCTCCTGGATGGCGGCGAAGAAGCGCTTGAGCAGGTCCGGCGAATCCAGGTCCGGCCCGACATCCCCGAGCTGGCCGTAGACCTGCGCGAGCGCCGACCCGCCGAGACGGTTCCGACCCTGGCCCAGATCGATCAGGATGAGGTCGGTATCGCCCTGATCGGTCCGCAGTTGCGGTGTGAGCGTCGCGCGCACGTCGAGCACCGGGGCAAAGGCGGAGACGATCAACGAGAGCGGCGCGGACATCTCGTGACGCACACCTGCCGCACCCTCCCAGACCGTCTTCATGCTCATCGAGTCCTTACCGACCGGGATGGCAATCCCGAGTGCCGGGCAGAGCTCCAGACCGACGGCGCGGACGGTGGCGTAGAGCCGAGCATCCTCGCGCGGATCGCCGGCGGCGGCCATCCAGTTCGCGGAGAGCTTGATGTCGCCGATCGCCTCGATCCGCGCCGCAGCGAGGTTGGTAATCGCCTCGCCGACGGCCATGCGTCCGGTGGCCGGGGCATCGAGCAGGGCGAGCGGCGTGCGCTCGCCGATCGCCATCGCCTCGCCGGTGACGCCGCGATAGTCGCTGATGGTCACGGCGCAGTCGGCGACCGGGATCTGCCAGGGTCCGACCATCTGATCGCGCGCGACCTGCCCCGTGATGCTGCGATCGCCGATGGTAATCAGGAAGGACTTGTCGGCGACCGTCGGCAGACGCAGCACGCGATCGAGGGCCTCGTGCAGGTCGATGTCGGCGGTACGCAAGGCCGGGCGCGGCGGGTGCCCAGAGACGGCATCGCGCTCCATCTTGGGCGGCTTGCCGAAGAGCAGCGACATGGGCATGTCGATCGGGGTGTCGCCGAAGTGCGCGTCACCGAGAAGGAGGTGCTGATCCTCGGTCGCGGTCCCGACGACGGCGTGCGGACACCGCTCGCGCACACAGATTGCCTCGAACTGCTCCAACCGCTCCGCCGCGACCGCCAGGACATAGCGCTCCTGCGCCTCGTTGCACCAGATCTCCATCGGCGACATGCCCGGATCGGCGTTGGGCACTGCGCGCAGCTCGAAACGTCCGCCGCGCCCGGCATCATGGACCAGCTCGGGCAGGGCATTGGCCAGCCCGCCGGCGCCGACGTCGTGGATGAAGAGGATGGGATTGTCCTCGCCGAGCGCCCAACAACGGTCGATGACCTCTTGGCAGCGACGCTGCATCTCGGGGTTGGCGCGCTGCACCGACGCAAAATCGAGGTCCTCGGCCGAGGCGCCCGAGGCCATGCTCGAGGCCGCCCCGCCGCCGAGCCCGATCAGCATCGCCGGACCGCCGAGCACGATCAGCGGCGTACCGACCGGGAAGCTGTCTTTGGCGACATGCTCGGAGCGGATGTTGCCGAGACCGCCGGCGAGCATGATGGGCTTGTGATAGCCGCGCAGCTCGGTCGAGCCGTTCGGTCCGGGGATGGCCTGCTCGAAGGTGCGGAAATAACCCGTCAGGTTGGGCCTGCCGAACTCGTTGTTGAAGGCGGCGGCGCCGATCGGCCCTTCGAGCATGATGTCGAGCGCGGAGACGATACGCCCCGGCTTGCCGTGGTAATCGGCCTCCAGCGGCTCCCAGGGCTGGCGGAACCCAGGAATGCGCAGGTCCGAGACCGAGAAGCCGCAGAGACCGGCCTTGGGCTTCGCACCTCGTCCGGTCGCGCCTTCGTCGCGGATCTCTCCTCCCGAGCCGGTCGCCGCACCCGGATCCGGGGCGATCGCGGTCGGGTGGTTGTGGGTCTCCACCTTCATAAGGATCGCGATCGGCTCCTCATGCTCGCCGTAGATCCCGGTCACGGGGTCGGCGAGGAAGCGGCGCCCGTCCCAGCCCTCGATGACGGCGGCGTTGTCCTTGTAGGCGGACAGCACGCCCTCGGGCGAGATGTCCGTGGTGTGTCGGATCATCTGGAAGAGCGAGTGCGCCTGCGGCTCGCCGTCGATGTCCCAGCGGGCGTTGAAGATCTTGTGCCGACAATGTTCCGAGTTGGCCTGGGCGAACATCATCAGCTCGACATCGGTGGGATCGCGCTCAAGCGCCTCGAAGCTGCCGGCCAGATAGGCGATCTCGTCGGAGGAGAGCGCAAGGCCCAGCTCGCGGTTCGCTTGCGCCAGCGCCGCCTCCGGGTCAGCGCCGAGCGCGACACGGCGCACCGGACGCGGTTCGGCGTGTGCGAACAGCCGCTGCACATCGGCCAGGTCGAAGAGCGCGACCTGGGTCATGCGGTCGTGCAGGATGGCTGCGGCCTGCTCGACGGTCGCCGCGTCGCTCGCGCCGAACTCGCCCGAAAGGTAGTAGGCCGTGCCGCGCTCAAGTCGTTGGATGCCCGCGAGTCCGCAGTTGTGCGCGATGTCGGTCGCCTTGGACGACCAGGGCGAGAGGGTGCCCGGCCGCGGCACCACCAGCACGAGCCGGCCGACCGGCGCATGGCTCGGCAAGGCGGGGCCGTAGCGCAGGAGCCGCTCCAGGATCCCGCGCTGATCCTCGGTCAAGTCACCCGCGAGATCCGCGAAGTGGACATACTCCGCATAGACCTCGATCGGCACGCCGATCTGCTCGCGCAGCCTGCCAGCAAGCTTCTGAAGACGGAACTCGGAAAGGGCGGGGGCACCACGGAGGACGAGCATGGGAGATGACTCTGTGTTCGGGCTCTTGAACCGACATGATATACCGAGCGCACGCGGATTTTTCGCCGCATTGCACGCCCCGCGCACGCCGGGCCGGCGTTGCGCCTCCTCGCCGTAGGGGCCGCTACGCCTCGTCGGCGCGCCTTGTCCCAACGCGCGCGGGACGCACCCTGCTGACCGAAAAACCCACGTGCGCCCGGTATACTTGCGATCCGAGGCCGGGGCTCGGAGGAGCAGGCGCGACCGGGCGATCGAAGCCGAATAGCCACAGCCGGGCAATCCTTGACCGGCTACGAATCCGCCGTGAGCCACCCGCGGGTTAAGGCACGCGCGAACAGCTTATCCACACGAGCGGCCACAGGGGTTGGGGGTAAAGTATCATTCCGATCCTCTCTGCATCCGACCCGAACGCCATGCCGAATCACGCCCTTTCCGATCTGCTGTCCACGCTCGATTTCGCCTGGCGGCGCGAGCCGGCCAAGCCCTGCACCTTGGACAACATCCAATGGCGTGCAAACGCCTGCGATGCCGGCTCGATCCTTTTCTTCCAGCGCTTCGACGACGGGCGCACCGATGCGGAGATCATCGAGCGCTATCTCGCCGACAGCCCCTGTTCCGTGCTGGTCACCAACCGCATGATCGAGGGCATCGAGCGACTGCAGGGCAAGGGGATCTATGTCACGCACCCCGGCGATTGGGCCGAGGTCGTCGGCCGCTTCTGCGATCGCGTCTATCCGCTGGACACCGACGGCACGACCTTTCTGGGCGTCACCGGCACCAACGGCAAGACCACGACGGTCAAGTATCTGGAGGCGATCCTCTCTGCGCATGGCCGGCCCGTCCTCTCGGTCGGGACGCTCGGCCTCTCTTTGGCGGGCGAGCCGCTGGCCACGACCGGATTCACCTCCCCGCCCCTGATCGAGCTGCGCCGTCTGCTGCACGCCCATCGCGACCAATATGCGGTGGTCGCGATGGAGGTCAGCAGTCACGCCCTGGATCAAGGGCGTGCGCACGGCATCCCGCTGCAGAACGCCGCCTGGACCAACTTCACGCAGGACCACCTGGACTATCACGGCGGCGAGGCGGCCTATTTCGCAGCCAAGGCGCGCATCCTGGACATGATCGCGGACGGGGGCCGTCTTTACACGACCAGTTCGGATGTCGCCGAGCGTCTGTCGGAGAATGGCCAGCCGCGGGTCCCCGTCCAGGTCCTGCCTGCCGCGACGCTCGGCGCCGAGGCGCTCGCCGCCAAGCCCTTCCTTGCATTGGCCCACAACCGTCGGAACTATGCCCTCGCCATCGCCTTGGCGGACGGGGTCTTGGGACCGGAAGCGCGCGAGGACTGGCGTCACCTGAGCGCGGTGGACGGGCGCTTCGAGTGTCGCGTCGTCGGCAATCGCACCCTAGTGGTCGACTTCGCCCACACCCCGGACGCACTCGAAACCATCCTAACCGCGATTCGCGATGCCTTCCCCCAAGCGCGTGTCGCAACACTCTTCGGCTGCGGGGGCGATCGCGATCGCTTCAAGCGCCCGCTGATGGGTGCGTCGGTGGCCCGTCATTCGGACCACACGATCGTGACCTCGGACAACCCGCGTTTCGAGGACCCCGAGCGCATCATCGCGGATATCCTCACGGGCATGCCCGAGGCGGGTCGCGAGGTGGTGGTCGAGCGACCACGCGCGATCGCCCGTCTGTTCGACTTCCTGGCCGAACGCCCGGAGGACGAGCCCTGGGTCGCACTCGTCGCCGGCAAGGGTCACGAGCGCTATCTCGACGCCAAAGGCCGCAAGACGCCCTACAGCGATCAGGACGAGATCGAGCGCAACCTGATCCGTCTCGGCTGGGCCTGACGCAGGTCGACGAGCATCGACATGCCGATCACTGTGCCCTTGCGCCGACTCTACTCGGTCCCCGTGGGTCTGCTGCTGGGCATCGCGCTCGCGTTGCTGGTTCCCGACGGTGCGCCCTACGTGGCCTGGATCGGGCAGATCTTCATCTCCATCCTCAAACTTCTCATCCTGCCGCTGATCCTGGTCTCCATCTATGCCTCGCTCTCGGGCGGGCGCGAGCTGCGACGGATCGGCGGGCGGACCCTGCTCTACTACCTGACCACCTCCGCGGTCGCCGCGGGGCTGGGAACGCTGATCGGACTCGCGCTCTCGCGCGATCTCCCCGCGGGGCTGCTCCAACTCGAGCAGGTCGAGCCGGGCGCGGCGCGCTTCAGTGTCGAGCACCTGGTCGCGAATCTCATCCCGAGCAATCTCTTCGCCTCGCTCGCGGACGGGAACATCCTGCACATCGTCTTCGTCGCCATCGTCCTGGCGATTGCCTCGCGGCGGATCGCCGGCGACTATCGCGAGACCCTGCTCGGCGGAGCCCGCGCCATGGACGCCCTGCTGATGCAGGTCCTGCGCGGGGTGCTCGCACTTGCGCCGGTCGGGATCGCGGCGCTGATCTACGACGGGCTCGCCGGGATGGACTGGGCCGAGGTCTTCCAGTTGCACGCCTTCGTGTGGGCGGTTGCCCTGGCCGCGGTGCTGCACGCCGGGGTCTTCCTGCCGACCCTGTTTCGTGTGCGTACGGGGCTTTCACCTTGGCGCTTCGTCGTTGCCTGCCGCGCACCGCTTCTGACCGCCCTCTCGACCGCCTCGAGCGCCGCGACCTATCCGGTCTCGAAGCAGGCCCTGGAAGCCAACGGTGTCAGCGAGCGGGTCACCGCCTTCAGCCTACCCCTGGGCGCCACGCTCAACATGGACGGCTCCGCCCTCTACCAATCGATTCTGCTGATCTTCATGTCCCAGCTCGCCGGGGTCGATCTCAGTCCCGCGCAAGCACTCTTCATCGTCCTGCTCACCATGGCCTCCTCCGCCGGCACGGCAGGCATTCCCGGCGGCGGCATCGCCCTGATGGCCTTCATGCTCGACCTGCTCGGCCTGCCGCAGACCTATCTGGCGCTCTATCTCGTCGTCGACCGGTTCTTCGATTACCCCATCACCGCCGTCAACGTCTGGGGCGACCTGGTCGTCGCGGCCCTGGTCGACCGCGATCTGCGTCGAGGCTAAGGAACGGTTCAAAAACAACCGAAAGACGTAGGATGGGAAGAGCGAAGCGAAACCCATCCAGCCCGCGCCAAGGGCATCAGACCAAAACCCGGCAATGCGGCAACGCGGTGGTTTGGAGGATGGGTTTCGCTGCGCTCTACCCATCCTACGCATTGATCAAGGTGTTCACCTTGTTCAGGTTTCTGAATCGTCGCTGAGAGCCGTGACCAGCGAGGCCGTCAACCAATCCAATCGAGCGGATCCTCCTCCGCGCTCGGGCATGCGTCGGGGTCGTCGAGGATGAATCGGCCCCAGAGTGCGAGCTGCATGAGCTGCAGCAAAGGGCCGGTCGCCCCCGTGCCGGTGCGACGCTGCAACGCGACGAGGGCGGGGACGAGCTCGGGTCTGAGCCATTCGCGAATCAAAGGGCTTGCGGCGAGCTTCCCCCCGAGGCGCTCGAGCAGATCCCCGCGAAGCACCTCGCCGATCGGCACACCGAAGCCGCGTTTCTTGCCCTCCGACTGCCCTTGGGGCAAGAGCGGCTCCGCCCAGTGCCGGAGGATCCGCTTACCGACTCGACCCTGAACCTTGAGCCGGTCCGGAAGCGAGAGACCCAACTCGACGATGCGGTGGTCCAGATAGGGGACCCGCCCTTCCAGCCCGAAGGCCATCAGGGTGCGATCCACCTTGACCAGCAGGTTGTCGGCAAGCTCCGTGCGAATATCCGTGTACTGGGCGCGACGCAGGAAACCCCAGCCGCGCGGGGTCTCTGCCCAAGCGGACTCGACGGGACCGTAGAGCCACTTGCGCCCGGCTTCCAAGGTATCGCCGAAGCCGGACCGGCGCAGCGATTCCGGCCAACGGCTGCCGCGGCGGTAGTTGCCGGTGCGCGGATGCAGGATCTGCTTCATGATCTGCTGCAAAGGCGAGCGGCGATAGCGGCCGTAACCCGCGAAGACCTCGTCGCCGCCCTCGCCGGTGAAGACCACCTTCAGCTCGCGGGCGGCGGCCTGTGCCATCAGGGCCGAGGGCAGACAGGCCGGGTCGTACATGAGATCGTCCGCCGCACGGACGCACAGCGGAAGCGCGCGAAAGACATCCATCATGTCGAGCCGCAGCTCGGTGTGGTCGCTGCCGAAACGCTCCGCCACGCGCAGCGCATCCGCAAGCTCGTTCCCCTCGTCGGTGCCTGCATAGCCGACCGAAAAGGTGCGCAGCGGCGCGTTGCCCCACCGGGACAGGCGGGCCATCAGGATTCCGGAGTCGAGTCCGCCCGAGAGGAAGAGGCCGTAGGGCACGTCCGAGCGCATGTGTTCGCGCAGCACCTGATCGAACAGCGGATCGAGCTCCTCGCACGCCTCCTCCAGAGCGAGCTCCCGCTGCGGGATGTCGAGCGCCGACCAGTAGGTGATCTGTCGAGGCGTCAGGCCCTCGTCGATCACCAGCGCGGTGCCCGGCTCCAGCTTGCGGATGCCTTGCAAGATGGTCTCGGCCCCGCTGTTGAAGCCGATCTCGAAGAAGCGCGCGAGTGCTTCGGGCGAGATCTCGGGCACCCGCGGAAGCAAGGGCAGCAGCCCCTTGATCTCGGAGGCGAAGGCCACGCGATCGGGCAAGACGGCATAGTAGAGCGGCTTGATCCCCAGCCGATCGCGCCCGAGGATCAACGTGCGATCACGCGTCGAGTACAGGGCGAACGCGAACATCCCGTTGAGGCGCTGCAGACCCGCCACCCCGAAGCGGTCGTAGGCGTGCAGGATCGTCTCGGAGTCCGAGTGCGTGCGGAAACGGCACCCGTCCGCTTCCAACTCGGCCCGCAGCTCGACGAAGTTGTAGATCTCTCCGTTGGCCACGAGGGCATAGTGACCGTCGGTATCCAGGATCGGCTGATGCCCGCCGCCGAGATCGATGATCGAGAGACGGGTGTGGGCCAGACCGACCGAGTCGACGCAATGGACCCCGCTGTCGTCCGGACCGCGATGGCCGAGCCTGGCGGCCGCGAGCGTCAGTGACGCGATATCCGGGCTACCGCGACGCAGGATTATGCCGGCGATTCCGCACATCTTTTCTCTTTCCCCATCAGCGTCGATCGATGCCTCTCGGCGCCGAATCAACGTCACCGCTGTCGGGAGAGTGGCTTGTGGGCGCCCGGGTCGGCGCGGCGTCACAGTATACCGAGCGCAGGTCTTGCGAGGGGTGACCGGAGGCATTTCGCGCGCGGTGGTGCCGACAGCCGCACAAAATCTCGGGCATGCCCGCGACTACTCCCATCGGCGGCCCGCTCGGGATAGACTCAACACACCTCGGGCCGGGCCGGATACGTGTCCATGTCGACTCCTCGCTCCATCGGATCGCTGATCGCCTCGTCGACCATCGTCGGCCTCTCGCTGGTCGGGGTCGTGTTCGCCGATACAGCGCAAGCTGCGGAGGCGTGCCGACAAGGCGATGAGGTGCGAATCTGGACCGCACCGCTGCAACCGAGCCCGGGCGCACCACTGGAGATCATCGCGGTCGCCACCGACGCCGATCTCGATGACGTACTGATCACGGATCCCGCCGGCCGCCAGACCAGCCTGCGCACCGCCCGCGCCGGCGGACCGCCCTGGAGTCTCTACGGGACGCAGTTTCGCCCGGTCGCCGGGACCTATCGCATCGAGACCACACGCGCCGGGCGGGTCGCGGGCTGCACCGAGGTGACGGTCGGCGGAGGTGGCGGCGACCGCGGGAGCGGCGAGTGGGATCTGGCGACGGAGGCCTTCTACGCGGCCTGGATCGAGCACCTCTTCGAGGCGCCACCCGAGCAATCGCTGAGCTTCGACTCGCTCGGCCCGGTGCTGCGCGACCCCGAGCGCAACCTGCTCTTCAACTATCTCGGCGACGGCGAGGACAGCCGGCTCCCCGCCGAGCCGGACTGCGCGGACCTGCCCTATTTCCTGCGGACCTATTTCGCCTGGAAGCTCGGCCTGCCGATCGCCTACCGACCCTGCACGCGCGGGAGTCGAAGCAGCCCCCCGACCTGTCAGTCACCCGTTGCCGAGACGCGATTCATCGGCAGCAGGGCCTCCGCCGAGACCTTTCGCGAGGCCAGCCGAACGATGATGAACACGGTGCATTCGGGCAGCGCACGCACCGCGCTGCGCGACGAGGCGACCGATGTCTATCCCGTCGCGCTCGATCGCGCGACACTCTGGCCCGGGACCATCTTCGCCGACCCTTACGGTCACATCATGGTGATCGTGAAATGGCTTCCCCAACGGGGCCGGGAGAGCGGTCTCCTGCTCGCGGTCGACGCCCAACCCGACAACTCGGTGACCCGCAAGCGCTTCTGGGAGGGCACCTTCCTGTTCGCGCAAACCCCGAGCGCGGGGCCGGGCTTCAAGGCGTTCCGACCGGTGGTGCACACCAGCGGCGGCGTGCGCCAGTTGCCCAACAGCGCACTCGACGGGCGATCCGGTCTGCCGCCCTTCTCGCTCGAGCAAGCCGCACTCTCGCCGGCCGACTTCTACGCACGCATGCATCAGCTCATCAACCCGCGGGGCCTGGAGCCAGAGGTCGCCTACGCCGCAACGCTGGACGCCCTGATGGAGCAGCTCGAAACACGCGTGACCTCGGTCGACAACGGCGAGGCCTACATGCGCAACCGACCCGGGACCCTTGTCCCGATGCCGAGCGGACCGGCGATCTTCGAAACCACAGGTCCTTGGGAAGATTACGCCACCCCGTCGCGCGACATGCGTCTACTGATCGCCATGAATGTGCTCGCGGAGCTGCCGGAGCGCATCCGTCGCTACCCGGAGCTCTTCGTTCTGCAAGGCCGCTCGCCGAGCGATGCCGCCGCCCACATCGAACGCCTGAACGCGCAACGGATGGACGAGCGCTTCGTGACCTACACCCGCAGCGACGGCACACCCTGGCGGCTGAGTCTCGGGGAGATCTACAACCGCCGCGCCGAATTCGAGATCGCCTATAACCCGAACGATTGCGTGGAGCGACGCTGGGGCGCATCCCCCGGCACCCCGGATGAAACCACCTGTCGCCGGACGGCGCCGGCTGACCAGCGTGCGCGCATGGAAGAGTATCGCCCCTGGTTCCGCGATACGGTCCGCCCTCCGCGGTAGCACAAGACACCTCGACGCCCGATGATAGGCACCCAACACCAACGCCCGGCTGCACCCAAACGGAGTCCGTCCCATGCCGAGTTGTTCCTCCGTGCCGCATCCGGCCGAGCAGGTCCTGCTCCGAATCGCCTTTGTCGCGCTCTGCCTGACCCTGGTCGCCTGCGGAGCCCCTGCCCCGCGCCCCGGCGAGGCGCCGGGAACCTGGGCCGGACGCCCCATCGGGCAGGCGCCCTCGCCCAACCCGGGGCTCAAACAGGCGATGATCCAACGCGCGACCCGCGAGTGGGAGTACTTTGATCGGCAGGTCGTGGTCTTCAAGGGCGCCGAGGAAAGCATCCCCCACGTCGGCGCCTGGGAGGACGATTACACCCATTTCAGTCGGGTCAACGTCTATTGGCGCGCGGTCAACAAGCCCGCGCTCGATGGCCTGGACTGCCGCCAGCCCTGGTCGGCCGCCTTCATCAGCTGGGTCATGCAGAGCGCGGGCGTGCCCACGAGCCAGTTCCGCCCGGCGATCGCCCACTGGGTCTATCTCTCCGCCATGGTCGAGGAGGCAAGCTATCCGGGTCGCTATTTCGTTCCCCGGCGGATTCAGGACTACAGTCCCCGGCCGGGCGACCTGGTCTGCGCACCGCGAGGCCGCACCCCGGTGCGTCCGATCGACGGCTACATCAGCGCCGGGATGCTCCAGGGCGCGGAGACCCACTGCGATCTGGTCGTCGGCAAAAGCGGCCAAACACTCGAGGTCATCGGCGGGAACGTCCGCAACTCGGTCTCCAAAAGCATCCTCGAGCTCGACGCCCAAGGACGGCTCAAGCCTGTACCGCGCCGGCCTTGGTTTCTGGTGATGGAGAATCGGCTCTGATCGGAGGTAACCATGCACAACACCGAAAGACTGCCCTGGTCGGCATGCCTCGGCGCAGTTCCAGCGATCCTGCTGCTCTGTGCCGTCCACGCCCACGCCGACGCGACCTGGACCGCGCCGCTGCAACGGGGCGGTCAGGTCGAGGTCGATCCGCGCACCAACCGCCCGGTCCTCGATCAGGACGGTCGCCGGACCCAACTCTGGGACGGCGTGCACCGACTCGAAGACGGCTCGGTCATCCGCATCGAGGGCGGCCGGGTGGTGCCGACGACGGACATGCTGGCCCCGAGCGGCGCGCCGAGCGAGTCGGCAACCCCCGATGCCGACCCGGCCAAAGCTGCCGAAGCGACCGAAGGCACGACCGAGCCACTGACCGGAGACCGCTTCACCGGCGCCTCACCCTGCGAGCAATTGGTGCTCCAAGTGTGCGGCGCCGCCCGCACCTGCTGGCGCGAACCCGCCTGCGAAGCCGCACGCCAACTGCGGGAGATGGAACAGGAAGAATGGCTCAAAGGCGCCGACCCGAGCCTCGTCACCGAGAGCGGAAAACAATGCGAAGAAGCCATCAACAACGCCTTCTTCGCCCCATGCCCCTAATCACCCCCACAACAAACGCAGCGTAGGATGGGTAGAGCAAAGCGAAACCCATCCTCCAGACTCCAACACCTCGGTCCCGGCACCCCTAGAGCAAAGCGAAACCCATCCTCCAGGCTCCAACACCTCGGTCCCGGCACCGCTAGAGCAAAGCAAAACCCATCCTCCCCGTCGAGACGCCCCTCGGAGCAGGCGAAGACCTCCCGCCTCACCTGCAGCGTCGAGACACCAGAAACTGCCGCAGCAGATCCGGATGGATCTCGCCCAGCGCGCGACGCCGGTCGATCGTGTCTTCCCCGGTCACCAACCCATGCAGGAGCCGATACGCCGTGTCGCGATCGTCAGTCGACGTCTCGGTCGGCGGGATCGCCGCAAAGGCGCCGGGATCCTGCAGCAGGAGCCACGCCGGAAAATCCTCCGTCACCAAGTCATCGTCGAGATCGAGATCGCCGAACACGGCCCAAAGGTCGGCCAGGCGACGATCCGGAAACGCCGGGTCACGCAAGGCGCGCTCGGCCGCCGACGGAGACTCGCGACAGAGCCACAACCAGTCTCGACGCGCACCGAACGGATCATGAACTCGCCAACAAGCCTCCGCATGCACGAGGACAAGAGCTGGCTGGTCGCGCCAATCGCGCTCCGCCTCGATCGCCTCGCGTGCGCGCTCCCACCGCCCTGCCCGGGTCCAGGCGATCGCCGCGTGACATTCGCCCGAACCCCGGCCGAAAGAACGCCCGGCCAGCCGCTCCGCCAAGCCCGCCCACAGAGTTCCGAGGAAATCGCGCGCCCGATGGCCCAGAAGCTGTCCGGCCAAGGGACCGATCTCTTCGAGTTCGTGCCATCGCTCCTCGACGCGCCCGCCGTGCACGCTCGCATCGGCATCGTCGAGGGCCTGGATCAATCGGAGAAAGCCGCCGAGTCGCGGATGCCCTGGCTCGCGATGCATCAACCGGGCGACCTGATCGCGTGCGCGATCGATGCGGTGCTCGACCAGGGCCGTGCGAACATCCTCCTCGAGCAGGACCGCCGTGCTGTCCTGGAACAGGTCCAGTTGGCAACGCTCCGGGGGCGGCGCATAGGACAACGCGCAGGCGCGGGTCAGCTCCGCATCCGGACCGATGCACAAGGGGCGCTCCCGATCGCCCCAAGCCGTGTGCTCAAGCGCGACGGCCACAAGCTTTTGTCGGCGGGCATAGGCACCTGCCTCTTCCAGAAAGTCCGCAACCACCTCCGGTGCCGCCCGGAGCGTGCCCTGCAGCTCGGAGCGACGACCGGTCCGCCAGGCGGCGTAATCCTCGTAAGCAAGCAGATCAGCCGCAAGCAGAAGTTCGAGCGGATCGAGCCGCCCCTGCTCGAGCAGCAGACGATCCACGAGCGGTCGCAGTGCGTGATCCGGGATCAAGTTGATTGCCGAGTCCATCAAACCGCCTTCAAGCTTCGGTCGCCTGACCGTGAATATGGATCGCCAACCAAAGGCAACGGGGCTCGGTCGAGGTTTTGAGGACGCGATGGGGGGTCCCCGCCGGGATGAAGCAATAATCGCCGGGCCGCAAGGTGAGCGTCTCTCCGTCGACCCAAAGCTCCGCCTCGCCCTGCAGCAGGCAGACCCATTCGTCCTGGACCTGATCGTAGAGGACGGACTCGGGTCGATCGCTGCTCAGGATGCGCTCGATCCGGACGTTGGAGCAGCGCAACAGCTCCTCGAACGCCTCGCCATGATCGATCTGGGGAAGGTCCTGAAAAAGATTACACGACATCCCGGTCACAGCCCTCGCCAAGGAAAGTTTGGAGGATGGGTTTCGCTGACGCTCTACAGACAGAAACCCGGCAACGCGGCGGTTTGGAGGATGGGTTTCGCTGACGCTCTACCCATCCTACGCGTCCAACTAAAATGTTCGCCTTGTCTCTGAATCGTCTTTTCAGACATCCTGAACCGCGTCTCGCCGAGTTAGAGATTAGCTCCAACGCAGGCCAAATGCAGTGGCCACCTCAGGAGGCACCGGACGCGGTTCAGCCTTACAACAAAACCCGCTCGATCCCCCCGTCCTGCACCCGATCCAAGAACCGCTGCTGCCAGCCCTCGCCCAGCATCCGACCGGCCATCTCGACGACGATATAGTCGGTCTTCAGACCCGTGTCGTCGGTGTACTTGGCCAAACCCTGCTGGCAGGCCGGGCAGGAGGTCAAGAGCTTGACCTCGCCGGCCCGAACAACATCCAGTCCGGTAAGCGCATGAATCCCGGCGGTCAACTCCTCTTGCTTGCGAAACCGCACCTGATTGGCGATATCCGGCCGCGCGGTCCCGAGCGTGCCTGCCTCGCCGCAGCAGCGATCCGAGAGCATGACCGTCTGGCCGATCAGACTCGCCGCGACCTTGAGCGGCGCATGGGTCTTCATGGGCGAGTGACAGGGGTCGTGATAGAGATACTGAACCCCTTCGACACCGTCCAGACTCATGCCCTTCTCCATCAGCCACTCATGGATGTCGAGCAGGCGGCAGCCGGGGAAGATGCGCTCGAACTCGTATTTGAGCAGTTGATCCATGCAGGTCCCGCAGGAGACCACGACCGTCCGGATATCCATGTAATTCAGCGTATTGGCAACCCGATGGAAAAGCACGCGGTTCTCCATCGTGATCTGGCGTCCACGCTCCTCGAGCCCGGCTGAGCGCTGCGGATAGCCGCAGCACAGATACCCGGGCGGCAGCACGGTTTGGGCACCCTGCTCATAGAGCATCGCGAGTGTGGCCAGCCCGACATCGGAGAAGAGTCGCTCCGAGCCGCAGCCCGGGAAGTAGAAGACCGCCTCGGCGTCCTCCGCAGCCACCCGAGGATCGCGCAGGATCGGCACCTGCGTCTTGTCCTCCAGCCCCAGGATCTGGCGAAAGGTCCGCTTGGGCAGCTCGACCCGGATCGGACGACTCACCAGATCCACCACCTGGCTCGCCAGCGCCGGACGATGACTCGTCGCGCCCGGCTTGGCGGTGCGCTTCGCGGTCAATCGCAACGCCTTGGCGACGCGATGACCGAGGTTCATCCCCGCAAAGCCCCACTGCGCCAACCCCTTGCGGAGCAGTCGCACCGCGCGCGGGTCCGTGACGTTCAGGAACTGCATCGCCGCCCAGGAGCCGACGTTGAACCGCTTTTTCCCGCGATCGATCAGGATGCGCCGCATCCGCATGGTGACATCGCCGAAATCGATGTTCACCGGGCAGGGATTCAGACACTTGTGGCAGATGGTGCAGTGATCCGCCACGTCGTTCATCGCCTCGAAGTGACGCAGCGAGAGACCGCGACGTGTCTGCTCCTCGTAGAGGAAGGCTTCGATGATGAGCCCCGTGCCCAGGATCTTGTTGCGCGGCGAATAGTTGAGATTCGCCCGCGGCACGTGCGTCATGCACTTGGGCTTGCACTTGCCGCACCGCAGACAGTGCTTGACGTCGTCGTTGAGTGCGCCGAGCTCGGTCTCCTCCAGGATGATGGCCTCCTGCTGGACCAATCGCAGCGACGGCGTGTAGGCGCCTTCAAGCCCGGAGCCCGGCATCAGCTTGCCTGGGTTGAAGCGCCCGTGCGGGTCGACACGCTGCTTGTAGACGACGAAGGCGTCGAGCTTCTCGCGCTCCAGGAACTGCAGCTTGGTGATGCCGATGCCGTGTTCGCCCGAGATGACCCCGCCCAGATCGGTTGCCAGCGCCATGATGCGGGCGACCAGGCGGTCGGCCTCCTGGAGCATGAGGTAGTCCGATGAATGCACCGGAATGTTGGTGTGCACATTGCCGTCGCCGGCGTGCATGTGCAGGGCGACGAAGAGGCGCGAGTCGCGGACTTGGGCGTGGATCTCGGTCAAGCGTTCGCGCACGCGCGCCAGATCCTTGCCGCCGAAGATCTCGTCCAGACGCTCTGCGATCTCTTTGCGGTAAGACTGGCAGAGGTCTCGACGGAGCATCATGGACAGCAGCGTATCGCCTTCGCGAATACGGGCCCTCTCCGTGTCGCCGAGTCGATCCAGATGCTCTTCGGCGGCCTCGTCCAAGCCGCTCAAGATGGTCTGCCAGCGTTGCCGCGCCGCTTGTACCGCCTCGCGTGCCGCGTCGCGCTTGGCACTCAGGATGGCGACGGCCTCGACCGAGTCTTGATAGTCGCCCTCCCCGCGCGCGCACCCAAGATCCCTGGCGAGATCCCTGCCAAGATCCCCGGCGAGATACTCGAGCACGGCCGCCATGATGGCGTCCTTGTTGCGGATCGACTGCTCGATATTTATCCGTTCGATGCCGCGACTGTAGTCCGCAAGGCGATCCAGCGGGATGACCACGTCCTCGTTGATCTTAAACGCGTTGGTGTGGCGCGAGATGGCGGCGGTACGGGCGCGGTCGAGCCAGAAGCGCTTGCGCGCCTCCGGGCTGACGGCGATGAAACCCTCCCCGTCGCGCGCCCGGGCGAGTGTCACGACCTGAGCGGCGGCCATGTCGACCAACGCCTCGTCGTCGCTCACCAGATCCGCGATCAGCACCATCTTGGGCAGCTCGCGCCGTGCGGCCTTGGTGGTGTAATCCACCGCGCGGACATAGCGCTCGTCGAGATGCTCGAGCCCGGCCATCTGTAAGCCCGGCAGGGCTTCGAGATAGTCCTTGATCTCGACGATGGCCGGCACGGCCAGATCCAGATCCGTCCCGAAGAACTCCAAACAGACGGTGCGCACATGATCCGGCATCCGATGCAGGACGAAGCGCGCCGAGGTGATGATCCCGTCGCAGCCTTCCTTTTGGACCCCGGGAAGGCCGGAGAGGAACTTGTCCGTCACGTCCTTGCCGAGTCCCGCCTTGCGCAAGGCCGAGCCGGGCATCTGGAGGATCTCGGGTTCGCCCTTGGGCGTGACCCCGTCGGCCAAGAAACGACGGATGCGAAACCGCACCAGCGGTTGCTCGTGGATCTTACCGAGGTTGTGATCCAGACGCTCGACCTCCAGCCAATCCGCATCGGGCGTCACCATCCGCCAAGAGGCCAGATTGTCCAGCGCCGTGCCCCAGAGGACGGCCTTCTTGCCGCCCGCGTTCATCGCCACGTTGCCGCCGATGCAGGAGGCATCCTGTGAGGTCGGGTCGACGGCGAAGGCCAGACCGGACCGATCGGCGAGGTCAGAGACCCGACGCGTCACCACCCCGGCGCCGCAGCGCACCGTCGGCACCGCGCCCTCGACGCCGGGCAGCGCGATACGCTCCACGCCCGAGAGATCTTCGAGCTTCTCGGTGTTGATGACGGCCGTCATCGCCTTGAGCGGCACCGCCGACCCGGTATAGCCCGTGCCGCCGCCGCGCGGGATCAGCGTCAGACCGGATTCGATACAGGCCCGCACGATCGGCGCGATCTCAGCCTCGGTGTCGGGCGAGATGACCACGAAGGGCATCTCCACGCGCCAGTCGGTGGCATCCGTCGCGTGCGAGACCCGCGCCAGACCACCGAAGTCCAGGTTGTCCTTGTGCGTGATCCCGGCAAGCGCCTTGCGCAACCGCGCGCGCTGCGCCTTCTCCTCCTCGAACCAATCCGCAAAGCGCTGCACGGCCGCACGCGCCGCAGCGAGAAGCTCGCCGGCCTGGCGATTGTCGTTGAGCCGCAGCTCGAACTGATCGAGCCGATGCGTCAGCGCCTGCAGCAGCAGACTGCGACGCTCCGGGTTGTCGATCAGGTCGTCCTGAAGATAAGGGTTGCGCGTGACCACCCACATGTCCCCGAGCACCTCGAAGAGCATCCGCGCCGAACGCCCGGTCCGGCGGCTCCCGCGCAGCTCTTCGATCAGGCGCCACATGGGCTCGCCCAAGAAGCGGATCACGATCTCCCGGTCGGAGAAAGAGGTGTAGTTATAGGGGATCTCGCGGATCCGTTGCTGGGCGGCGGCGGTCATATCGATTCGGTCATCGGCGGTAGTTTCTTGCACTGCACAAAATGGTACAGCAAAGGCCACTCATCATGGCCATGCGGTTGACGAGGCTGCCCGCAGGGTCGAGCTGTTTCGGCGTGTCGAGGATGCGGTTCGAGATCGTTCGTTGTCGTTGTCGTTGTCGTTGTCGTTGTCGTTGTCGTTGTCGTGACCGACCAGCGATACGACCACGACCACGATTACGACAACGACAACGATGCTTTGGTCATCCTCTCGTCCATGCCTCTTAGGTCCCCCAAGCCGGACGCAAAACTTCGGCCCCACACCCGGGTACGCCGACTTCAGTCGGCCCCCGGGGAGGCGGACTTCAGTCCGCCGTGCGGGTGTGCTCGGGGAGGCCGACTGAAGTCGGCGTACCCGGGCGGTCGCGGTCGGCGACCTGGACACTGCCGATGTGGCCGAGTCGCTCTGGACGCGGTTTAAGGGTCGTCGGAAACGCCGATTGACCTTCCATTGACTTGGGTCAAACGGCCGAAACTCGATCCCGGTTAGGTTTGCGCGGATGTCTGCCCCCCCGACCCAGCACCGCACCCTCAGCGCTCGCGTGAACACCTTCGGTCAGTACCTGCTGAGCCGTTATGGTCAGCGGGTGCACAAGCTCGCGCTGAACGCGGGCTTCACCTGCCCCAATCGCGACGGTCAAAAAGGGATCGGCGGCTGCACCTTCTGCAACAATGTCTCCTTCAGCCCCAACGCGACGGAACCGGCACCGATCGCCGAGCAGCTCGATGCCGGACGCGCGGTCATCGCCAAACGCACCGGGGCGCGCCGCTTCATGGCCTACTTTCAGGCCTATACCAACACCTACGACCCGATCGAGACGCTGCGCGAGCGCTACGACGCCGCACTCGTCCATCCGGACGTGATCGGGCTCTCGGTCGGCACACGTCCGGACTGCGTCCCGGAAGCCGTCTTGGACCTGCTCGCCCGCTATCGCGCACGCGGCAAGGAGATCTGGCTCGAGCTGGGCCTTCAGTCGGCGGACGACCGCACGCTCGAACGGGTCAATCGCGGGCACGACTTCGCGGACTTCCGAGCCGCGGTTGCGGCCGCACGCCGTCGCGGAATCCCGGTCTGTGCACACCTGATCGTCGGACTCCCGGGCGAGGGGCGCGAGGCGGCCTTGTCGAGCCTGGAGCGGGTGCTCGAGCCCGGCGTCGCGGGATTGAAGATCCATCCGCTGCATGTCGTGCGCCACACCCGTTTGGCGATCGACTGGCGACGCGGCGACTACACACCGCTCGCGCTCGACGACTACGTGAACATCTGCGCCGACATGGTCGAGCGCACGCCGCCCGAGGTGACCTTCCATCGCCTCACCGGCACCGCCTCGCGTGATGTCCTGCTCGCACCTGCGTGGTGCAACCGCAAATGGGCGGTCCTGAACGCCATCGAAGCGGAGCTGTACCGACGCGGCTCGCATCAAGGCGATCACGCCGCGCCCGCTTCCCATCAACAACTCGCAAGTACAGCCTGACCCTCGGAGACCACCCTGTATGGAGCTCGTCTGTCCTGCCGGCAATCTGCCGTCGCTCAAGGCCGCCGTCGACAACGGCGCCGATGCCGTTTATATCGGGTTTCGCGACGACACCAATGCCCGTCACTTCGCCGGCCTGAACTTCGGCGAAAAACAGATCCGCGAGGGTCTGAAGTACGCCCGCGACCGTAAGGTCAAGGTCTTCGTCGCCGTGAACACCTACGCCCAGCCGAGCGGCTGGTCGCGCTGGACCGCCGCGGTCGATCGGGCCGCGGACCTGGGTGTCGATGCCCTGATCCTCGCCGACATGGGCGTGCTCGACTATGCCGCCGAGCGTCATCCGAACCTCAATCTGCATCTCTCGGTGCAGGGCTCGGCGACCAATCCGGCCGCGATCGGCTTCATGCATCGCCATTTCGGGATCCGTCGCGTCGTGGTGCCGCGCGTGCTCTCGCTGGCCCAGGTCGCAAACCTGATCGAGAACGTCGAGGTCCCGGTCGAGATCTTCGGCTTCGGCAGCCTCTGCGTCATGGTGGAGGGGCGCTGCCTGCTGTCGTCCTACGCCAGCGGTCAGTCGCCCAACACCTTCGGCGCCTGCTCGCCGGCCGCGCATGTCGAATGGCGCGATACCCCGCAGGGCCAGGAGACCCGGCTCGGCGGCGTCCTCATCGAGCGGCGCGGCCACGGCGAGCCTGCCGGTTATCCGACGCTCTGCAAGGGACGCTTTACGGTCGAAGGCGAGATCCGTCACGCCATCGAGGAGCCGACCAGCCTGAACACGCTCGACATCCTGCCGGGCATCCTCGCAGCCGGCGTGAGCGCCATCAAGCTCGAAGGGCGTCAGCGCAGCACTCGCTATGTCTCGCAGGTCACCGGGGTGTGGCGCGAGGCGATCGATGCCTGCAAACGCAATCCGCAGGCGTTCCGCGCGAAAGAGAGCTGGCATCAAACCCTTGCTCAGGTCTCGGAAGGTGCGCAGACAACCATCGGCCCTTATCACCGGCCTTGGCACTAGTGCAGCACGGCCAATGTGTCAAGTACGTTCGTTGTCGTTATCGTTGTCGTAATCGACCATCGAAGAACGACCACGATTACGACAACGACAACGACAACGACAACGACAACGACAACGACAACGACAACGGAAATGATCTCGGATGGTCTCGGATCTCTGAACTGCTCCCCTAGACCGAGCCCGCGACCTGTAGGGGCGAATTGATTCGCCCATGAACGCCGGTCGATTCCTTGAACACACCTGAACCTTCGATGCGTTTTGATCCGGAACGACGATGACAATGGATTCCATGCAGAGCCAAACGCCACGCCCGCGCCTCTCACTCGGCCCGATCCTCTATCACTGGTCGCGCGAGCAGGTTCTCGACTTTTATGCCGAGATGCTCGAGACCCCGGTCGACGTCATCTATCTCGGAGAGACCATCTGCTCGAAGCGTCGCCTGCTGCGCCCGGAGGATTACTGGGAGCTGGCAGAGCGGATCGTTGCCGCCGGCAAAGAGGCGGTGATCTCGACACTGGCCCTGATCGAATCCGACGGCGAGCTCAAGACCCTCAAACGCATCTGTGCCGACGAGCGCTTTCTCGTCGAGGCCAACGATCTGGCCGCACTGGAGTTTCTCGAAGGGCGTCCGTTCGTGGCCGGTCACTCGATCAACCTCTACAACCAACGCACCCTATCCTTCCTTGTCGCCCGCGGCCTTAAACGCTGGGTCTTGCCGGTGGAACTCGGCCGCGAGACCGCCGCCGACCTGCTGGCCGCGCGCGCGGACGGGGTGGAATGCGAGCTGTTCGCCTTCGGGCGCCTGCCGCTCGCCTATTCGGCGCGCTGTTTCACCGCCTACAATCGCGATCTGCCCAAGGACGACTGCCGGTTCTGCTGCGCCGACTACCCGGATGGCCTGCTGGTCGCGACCCAGGACGGTGAGCCCTTCCTGGCGCTCAACGGGATCCAGACCCAATCGGCCGGCACCCACAATCTGCTCCCCTCACTGCAGGAGGTCACGCGCATGGGTGTGGATCTGCTGCGCATCAGCCCGCAGTCTCAACACACCGCGGGCATTATCGAGGTCTTCGCCGCCTGTCTGACCGGCGACATGGATCTCGCGTCCGGGATGTCGAAGCTTCGCGACTGGACCCCCTCGGGCCTTTGCGACGGGTATTGGACGGGGCAGGCCGGGATCGCGAACAGCCCGATGGAGCGACGGGTTTAGCCTCGTCGTTTCACTCGTTTTAATTCCGGCCATCGTGGCTCAGAGCGCCACGCGTGACACCGCGGAGCGGGTGTCACGAGTTCCTTGGGGTTTGGGGTGTGCCGAGCCGTGCGGGGTACAACCAACCGTCGGCGGACGTTGTGCTTCCCAACGTCAGCACAACCTACGCCTGTGAAAACGCCCGGCAGCAACCATTAACGTCCCGGAAAGCGCAACCCCGCCACACGATCAAGCGCTCGGGTGAGCGGCGCCCAGCGCTCCGGCGGCTCGAATGCATCCAAAAAGTTCTTCAGATAGAGCCCCAGTTCGGTATCCCCGGACATCCGCAAGCGGCGCTGAAAAAACAGTGTATCCGCGTCCTCGCGCCGCGCAGCCAACAACATGAACTCGCGCAAACCGCCGGCAACGCTCGCGTCCGGCGGCTGATCCTTGCCGTATCCGCGAATATGGCCGCCGCTCACACCCAGGCAGTAGCGGACCCCGATATCGTCGATCTCGATACCGACCCGACGGCCGTCCAGAAAATCCAGCTCGCCTTCAGCGAGGGATTCCTTCATGACCTGGTTCAACACGGTCGCCAGCGTTTGGCTGTGCAGAACACTTGGGATCAGGCGCAGGGGTAAGGTCAGGGGAAATAGCAAACGTTGAGCAGCGGGCATGGCGGGTTCTCGTACCAAGAGGATTGTCATGAGGTAGCCGGTCATTATCCTAGCCGCGGCTGCATTCTCCGAATGATCTGCATCAACAGCCGTCACGGCTCACCTGGACTCACGCGCAAACCGCATTCGATTCCGCTCCAGCACACCTTGAGCCACCGCGGGACTGGCTGCGCGCGCGGCGGACTCCGCTTCGGAACGACGTGACAGGGCCGGGGATAAGCGCGAGCTAAGCCGGGTCAAAGGTGCGCGCTCTTGAGAGTCGATCAACGAGACCGCCTCTGTATTGACATCAGCCGAGCGCCCGCCGCTAGCGACAGCCGCATTGGCCATTGCCGGCGTCACGGCCATTCCGACCAACTGCTTCGCCTGCGCTGTGTAGGGCTGGACGCCCTTCTTTCGAAGATAGGCGACAAGAACGGCATGGGTATACCGCTGCGTCTCCGGATAGGTTACGAATCCTGCGCTTCGCTCCAAGGCCCCCTCGCCGGCGTTGTAGGCCATGACTGCGGGGCCGATGCTGCCGTAACGTTCGAGTAACCGCTTCAAATGCCGCATCCCGGTATCGAGGTTGGTTGGCGGATCAAAGAGCGCTTCGACCGAAAAGACGCCGTAGTCGGCGGCCGTAGCCGGCATCACCTGCATGAGACCAACCGCCCCGGCGGGGGACACGGCATGGGCGTCGTATGCCGACTCGGCCCGGATCAACGCATGAACAAGATCGAGATCCAGGCCATGGCGGCCTGCCATCCGCTCGACCATCGCCAGGATTTCCGTGCGCGAAGGGGGAGCACCGCCCGGCGGTTTCGGCAGACCGTTTTCCACAGTTTCAACACTCAGTTCGGCAACCGAGCCTCGCGCTAGACCCGCGAGGGCCGAGGCAGACGCCTCGGCATCGGCCCCTAACGGCGCTGGCCCGACTCCGCCACCTCCGCTTCCGACAGGTTCCGGCTCAAGTGCAAGCGCTGGCCCCACCATCACAGCGAACGCAATAATCTTGCATCCTAGCCCTATTGATCGACGAGCCCTCATTCGTTATACCTCCGTGAAATTGATCCTGGACCGAGCGTAACAGGTTCCGAACCCCGACGTTAATTCAAGCCCACCACCATCACTCAGCAACCAAGGGTTTACCCGAAAGCAAAGCTTCTGTAGACTTTAACCTGAGATTGAGCTGGAGACCATTGAGCTGGAGACCTGATACTTCTGATCACTACGGCATACGAATCAATACTGAGCTTTACAATCCGCAATCTTCGCGGATAAAGCAATCCGACAGACTGGCCCGAAGCACGGCACTCAATCATCACACGAGTGCTCTCATCAGATTTTTCGTCCATTCGCAAGTCCTGATCCTGGCCGGGTCGCCATCTAACAGCAGGGAAACACCTGCGGCGGAACTGTTGCCGAGGATTGCGGCTGCGCCTCCTGAACCGCTCACGATGAGCGCGCGAACTAATGACCGAAATCGCGAAGCGGAAGCGCGAGCCGTATTGGGGAAGTACATGATTGTTTGGCGACGAACCAGCACTCCGACGCATTTGTCCGAGTCCACGAAACGCGATAGCCGACAGCGATTACGCTCAGCCCTCACTCTCACTCTCACGCTCACTCTCACCCTTTGTCTTTGGGCACCTCCAACAAGTTTCGCGTCTTCAAGCGTGACCCTTGAATGGACGCCGGTGCGAGACGACCCGCGTATCGTCGGCTACGAGGTCCACTTCGGAACCTCCAGCGGCCGCTACCAATGGCGCAGGGACGCAACCTCCAATGGTGCATCGACCAATCGCCTGACGCTGGACGCCCCGGACACCGGGACAACCTACTACTTCGTGGTGCGCTCGCGAAATGCAGATCGGTCCTTAGTCAGCGCCTTTTCCACGGAGGTCAGCATCTCCGGAGGCGGACAGACCGTCGAATCAATCGTTGAGTCAGGCGAGGCGATGGTCGGCGACGCCTGGCAATGGGTCAGTTTTAACCAGCGCTTCTCGGATCCCATTGTTGTTTCGACCACAAGCAGCGAAGACGGCAGGGATCCGTCCGTGATCCGAATCGACGGTGTCGAGCCGAGCGGTTTCTGGATCCGACTCCAAGCTTGGGACTATCTTCCGCGACCGGCGCAACCGGAGCGCGTAGGTTACATCGTAGTCGAGCGCGGACGCCACCGATTGCCAGGAGGCGCCCAAGTCGAGGCAGGCCGGATTGTGACCGACGTCACAGGCACCCAACGGATGACATCGTTTACGTCAGACTTCACGACGCCCCCCGTCGTCGCGGCATCAGTCTCCAGTTATCGCGATCACATGGCAGTGACGACCAGGACGGCTGACGTTTCCCGCAGCGGCTTCAAGATCGGGATGACCGAGCAAGAGTCGAGCACTCGAAAGCACGGCGCCGAGACCATCGATTACGTCGCCTGGGAGCCCTCCTCGGGCGAAGTCGGCGGGGCTCGTTACGTCGTGAATCGAACCGGCAACGTGCTCACGGATCGACCCTATCGGATCACTTACCGAGGACACTTCTCGGAACCCCCGGTGCTGATCGCGGACATGCAAACCTTCAACGGTCCCGATCCTTCGACCTTGCGTTGGAGATACAAGACCTCGAGCGAAGTCGAGCTTCGCGTCGTCGAAGAGCAGTCGCTGGACGCCGAGACCCGACACACGCTCGAAGTGGGCGGCTACATCATGATCGAGCGCTGAACGGCATGCCGCGCCCGGCCCGAGTGGCCTGAACTCGGGCACCGACATGGTCGAGCGCGAGAGACACTTCCGGGATCCACAATCGATGCACGCCAGACCGCCTCGCGTTTTGCTAAACTGGTGACGGTGCGGCGCGCCTGCAGACCCGCAGCGCGCGCCGCAATATGGAAGCCGTTCGAATCCAGTTGGAGCCCGAGGATGTACGAAGCCTTTTTCGACCTTCACGAGAAGCCGTTCTCGCTTCTCCCGGATCCCGGTTTTCTATTTCTAAGCCATAAGCACCAAGAGGCGCTCACTCTCCTCGAATACGGCTTGCTGAACCAAGCCGGCTTTATTGTCCTTACCGGCGAGATTGGATCCGGTAAGACCACACTGATGCGCTATTTGCTGGATCGGCTGGACACGGACGTCACCGTAGGGCTCATCTCCAACACCCATCAATCGCTCGGCGACCTGATCCATTGGATATGTTTGGCATTTGACATTCGTGTTTCCGGCGGCACCAAGCTCGACCTGCACCAGGCATTCGTCGACTTTCTTATTGATCGCTATGCAAACGGCAAGCGCGTTCTTCTCATCGTCGACGAGGCTCAAAACCTCGGCGTCGAGAAACTTGAGGAGCTTCGCCTTCTTTCCAACATCAACTCAGGCAAAGACCTCATTCTCCAGCTCATGCTCTTGGGCCAACCGCAGCTGCGAGACCTTCTGAGGCATTCCGACCTCGAGCAGTTCGTCCAACGCATCTCCGCCTCCTACCATTTAGGCCGACTTGACGCTGAAGAGACAAAAAACTACATCCAGCATCGCATCTTTATCGCTGGCGGTAGATATCCCATCTTCAGCAATGATGCGTGTCACGCCGTTCAGCACTACAGCGGCGGCATCCCCCGCATCATCAACCTGATTTGCGATACCGCCTTGGTCTACGCTTACGGCGCAGGCGAAAAAAAGATCACCGGAACCGCGATCGATGAATTCATCGCGTCCCATGCCAATCACCTTTTGATACCGATCGACCGGGATGCGTCTGAACACCCGGTACCCCGCCAACGGCTCGATGACCCGGATGAGGACGCAAACGAGGAAGACATCGATGCGGGCAGGAAGTCTGCTGTCCTAGCGGATGCGGGAACGACGGCGCAAGGAGGCGAGATCAACCCGGTTTCGGTATCGCAGACTCCGGCTTCCGCCGATGTGGAAGCCGCAAGGCATTCGCCAATGCAGACCGACGCGCTATCGAGGCTTTCGAGCACCGAACAGCCTGATCGACCCCTGCCGACGCCACTTCACCCAAGGGCTTCGGCTAACGAGGAGTTACTCCCCTCGACCGCGAGCGCCCTGCAGATCCCCGACGTTCCTGCGCCGACGATGCAAACGGGGATCGCCGGAGCACATGGAGCCGGTTCGAGTAAGCCGTATCCGGCAGAGACATCGGCAGCAAAATCACCTGGCGGATCGCCCAATCGGCTATTCATCGTAGGCGAGCCGCCGCCCTCATCACTGGACAAAAAACGCAGTCGATGGCCCGGAGTCCTAGCCGCAACGGCAATCCTGCTCTCCATCGTCGCTGCTGCGGTCTGGTTCGGGGGCTCCAGCGTGAGCGAGCAAGTGCGAACCACAATAATCGAATGGCTTGAACCGACCCAACAGCCGCCGGATGAGGCAAAGGTCACCACCGCACCGACGACAGATCAGGCGGATCCCCTGACGGGAAGCCCGGTCAGCCCGGCGTCCGACACACCGGCGGTGCCGGCAGCCCGGCCGGAGCAACCCTCGGAGCCCGCATCCAGCGTCGAGCGCCCGCCTGGTTCGATCGACGACTCGCCGGATCGTCTAGAAGGTGAGGCGCGCTCCGCTGGCAGCGATAGTCCGGCCAAAGACGCAGAGAATGCTTTGCCCGAGGCGGAGCTGCCGGGCGAAGCGGTACCCGCATCGGCGGCACCGATCGCAAATGACCAACCGGTCAACCAGTCGAGTGATTTCGAGGGCACCACAACCCGACCCGCAGTTCCGGCCACCTACCCGCTTCCGGATCAGGCGTTGGACGCCGCACCGGAATCGACCGCAGCCGACACACTTCAGCCCGGCGAAAACGAGAACGAACAGTTCGCGTCGCTAGAACGCCGATTCGAGCAACTCTCATTCGAAACCGAGCGGAACGGCGATCGTTTGATTGCGAATCTCGGGCGATCGGTCCAGTTCGCGGACGGAAGCTCCGAGCTCGACGCCGCAGCAAGGCGGAACCTAAGGCAGGTCGCGGATGCGCTCAAAGATGCCGGTGGAATTCAGATCAGGGTCGTCGGCCATACCGACAGCTCCGGGACCGAATCCGTGAATCAGTGGTTGTCGGGCAGACGCGCCGGTGTGGTCGCCGGATACCTGGCCGACCAAGGCATACCGGACGAGCGTCTCGACCACGAGGGGCGTGGACACGCCGAGCCTAAGATCGATGCGGATCAGGAACGGATTCAAGGACCCTGGGTGAATCGCCGAATCGAGCTCGAGGTCTCCGCAGCACCCCTCGACGCCGAATAGGCAATGCAGGGTCGCAATACGCGCGTTTCTGACAGCATCCTACGCCCGGGCAAAGGTCTGGGCTGCGGTCGAGCAACGAACGATGAGTGAGCCGCAAAACATGCTTCGACTGCTTCGAGACATCAACCGAGTCCTCTCGCCTGCACAAGTCCGGCAGGTGCTCGGTATCCAGGCTCTTGTCCTTCTGATGGCCTTTGTGGAGATCGCAAGTGTCGTCGCCATCGCCCCATTTATGAGCGTCGTAGCCGATATGTCCCGCTTGGAGGGCGAAGGGATGCTCGCGCGGCTATACGAGCTTACCGGCTTCCAAACACCGAACCAGTTTCTCCTGTACCTCGGCATCGCGATCCTTCTGATCCTTGTCGTGAGCAGTCTCATCTCTATGTACGGTACCTGGACGATATCCAAGTACTCCCACAAACTCGGCGCGGAGCTCAGTACCCAGCTTTTCTCCTATTATCTGAATCGTCCTTGGCTCTACCACGCCTCCGTCCCGAGCAGCGTCCTCATCCACAAGCTCGCCGGGGAGTTACCGCGCTTTACCGGCAATGTCGTCTCCTCCTTACTGTATACCAACGCTGCGGCGGTATTCGCCGTGTTGATGGTCGGCGGTCTTGTGATCTACGACGCGGTTATCGCCCTTGTGGGTGTTGCCGTCTTCGGGGGCTGCTATTGGCTTCTGTTCTATTGGGTTCGCGCGCGCCTCAAGCGCGGCGGCATTGAGCTCAGTCGAACGAATCAATTCCGTTACAAGCTGATTACGGAGGCGCTCGGCGGAGTCAAGGAGCTGATGCTGCTGGGTCGCCAACAGACGTTTGTCGACGCTTTTCGTGAATCCAGCCATTCGCTCGCGCGAGTGCAGGTTCAGAACGCCACCTTGAGTGATGCGCCGAAGTATGCCATCGAGCTGGCCGCCTTCGGCTCTTTGATCGCGCTGGTTCTTTACCTCTTGTCGGCGAAGGACGGAGACATGGGCCGGGTCTTGCCGACCCTCGCCGTATATGCCTTCGCAGCCTACAAGCTGTTGCCTGCCTTCCAGCAGATCTATCGGGGTCTCGCGACGCTCCAAGGAGGACTGCCGGCCTTTCGTTCCATCGAAGAGGATCTGCGCCGTTGCCTCGCAGACAAAGCAGTCCGCGCAGCCCCCACCGACAAACCGGTTTCATCCGATGAACGCCTGACGGCTCAATCCGAGATCCTTTTCGAGCAGGTCAGCTTTCGTTATCCGAACAAAACGACATTTGCGCTCGATTGTGTCGATTTGCGTATACCTGCAAGGAAGGTGGTCGGACTCGTTGGACCGTCCGGCTCCGGCAAATCAACCACCGTAGACTTGTTGCTTGGCCTCGTCTCCCCGAACGCGGGACAGATCAAAATCGACGGACAAGCGCTACAGGCATCGAATTTGCCTGCTTGGCAGCGCGGCCTCGGTTTCGTCCCGCAACGCATCTTTCTTGCCGACTCGAGCATTCGCGAGAATATCGCCTTCGGCGTGCCGGCCGAGCGGATCGACGATCAGCGGGTGCGAAACGCCGCGCGAATGGCCCATCTCGACGAGCTGCTCGCCTCCTTGCCACTCGGGTTGGAGACTCAGGTCGGAGAGCGGGGCGTCCAATTGAGCGGAGGCCAAAGCCAGCGTGTCGGTATTGCCCGCGCGCTCTACCACGACGCTGATTTGCTTGTCTTAGACGAAGCGACGGCCGCACTCGACGGCATCACCGAGCAGCTCATCATGGACGCGATCCACGATTTCTCCGGAACCAAGACGATCGTCATCATTGCTCATCGGCTGACGACAGTGCAGGATTGCGACATTATCTATTTCATGCAAGACGGGCGCATCGTCGACCAGGGTCGCTTCGAAGAGCTAGCATTCCGAAACGAGATCTTCAGAAAGATGGCACTAATCGACTAGGCAATCGGGAACACCGAACCGGATATTATGCGCAACCTGATCAGACGGATCTGTGCACGTCTTCAAAGGCATGTCTTGCCTCATGAAACCGCATTCATCTCGTTTCGTCCGCCCGGTCCGCAGCAAGGTCGTGTACTGCTAGCCCACATCGTTCAAGCATTTATTCGCGGAACGCCAGACTCCCTGCGCACGAGCCACAACCACTTCGCCGAAGCCGTCGCGATCGTCGACGCATTGCTGGAGCTCGGTTACGCCGTCGACGTCATCAGCTATCGGAATACAACCTTTCACCCGCACATCCGCTACGACCTCTTCATCTCCTCACGCGTCAATTTCGAGCTCATCGCCAAGCGTCTTCCGCGCGAGACCATCAAGATCGTTCATCTCGACACCGCGCATTGGCTGCACAACAACGCGGCGGCGTTGAACCGCTGCCTCGAGGTGCGCCGTGAACGCCACGTAGCACTCGCCAGCTACAAGCTGTTGGAGCCGACTTGGGCGATAGATTCTGCGGACTATGCCACCCTGCTCGGTAATGAGGTGACCTACGAAACCTACCGATTTGGCAATACACCGGTCTTCCAGTTGCCCAACCCGGCCGTTCGCCTTTATCCATGCCCGATAAACAAGGATCTAGGGAGAGTCCGTCATCATTTTATTTGGCTGGGAAGCCGGGGGTTTATCCAGAAAGGCCTGGATCTGGTTCTCGCCGCTTTCGCGAGGATGCCCGAATATCGACTCACGGTCTGCGGACCGATCAGCCAGGAGCCCGACTTTGCGAAGGCATTTCACAAAGAGCTTTACGAAACACCGAACATCAGGACGCACGGTTGGATCGATGTCGGCGGGCACGAGTTTCAGCAGCTCGCAAACGAATGTATCGGACTGATTTACCCCTCCTGCGCAGAGGGTGCGGCCGGCGCCGTGGTCACCTGCATGCAGGCCGGACTGATTCCCATCATCAGTCGCGAATCCGGCATTGACATCGACGAGAGCTTAGGTCTCATGCTCGGGTCGTTTATGCACGGGTCGGTCACGGTCGAATCTTTGATGGAAGCGACACGTCGGATCGCCGGCCAACCCGCCGACGCCTTGAAAGACATGGCGGTCGAGTCATGGAGGATTGCGCGATCAACCTACTCCCCGGAAAACTACAAGGCTGTCTTTACGTCTATCATTCGGCAAATTGTCGCCGAGCATCCGGTCTCGACCGCCTCCGGCTTCGTCAGCATGCCCACACCGCATGGATCCGCGACGAGTTCTTCCCTACTGAAAACGGACAGTACTGGAACATGAGCACCGCACTGCGTAAGGCACGCTCCTGGGCTCGACGAGTCAGGGATCGCATCGCCCCCAAGGCACTGGTCCTCATGTATCACCGCATCGCCGAGAGTGACTCGGACCCGTGGGGCCTCTGTGTTTCACCGCAGCATTTCGCAGAACAACTCGACGTCCTGTCCAGTCATGGGCCTGTCCTGAACTTGACCCAACTGGCGACAGCGGTCCAATCCGGACGTGTGCCCCGCAACGCCGTGGCCGTGACCTTCGACGACGGATACATCGACAACCTGGAGCAGGCCGCTCCGCTGCTCGAGCGATACGGCATACCCGCAACCATCTTCGTCGCCACCGGATACATCGGCAGCTCACGCGAGTATTGGTGGGACGACATCGAACGTCTCCTTCTCCAGCCCGGCACACTGCCGGATAGGCTCGATCTCGACCTCGGGGAGTTCAAGAGGAGTTGGGAGCTCGGGGAGGCCAGAACGCTCACTCCCGAGCAGGTGGCATCCAGTCGGGCATGGAGGATTCCGGAGCCGTATCCGACACCGCGCCACGCCTTCTTCCACGATATCTGGGGATGCCTTTATCGGAGTCCGCAGGAGAGCCGCACCACCGCCCTCCGCAACTTGGCAGCTTGGGCGGGAACAACCAAGCAGGCGAGGCCCGGCGTCCGCCCGATGACGGCCGAGGAGCTCGGAAGACTCGATGCAGGCGGCGTGGTCGAGCTCGGTGCCCATTCCGTCACACATCCTTCCCTGCCGATTTGCACGCCGGAGACGCAGCGACTCGAGATTTTTCAGAGTCGCGATCGCCTCGCCGAGATCACCGGGCATCGCATCGGAAGCTTTGCATATCCACACGGCGACTTCGATTCCCAAACCGCCGGCCTAGTCCGGGAGGCCGGATTTCTGGGGGCGTGCAGCACGCGCCGCGACCTCGTCACCAATCGCAGCGACCCCTTCCGCCTGCCCCGCGCCGGCGTCCTGGATTGGAACGGCGAGATCTTCGCCCGACACCTTGCCGAACTCCGGCGCGGTAAACCCGCCCGTCACTGAGTCGAGACCGAGAGGCCCGCCATGGACACACGCCCGCTGGTGAGCTGCATCATCATCTTTCTCGACGCCGAGCGGTTTCTGCGCGAGGCGATCGACAGTATCCTCGCGCAGACATACGACACCTGGGAGCTCCTCCTTGTGGATGACGGCTCCTCCGACGGCTCGACGGCGATCGCGCGGGAAGTCGCATCCAAGCACCCGGACCGAATCCGCTATCTCGAGCACCCCGACCACGTCAATCGCGGCATGAGTGCTTCGCGAAATCTCGGGGCTCGAGCCTCTCGCGGCGACTATCTAGCCTTCCTGGATGCCGACGATGTCTGGGTTCCCGAAAAGCTCACAGAGCAGGTCCCATTGCTAGAGGCACATCCGCGGGCCGCAATGCTCTATGGGCGCAGCCTCATTTGGTATAGCTGGACTGAAAACCCGGACGTGTCGGCGGATCATGTCTACGACTTAGGCGTCGAACCCGATCGCCTGATCGAGCCGCCACGCCTGGTGTTCCTCATGCTCGAGAACCGCGTCCAAACACCGACCACCTGCAATGCGCTGATTCGTCGGCAAGTCTATGAAGAGGTCGGAGGCTTCCAGGAAGCCTTTCGTGGCATGTTCGAGGACCAAGCATTCTTCATCAAACTCTGTCTTTCGCACCCAGTCTATGTCGCCGACGCATGCTGGGCCTGGTATCGCCAGCATGAGGAAAGTTGCTGCGCCGTCGCCGAACGAAGCGGCGTTTCCAGAGCGCTCCGACTGCCGCTCCTCGACTGGGCAGACGGCTATTTCGCATCGGAAGGCATTCGGGACCCTTGGCTCCGGCTTGCACTGCTCCGCGAACTCGTGCCCTATCGCTACCCTTGGATTGCGCAGTTACGCAAAGGCCCACGTCATTGGATCCGGGGCGCACGCAAACGAATGCGCGTCGCTTTTAATCGGTTGACGCATCCTCGATCCCCAGAAGAGCCACCGACCCGAGGCGCGGAATGAGTGAGGGATCAACCCAGAGGATACGATGAAGCTACTCGTCGATCACGGCGCCTATGATAATCTCGGCGACCTGGGCATGCTCGAGGCCGCTTTACACCAGCTTCGCGCGTATGGCACGGAGATCCAGCTCTTCGTCAAGGACTGTCCGCTCGATGACAGGATCTGGAACCTGCCCGGCATCGAGCGAGTCGACTATCACTTGCCGCCACCCTACAAAATTCCACGTCGCGGCGGAGGCATCCGTGCACGTCTCCTCCGCGCCCTCTCCCCCAAGAATCGACGCCTGCTTTATCTGTTCCTGCTCGCTCAAGGTCTGACCGACCCGGAGCAAGCACGCGTGGATGTCGATGGAACGCGGATGGCGGCGATCGATTGGGTTGCCCGATTCGATGCGCTCTTCGTCGCCGGGGGCGGCGATCTCAACGATGTCTTCGACAACGAGATCTGGCAACGAGCCTGCCTTATTCATAGCTTTTCCGCCCTCGGCAAACCCATCGTCCTCAGCGGGCAGCAGATCGGTCCGATCCGGCACCGGGCGAGTCGGCAAGCACTGGCGCGCGCCCTGCGCAAGGTCCGCCTGATCGGGATTCGCGAGCCGACCGAATCGGTGCGCATTTGTCGCATGGCACAGTTGGATCCGGGACGTTATCCGGTCGTAGGCGACGACACCTTTGGGCTTCCGGACGCCGAGTCGAATGAGGTCCGCGCCCTCCTCGACGCACAGGGTATCGAGTCGGGACGCTTCATCGCCGTCAACATCCGCGTCAGCCTCTACTCTCCGGTCGCCGAGCAATCGCTCCGCACGCTCGCCAGCCAGGCGAGCGCGCTCGGCAGACACTACGCAATGCCCGTCCTCGTTGTCCCCATCGCTCTCGATCCGGGCGACAGCGACCTCGCCAGCGGGCAAAGACTCGCCGAGTACGCTCCGAAAGGGGGCATTCAGATCCTCCACGACGTCTCGTGGACTCCCTCTCTCGCGAAGGCCCTCCTCGGACAGGCTTTCGGCGCGCTCGGCGTCTCCTATCATTTCTGCACCTTCGCGCTTCAGCACGGCGTGCCCGCTATCGCGCTCTACGACGGTGACTACTACCGCCAAAAGGCACTGGGGCTTGCCGCCTACTGGGATGACCAACGACTCGCCTGGCCTTTATCGCAGCCGAGACAGATCCAGGACATGGTCGCCATTTTCGACGACGTCGCACTGCGCGCCAGGTTGGCCACCCAAGCCGGCCAAGACGCCGCAAGATGGCAGCGCTTTTTTACCGACCGCGTCCCCGTCGCCCTGGGGATCGCGAGGAGGAGTTCGACGGAGACCAGGGAACGCCTTGGCGTCAACGGGATCGCGAGGCGCGCCCGAGTGTCCGTCATCACGCCCTTCTTCAACGCAGCGCCATTCATCGCGGAAACAATCGAAAGCGTGCTCGCCCAATCCTATTGTGATTGGGAGCTTCTTTTGATCGATGACGGCTCGGACGACGGCAGCACTCAAATCGCCAAGGCTTACGCAGAGCAACATCCGGAACAGATCCGTTACCTGGCTCACCCGAATCATGCCAATCGGGGTCAGGGGGCATCGCGGAACCTCGGCCTCGCCGCAGCGACAGGCGACTTCGTTGCCTTCATCGACGCCGACGACGTCTTCCTTCCGCATAAGCTGGCGACGCAGCTCGCTGTCCTGGAAGGTCATCCAGAAGCCGACATGGTTTTCGGGAATACCCTATATTGGCATAGCTGGACCGGAAAGCCGGAAAATACCGAGAAAGATCACCTACCCACCTTTCGAATCCAAACCGATACACTCGTTCGCCCGCCGACGCTCGTCCCGATCCTCCTCGGCGGTGCGGGGGCCGTTCCATGCATCTGCAGCTTCGTGGCCAAGCGTTCACTCATGGACCGTATCGGCGGCTTCGACCACGCCATCGGACGCCTCTACGAGGACCAGGTATTGCTGGCGAAATTGTTCTGCATCGGAACGGTCTGGGTCCAGTCTGGCTATCTCGAGCGCTATCGGCAGCGCGAGGACTCCTGCTGGCACCGATCCATGTACAGCGGCGAAGACAAGAAATCACGCATCGCCTTCCTGCGGTGGCTCGACCATTACCTCGCAACCTCGACAAAGACCGACCCGAGGATCCGTCGGTTGACGCGCGAGCGTTTCCTAACACTACAAAGGCCGCGGTATGCTGCATTGCGACGACGCCTTCTACGGCTTGCGGCCCCGTTAAACCGCATCTTCCCGACGACCCGAACGCGCATCTCGGAAAACGGCACACAGCGTCCGGAGTAGCCGCCGTCTTGAAACATGATAGGTGACGGATGAATAGAAAGCCGGGACTCGTAAGCGTGGTTATCCCCTTCTACAACCACGGCCGTTTTCTGATGGAGGCGATCGACAGCATCTTGGCCCAAACCTATCGGGACTTCGAGGTCATTGTCGTCGACGACGGGTCCGACGACCCGCAAAGCCTCGCCGTGCTCGAGGCCATCCGGATACCGCAGGTCAGTATCCATCGCAAGAGCAACGGCCACCTAGCTTCAGCACGCAACTACGGGATTCAACGCAGTCGCGGCGAGCTCATCCTGACCCTTGACGCCGACGATCGCTTCCATTCCACCTTTCTCGAAAAGGCAGTGCCTATCCTCGAGAACAATCCGGACGTCGGCGTTGTCACCTGTCACGTCATTCGGTTCGGCTCCAAAACCGGACTCGACGGCCATATTTGGCGACCGAAGGGCGGGACCGTCAGCGATTTTCTGATCGAGAATAACTGCTGCGGGAATGCCCTCTTCCGCTATCGATGTTGGGAGGATGCCGGCGGTTACGACGAGGAACTACGTGGCTTCGAAGACTGGGATTTCTGGATCGGCGTAACCGAGCATGGCTGGCGAATCCACGCCATCCCCGAGGTCCTCTTCGACTATCGCGATACACCCGGCTCGCTACTGAAAACAGCGAAGCGGCATCGCCCTGACCTTATGAAAAAGATCGTCGAGAATCACCTGGAAACCTATCGTAGTCGGGTTGCTGATGTCATCTTTCGGATGGAGCTGGGGCGCGACGCCGTCATCACCGAGCAAGCCAGCCGGATCGCAATGCGCTCCCTACCCTGCCGAATCGGAAACGCACTCTTGGCCCCCGTCAAATGGGCGCGCCGTCGACCATGGTCTTAAGATGATTTCCGGAAATGGGCTAACGCCGTGTAAGTGCGAATTTATTCGCACGCTCAGCCCTTCAGGTCGCCCAGGCATTCGCAGTCGGGATGCTTATTCCCGGAAATCTCCTAAGGCGATTACCGGGAACGTCGATACCCGTACGCTGGGCTGATCATCGAAAGCCCAACTTCCGCCGATGGCAGGCTGGCTAAAAATACATAATAACGACGACTTGGCTTGCGTGATACTACCGATGGTCCCGCAACATAGTTTGATGTCGTCCGTACAGAAGCGTCCTCCAAATTCACTCCATCGGACCGAACAGAAACCGGCGCATCCAGAGCATACAAAAAAGAGCCGTAGAAGCATAAAAGACGATCGAAACCGGAAACAAAATATCTCCAAAAGAGCTGTTCGCATAAATAGCTGCGACTATTGTTGCCGATGCGTGACTCAGAGCCAACGCCGCGAAGAGTGAGCATTTGACGTGCAGAAAACCAAAATCATCGGCGAAGTCGAGGGTACCGGAAGAAACGGAACGAGAGCAAAAGGAGAAGAATGTCTAACGTCAGGATCTTCGTCGGCTCGTTTCCACAGAAAAGATCGACGGCCGGAACGTCGCATTCAAAGGATACCGAATCCCGGCATCCGTATAAAACCTGTAGCAGTTGCTTCATCCGAAGGGCTTGCCGATCTTCGAAGCGCACAGGACCCTCTTCGACTCTTGTACCGCGCCTGCTGTGCTTGTGGATGCTCTCAGATCGCGTGTGAAGAAGAGACGGACTCTCATGCCGGACACCGCTTTCTGATCTGCCACCTCGACGGTTGTAAGGTGAACAATCATCTCCGAGATCCCTGACCACGGCAAACAGGCGACACGTTTAGAACGCTTCCAGAGTGAGATGCTCATTTTCGAGTGAGTTCGACGTTCGGTGCATCCAAAACCCTTATCGTAATTGCGGCTTCAAATAATATATTTTTCCACACCTTAAACCGCGCCAACTTTAGCGGTCATGCCTGCCGGAGCCGATCCCATCCCAAAACGCCGCATAACGCGCTGGGCGCGATCCAGTTCGGCTCTTAGTGCCATGTACCCGGGGACGCCCCGAGAACAGCGCCCCGGCTGACCTCGCATTTTCCACCGGCCTGCGAAGAGGAAATGCCGCGCCGAGCGGTTCTCATCCGGCTTAGTCAATGCGAAGCCGTTATTTCGATCTCGTACGGGCGTGAGCATACGCGAAGCCGAGCATCATCGGCGCCTAACCTAGCTCAAACGGAATATTTCTCGGTATGCAAAATGTGCGCGAGATTGGAATCAAGAGACTTGAATAATACCCAAATTTTCGATAGCCTCGATCCTCGTAACGACTGCAGCGGACCGTACACGTCCGAATGGGTGCCGGCTTCAACCTAGTCGCGGCTAGGAGGCGGCGCACTTAGTGACCTGAGCAACAACCCTGCATAACTATGGCATCGACAGCGACAAGGAGTTTCTCATTGAATACTAAGTTCAGATCTTATCGGGCCTCGGCCACAATCGCCACTAGCATTATCTTCGCAATCGCCTTCGGTTCGGCCGACGCGGCTCTCAGAAGCTGCGGGTCCGGCATGATCTACGACGAGGAGTTCGACCTGACTTGGCTCCAAGATGCCAACTATGCTCAAACGTCGGGATACGACTCCGACGGCTTGATGACCTGGGGCGAGGCTGCAGCGTGGGCCGATCAGCTGGAGTTTGCTGGCTTCAGCGACTGGCGGCTACCGTCGGCGACAAACAGAGACGCTAGCGTCATTTGTCCGAATAAAAGTTACAGCTGTAATCAAAGCGAAATGGGGCACCTATGGTACGCGCTCGGAGGCCCAAACCTCCAAAACGTGCCCGCTACTTGCACCCCACGTCAAACTTGCGACGATGCTTCCGGGATGTATATCAACTTGAGTGACGAGTTGAATGTTTTTTTTATAAACATGCAGAACGATAACTATTGGTTAGGTACAGAGTTCGATGAGAACCGGGCGTATGGATTCAACACGGGAAGATTCTTTGATCAACCGCCGCAGGAGTCGTTTGGCGGCCGTCAAGGCTATGGTCTTAAGACGAGTCAATTTTTGAGCTACGCTTGGGCGGTTCGCGACGGGGATAGTTGTCCGCCGCCCCCGACATCTACTCCAATTCCAACCATCGGTCCCGCGATGGGGATAATCATAGGAGTCGCCTTGGCGGGGTTGGCGAGGAGAGAGCTTCGTAGCAGAGTTCGACCGTCCAAGGTAAGTGATTCAGAAACAAAGCATACAGATGCTTGACGCCTTAAGCCGGTTGTGAGATTGCATAGCGCGCCCAACCCCGCGCCGGCATCAAAGCGAGCAGTTGCGCCGACGCGCTTTGCCCATCCAATCTGTTCAGGTTGATCTTGAATCGTTGTAACTGTTCAGGTAGCCAACTGCCTTACGGCAGGCGGGGCATTGGAGGCTGACCCCGGAAGGTCATCACCAGGGCGGGATAGAGATCGATCGACTGCTTGCGCAGGGTGGACAGATAGGAGCGTACCGTGGCGAAGGCCGCGGCACCTTCGGGCGCGCGGAAACAGCCCGAGACCTTCTGCTTGAGCTTGGGCATGCGCAGGTCGCGTTCGGCTTGGTTATTGTCGAAGGGGACGCGCAGGTCCGTGACAAACCGCATGACCTCGTCGCGGTGGGTGCGCAGGCGCGCGACCAGGTTGTAGGCCGGCGTCTGTTTGACCCGTCGTCGACTGCCCGGTGGCGGCAGGCGCTGGGGATGAAAGAAGGCCCCCTCGGCGAGGATGGTGTCGTAACGGGTGAAGACGTCGGCGACCACCCCATCGGGAAGGGCGTCGAGCCCGGCCGCGCGGGCGGCGATGGTGGCGTCGTTGGCCTCGCACAGCAGGGTGATCAGCCGCTTGGGCCAGGACAGCACGGGGTCGGCTTCGGCCAGGGCGATAAGCTCGCGCAGGTGATGGGCATTGCAGAAGGCATGCTGTGCCGGGGTGCTCAAGTACGCCCGCCAGTGGTCGTGGACCAGGATGCCGCGAAAGCCGTCGAGCAGGCCGATGCCGGTCAACGCCGCGGCGCCGCGCTTGGCGTGCACGGCGTAAAACGTCAGCACCGAGGTGCTCAGCACATGCAGCCACTGCAGGGCGCCGGCGACGCGCATCCCCGTTTCATCGGCATGGGCCACGGCGCTGCGCACGATGGATTGACCGATCGCCGCCACGGGTGCCGCCAGGCGCGCCGCCGCTTTGCGACCCATGCTGACCAAAGTGGCCGGGGAGAGCGTGATGCCCGCCAAGACACCGATCAGCTCGGCGCTGCGCCGATAGGGCAGGTTTTGGTAGTCGGTCAAATACACCGCCAAGACCGACAGCCCGGGGCCGTATTGCACCGGGGCGCCGACCGCGTCCGGGAAGACACTGCGATGCACCTGGCCGCAGGCACACACGCCGGTCGCGGTGCGATACTCGGTGACCTCGCGGTGCACCACCAGATCGATGACCTGACGGCGCTCGGGCAAGACCTCGACAGCCACCTCGGCGCAGTCGCGCCCGCAGCTGCACAGCCCCTCCAGGGGCACAACGATGCGGTGCTCGGGATCCTCGACCAGCGCTCGGGTGGCGCCGGGATGATCCTTCTGACCACCGGGCTTCTTGCCGCTGCGCACGCGGCGCGAGCGCGGCGGCGGTTTCTTGAACGGCGGATCCGAGGATGGGGGCTTGCTGGAGTTGTGGCTATCCTTGCCCAAGCGCGCTTCCAGCTCGCGGATACGTTGGAGCAGCTCGGCGATCTGTTTCGCCTGCTCGGCGTTCTGCGCGCGCAACCGGACCAGTTCGACATCTTTGCTGTCGGTAAGCGTCCGGCGAACTACCGGATTGACCCTTCCCTTTTGAGGTCGTCCATTTTCAGGTTGTAGGCAGCAGCGCCGCGACCGCCTCCGGGGACTTGGCACCGGGCAGGTGCTCGAAGAGGTGATTGAGGTAGGCCCAAGGCTCCAGGCCATTGGCCTTGGCGGTTTCGATCAGGCTGTAGAGCAGCGCGCTGGTTTCGGCACCCTTCGGACTGCCGGCGAAGAGCCAGTTTTTTCGTCCGAGCACAAAGGGCCGGATGGCGTTCTCGGCGGTGTTGTTGTCGATGTCCAGGTGTCCGTCCTCGAGGAAGGTGATGAGGATCGGCCATTGGCCGAGGGCATAGCCGATGGCTTCGCCGAGCAAACTCTTGGGAAGGACGCGGGTGGCGGTGCGATCCAGCCACCGGCGGATGCGCATGAGGATCGGGCGGCTGTACTCGGCACGCCCGCGCAGCCGGGTCTCGGGATCGGCGTCGCGAACGCGCCGCTCCACCGCATAGAGCTCGCCGATCAGGGCCACCATCTGCTGCGCGGCACCGGCGTTGCGTCCGTTGGCGGCATCGACGAACTTGCGCCGCACGTGCGCCCAACATCCGGCGTGGCCGATGATCCCGGGCGCACCGGCGAGGACACCATAGGCGCTGTAGCCGTCGGATTGCAGATAAAAGGGCAGCGGCGGCGGATCGACGTCGGCGGGGAACAGCACCCGACGGGGAACCTCCGCCGCTCGGCTCGGGGCATACTCGAACCAGCGCACCGGTTGCTCCGGCGGCCCGCCGCAGAACACCCACATGTAGGAGTCTTGGGTGTTCTCGCGACCGGGCTCGCGCAGGACCTGCACCGGCGTCTCGTCCACATGCACCACCGCTCCCCGGCGCAGCAGATCCTGCAGTGCCGCGGCGACGGGTTGCAGCGGGGCCTGCAGTTGGATGAGCAAGCCCGCCATGGTCTGGCGCCCGAGCGCGATGCCCTCGCGTGCGAAGATCTTCTCCTGACGATACAGCGGCAGGGCATCGACGAACTTGGCCGTCACGATGGAGGCCAGCAGCGAGCTGTGGGCGATGGATTTGGGGATGATCTGCGCCGGACGCGGGGCGATCTTCACCCCCGCCTCGGCGCCCGGCACGTCCTCGTCACGGGCGACATACTTGGCGCGCTTGTATTGGATGACGTAGGTCTGACGGGGGATGACCGCCAGTTGCTCGGAGCTGTCGTAGCCGATCAAGACCCAGTCCTCGCCCATGGCGGCTTTCTCCGCCTCGGGCAGATCCAGGAGACGCTCGACCCGCGGCAGATGACTCGGTAGGGGCCGGCGCACCGGCTTGCCCTTGGGCGGCGCGACGGTGTCTGCGGCGGTGGTCGCCGGCGCCGGGGTGTCGGCCGGTAGCTCGGCTTCCAGCTCGGCGATCAGCGCCTCGAGCTCGGTCTCGTCAAACAGCCCGAGCTGACTGTCGGGAATGCGATCGGCACTGCGGCCGAAGCGCTTGCGTCGCAGCAGCTCGATGGTTTCGAGCAACTGATCAATGCGCCGGGTCTGCTGCTGCAGGGTATTGGATTGCTGTTCCAACCGCAGCGACTGTTCGGCCCGCTCGCGCTCGGATTGCGCCAGTTGATCGCTCAACCGGCCAATGATCCCGTGGAGCATCTCGGGGTCATTCGGAAGCGTTTGAAGCGGGCCGTCCATGGCGTGAATGATACCGGAATACCGACCTTGATTCGAGCGTGATCGCGTTTAAAGCAGATCGAATTCAGCCCGCCGATGGGCTTTGACACGGCGCGGATCGAGCCCTTCGAGCAACCAGCCCAATTCGCGGATCGAGAGGATCACCGGTGCGACGCTCTGCGGCGCCGGCCACCAGAACCGCTCGCGCTCCAAACGCCGATACCACAGCCAAAAGCCGTTGTTGTGCCAATAGAGAATCTTGAGCTTGTCGCGGCCCCGATTACAGAATACGAACAGATGATCCGAGAACGGGTCGGCCTGAAGCACATCGACCACCAAGGCCGCAAGACCGTCGATCTGTTTGCGCATGTCCGTGGCCCCTGCAGCCAGATACACCTGCGTCCGTGCGCCGAAGCCGAAGCCGATCATGCCGCCGTACGCTGCGCGAGCACATCCACCACCCGCGCGAGTGTTGCGCCATCGAATCCGGGCGGGACCTCCAGGCGCACGCCGCCACCGAAGACCACGGTCAGCACCCGATCACTGCGCGGCGGCTCGAGGGCTTGGCTGAACGCCACCGGCAGCAAGCGTACCGGCGCCTCGGCGCGGGATCGCGCCCGCCCGCCGCCGGCTTGGTGCTCCCGGCCGAAGACGGCCCGCCACCGCGATAGACTCCCGGTCGAAATACCGTAGCGTTCGCAGTACTGCGCCTGCGTCAGACCACTGCCCGGCCAGCCCCCGACCAACTCCCGCCACTGCTCGCGACTGCGCCGCTTCTCTGCCATGCTCTTCCCCTCGGTGCGTGGAACATGGCGGCATCTTGCAGATCGCGCAGTGCGCGGGATAGATGTAGTTCGCTGGACGCTTACTGCTGTCGAGCCTGTCGGTTGTCGATGGCGGCTGAGGCATGTTGCTAACTTACCGCCCCAGGGGATTGTTTGGCAAGCGACCTGAACAGTTACCAGGAACCTAAAAGGCCGACCAGGTGGGTGAACCGTCGAACCAACGAGACGAGCTTCGGATTTTTGATCGAAGCGACCCTACAAAAGACCCGCACTGCAATCGCTGTACACCCTGACGGGCCGCAATTTTGGTGCTGTAAAAAACAACACCAACTGTGCACGCAGAGATGCTTTGCGGTTTTTTCCTAGCAAGCATTCCTGATTAAGTCTCTTCTCACAGTTCCCGGAAATGCGCCAATGCGAGTTCGACGGGGACATCTTGTCAGTGTTTCTCAAGCATTGATCTCAACTCGACTGCTTACGAGCAGCCACGGCAACGATTAAAGAATATTCCGGATCATTCACCTCAAAGTATTCGGACTCAAGATCTCGAACAGCCAAGCCGTAAAGGTATGCTGCGGCCGTCAAAACGTTCCCATGACTTTCCACGGACAACATCGACGGCTGAAACGTCCGCTCCAAGAGATACCGAATCCCGGCATCCGTGTAGAACCGATACCAAGTACAGTCATCCGGATGCATGCCGACCTTCGAGATGCACGGCACCGTCAACAGTAAAGCTCCGCCGGGCTTGAGGATCCGATAAACCTGTCGAATAGCAGCATTGTCGTCGTCGATCAGGTGCAGGGTCTGTGTCAAGATCACGCAATCGAACACCTCATCCGGAATCGTCGATAGACTTCTCAGATCGTCCCGAATAGTCGCCGAGGGATTCGCCGGATTGATGTCGAGTACGTCCGAGCGAGTAACCCGATCGCCCCCGAAACGAAGCGTGTAGTTGTTGTTCAGCACCTCCAGCACCCGCCCGGTGATGGAAGCCTGCTGCGTCTCGATGAAATCCTCGATGTAGCGACGATCGACCGCTAACCCTCGGCTGAAACCGTAACGACGACAAAAAGGCTCCGTGCGCCGAAGGTCGCCGAGATCCACGCGTCTATGCGGACGCTTGAGCAACCGCCGGAGGCGTCCTTTCACTCGATCCACCAGCACTGAGACCGACACTTCCCGCATGATCCTTGCTCCTTTCAACTGTTTCCGGACGATCTGAAAAGCCGACGCCATAAACCCTCTCTCATTTGCTTCAAATGTCGTGCCGCCCGCCCGATACGAGCCTCCCGACGGCTCCGCCGAAGCGCCGCCCCGAGAGGCGACGCAAGATCACCGCGATTCAAGTTAACCGCCCGAGCGATCGTGGATTCGCACTCCTGGATCTCCCCTATCGGGATGATGAGCTCAGATACCCTTTGATAATCCAATGACTCAGGAAAGGTCGTAGAGTGCGATAAAGTGCCTGCGAGCTCCAACCCGATCATAGTCATAACGCAGTTGTGACAGCGGCAACAATTGCGAGAGCTATCCGGATGCTCCCAGCAGACGCGCAGCCCTGATTTGGAGCCGGGCCAATCGGCGATCCGCAGTATCTTGTCGACTCGCGGGAGACAGCCATCGTGGTGAATCTCCATCGTCTCCGTCGACATCAGAGGATCCGTGATCGGATGAGAACCCCATGGTTCCAGGTCCGAATAGGGCGACGAGGCGGGGATATAGAACCTCGTCAACATAGCCTCGAGCATCAAAGCCACACTCCCCAAGGCCGACCCGTGCGTCCAAATCCAAGGCAGACGATCGACGAACTGCCGAACGTTGGTCTGCACCTCGATCAGCTCGACACCCAAGGGCAGCAGGGACGCGCGAAACCGTCCCGCCCACGCGTCGTAGATCTCCGGAGCGGCGAGCGGGATATCGAAGCCGTGGACGAAAAGCACATGGGTGATCCGATAGGCCGCGTCCGTCTCGGCCAACCCCGAATGGTCCAAAAGAGTCAAGGTGGAATCCACGCCCCCTGAAAATGCCGCGGCAACCGCCGGAGGACCGACAATCGCCGGAGGAGCGATGATGTCCCGCGGGATGAACCCAACGGGACGCAATGCCGCGGGAAACCAAGAACTGAAGACAGACTGGTAGATTTCCAGATTTCTCAACAGCCGCCCCGACACCGCGCCCTCGACATGGATATCCTCCCCCAGACTCATCGCCTGAAGAAGCAGGGCGACCAAAAAGCCGTCCGCACGCAGACTTAAGCGGTCTTCCAGCTCTCGAGGGAGCTCATACCAAAGCTGTTCGGGCCATGAAATGCCCTGTGCCTGACAACTGACCGAAGCGGTAATCCGAACCCGACCATTATGGAATATGATCTCGACCGGGTGAATGATCATAATGACAAACGCCCCTCCAAAAGCGCGACAACTCCGACGACCTCGCCGGACATCCCTTTCCGGACAGAAACGCGATCCCTCGCGCGAACGCAGTAGGCGGCCAGCCCCCGGCCATGTCGTACAACCCCGCCCCCGACACAGGTCCCGGCGGCTTCGCCATGCCTCAGCTCGGCGCCACAAGCATCGGTCGCCTCGGCCATGCGGTTAACCGAGCAACTACCCGCGGGGAAGCCTTCCGACCTTGGCCTTCAAAAACCGATAGCGCGCCAGCGCGAGATACCGTCCAGGCCCGCTCGCCGTCTTCCATCGATAGTAGGCATCACGCATCAAGATGGCATCGCGGATCACTCCGGGTTCACCCTGGGCTCGGACGAAGTCAGCCATCACCTCAAACTGCTTCTTACGGGAGCGCAAACCGTTATCATCGGAGGTAATCCGATTTTGGTCGTGGACCCCCCGAACCGCCACGGGCGTCTCAAGGCTACCCGGCAAGAGGTCACCCAGGTACGCAAGACGAAACATCCACTCGGAATCCTGGTGCAAACGCAGTCTCTCATCGAAATACCCGACGCGCTCGATGACTTGCCGGCGAATCGTCAGACCGTCGAGGTGGAAATGCCCCCTCGCCGTGGGGTGTCGATTGAGAAGCACCAAGGGGAGTTCTGATCCCGGCACCGGCTCACTGATGCTCGTGAGATCCGACTCGAACCCTTTGGATCTGAAGCTCTCCCGGGCTGCATCGCTGTAGAAATGGACTCCGATCGCGTTATAGACGCCGGTGCATGTCGGAACCTCCGTCAGAATCCGGAGGTCGGCCTCAAACCGGTTCTCGAGGTAGTAATCATCCGCGTCGAGAAAGGCAATCAGATACCCGGCGGCCTTGCGAAGGCCAAGGTTCCGTGTCGCACCTGCGCCGCGATTCACACCGCCCTCGTGTTGAACGAGCCTGATCCGCGCATCGGCCTTAGCCAAATCCTCGCAGAGAGCGAGGCTCCGATCGGTCGACCCATCCTCGACCAGCAGAATTTCCGTGACCGCGTCGAACGGCAGGACGGAGCGCAACGCTCGCTCGATATAGGGCTCCGCGTTGTAGACAGGAACGACAACCGAGATCATCGGGCTCCACCCCCGAGGACAGCGTGATCCTCCAACCGCACGGCCTCGTAGACCCGCGCGGAAAGCGTCGCCGGATCATCCGTGTTTCTGACCATGAGACCGACCTGCGAGTCGTATGTCCGTTCCAACTGCCGACCGATCCACTCGGAGATCAGCCTAGGTCCCTCCTCCCCGAATAGGCTACCGAAGGACTGTATCGTGAAAGCGACCTCGATTCCCGGCGGGTTGTAGGGGTACCCGAATCGATTGAACGGAAGCGTCTTTCCATTCCCCCCGCCAGCACAGCAGAAGACCTCCAAGCCATCCAAGTATGTGGGGTCCTTCAGGAAACCGACCAAACGCCCAAACCGCTCGGATGACCAAAAACCATTACCCGGAAAAGACTTGGACAAAAGGCCGAAGGCGTAGGTATTGAAGGCATGATAGCCGATTGCCTTGTTGACAACCGGGTCAACGGCATTTCTGTTCGACCGCTTCGCGAGCCGTTTCGCGAAGCGCTTGATCTCGCCTCGCACCCAGAGACGGGAAATCCCTCCGAGCGGATGCATGATCAACCCATTGGGGTACACCTTCAGATTATCCCCTAAGGCATCCAGAAATCGCTCGACGCGCTCGGCAACAAGGCCGTTGCTCTTGAGCAGGCCCCCTGCCGCGGCAAACCAAAGTTGATGGTTGAAGGTCCGATCGACACCCGCGTAGCTCCCGTCCACATTCACGGTTTCCCATCGCGCCGTCGAGGGGTCGAACGGGTGCAGCAGAAAAAGCGTCCCTGCAAGATCCGTTAATCGGGAATCCTCCAACGCCCTGCCGGCGAAAACCAGCGCCTCGATGATCCAAGCCGGACCGATGAGTCCATTGGAAAAGTCCTTCTGCGGATTCTCTCGCATCCAGTACGCAGCACCCATCGGACGCCGCTCAGCGGCGGTTACGTAGCCTAGCGCACGCAACGCAGCGTCACGAAACCTCTGCTCACCGGTGATCTCGTGCACGCGCAGCAGAAGAATCATGACGTGCGCCGTGTTCCTCACCGGCAATTCTTGATCGTAGTAAGGGCCATTGTGTCCCGGAGGAAAGGACCCGTCCGGCAACTGGCGGTCCAGGAAGCCCCTCGCCCCTCGCTCCATCAGCTCGAAAACCGTCACTCGATTACCCCTGGGATGCGTGTCAGACAATGAAAAAGTACGGACTTCTGAAAACTCGTGTCAATAACTTAAACCGCGCCCGGTGCGGGTATGCGTAATTTACGGAAGTGGATTGGCCACGCCAGTTCCGACGAGTTTTGGAGCTGGCGCGGCTTAGCAGTCTGGACGACCAAGAGCGAAGTCCACCGGAGTTGGTCTGTGCTTGTCAACCCCACTGATCCCATCAGCGAGGTGCCCGTTTCACAGGAGCACCGCCAGTCTCGCCCCCCAAGCAAGCCGTGGCGGGAAACCAGATCAAACCCATCAAACGCGTCCCTTCTTCACCCTAAAAAGCTCCCGAACAAACCCTTTTAGTACCGGCCCAGGCCGTTTAAACAAGGCCCGAACTAGCTTCGATCGCACCTCCTCCGGACAGCTGTCGAGCATTAGTTTGATGTTCTTTATGTCGAAATGAGCCGTCTTCTTTCCAAAAAACTCCCAGATGCTCCTCGTGTAGTAGTCTGCAAGCTCTTCGCGCTCCTTAGCTGTAAAGCTCACGCTGCGGTACTCCCCCAACCTACGAAATCCGAAATCCAGATACTCCCGAATGACCAGCCCGCTGTATACGGATCCCTTTTCCTGACGTGCGTCATGGAGCCCGGTCTTTGTAAACACACAATGGGCGAAACCCAGATCGTGTCGATCGAGTAGCCTCAGGGCGAGCTCAGTGTCCGCGTGCAGGTAACGGCGGTCCAAGCCGCCCACCGCGTCGAACGCCGATTTACGATATAGAATCGTATTCGGCGAGCTGCTACAGACATGAAGCTTTCTCAAAAGCTGCCGCTTAAGGATCTCCGAACCCTTGAAGACAGACTGGTCCATCGGTAGCCCGACATTCGTCCACTGCATACCGTACATCCTGTAAGCAGACACGAGACCGATATCCGGCGACATCTCCCCGACGCGAACCATCTCCTCCAAGGTATTCGGGAAAAGATAATCGTCCGCGAGCGCATATTTGACCCAGGCGCTTTCACTGGAGCAGCGAGTCGCGCACGCCATCAGATTATCGATAACAAAAGCCGTCTCCGGATTGCGAAAGACCTTGATCCTAGGATCTTTCTTACGGAACTCCTCGATAATGTCAGGGGTTGCGTCCGTAGACGCATTGTCGACGATGATGTACTCGAAATTCTCGTAGCGCTGCGCCAACACACCCGAGATGCATTCGGCAAGAAACTTCTCTCCGTTGTATACCGGCGTGCAGACGCTGACCAGAGGTTGATACGACATATGATGAATCCTTAAGAACTGTTCCAAGACTGCCGCACAGACATGACCACGAGGCACCGTCTCGCTCGTTAGACCAACCACCCGAACCTTGAAAGGGCTCGTAACACCCGCTCTGCGGTGTCACGCATACCCCGTGGCGCTATGCGCCACGTGCAGGTTTGTCCTGAGTCACGAGCGAGGCCGACCGTTCGTCACGCGGTCCGTCAAACTTGGCCAACACCTGTTGAAATGGGGCCGTGTGTCTCACGTCGGTTTCGACCCGCGGGACGAACACCGCGAAGCCTTAGCCCGGTCGACACGTCGCCCTAACTCTTTGGCTGGTGCGCCTGCCGCGATGGCGCCGGAAGGGATGTCTTTTGTTACGACCGAGCCCGCGCCGATAACAGCCCCCCGTCCGATCGTAACCCCGTCGAGCACGACGGAACCATATCCCAGCCAAACGTCGTCTTCGATCATGATCCCACCCTTTGTTACAAGTGGCTGACTCTTGATCGATTCACCGGCCGCCATTTCATGGTTGTAAGGGTAGAAGGCGCACCTCGGAGCAATCTGAACGTCCTGACCTATCGTGAGTGATCCCTTATAACAGGAGAACTGACATCCAGGCTGTATCGTCGTTCGGCTTCCGATGCTCAGTGAACCACCGTCACCCGTCTCGATGATACATCCCCGGTTGATGTAGACTTCGTCGCTAATCCGAACCTTCGTATCACGCCCTCTCGAAAAAAGAATGACGCCATCCCCGATGAAAACGTGCTGGCCCAAGATGAGAGTGGAATGCGAAAGGAGCGCCGACGGGGCGATATAGCCGGCTACTCCCAAACGCGCGAGGCGATGCCGCCCCTTATAACCCGGGTAAGCCCATCCAGCAATCCCGGAGGCCAACCGTCCGAAAAAACTCCGACCCGCAAGCCTCATCCAGAAACGTCCCCAAGGTTCCCGTACTCGTAACGCCATATTGCCTCCCTAAACCATCAAAACACGTGCTCGCTATCCGAGGACGATTGAAGTTACCTCCGCGTAAATTCGTCCAGCTAAAAGCTCCCGGCCCCTCCGAGCGACACTTACCTCTCAAGATACGAATCGAGAAGGCAGGCAAAGTTGCGGAAGCCGGTTAGCGCAGCGTAACCCGAAGTTCGTCCGATCGACAGCCTTTGAGCTTCGGCTTGCGGCGTGCAGGCCTCCCCAAACGTACACCTTCAGCGAGCCATAGGCGTAGGCGGAACGCTCCTACACTGCCGAGAAAGTCGAGATGACCGCCGTAGCCGCGAGCCCTAACCAAACCGCAATACTCTCCAGATTGCAGAACGCATACTGATTCGATTCCCATCCCCACCAGCTCCGATCACGGGTGTCCATCAGACGCTCGAAGCCGTGATCGTCGGCGGTCGGTTAGTCCGCAGAACGCATCCGTGCGGCCAAGGTACAATGCCAGAGCTTCCATAACACTCTCCTGCTCGCAATAAAACCGCGACGAAAGTCCTACCTCGGTTCCTCATTGCTCAAGGATGCACAAATCAGAGGTCCATCACTAGCAGCCTGTCGGACTTGACCTTCGCGATGACCTGAATCGGAGTCTCGAGGGTCGCGTGTTGCGCATAAGAGACGCTTTTTGGATGAAAGGTGAGGTCTTCCTGACCTTTCCCCTTGCTGCGGGTCCAACGCGGCCATGGGCCGCAAGTTCCACGTCAGGCACACTAGGGTCCATCTGTTTTGGACGTTGTCCAGACCGTTAATGAGGAACTGACGAAACCCCCTCACGGGTTTGATGATGCCGAACACCGGTTCGACGGTTTGTTTGCACAGGGCATAGGTCGCCCGGCCAGCCCTTTTAAGGTGTCATTTTGTGTTCGGCTCTATGCCGGCGAGTAATCTAGCGGTTGAGACATGTGTGTGACCTTTGTATTTCGTGCGCGGGATGGGCGGTTTTTTCGGGCCGCGCGGACTCTTCCGGAGTTTGTGTAAATCCACGAATTGCGCCAAGCGCAGCAAACACTCGGTCAGCTGCTCCGTAGTCGCGTGTACAAATGGCGCCCATTCGTGTTCCGGCACGGCGATCGTCAGACCCGTCATCGTGGTCGCAATCTCACCCGCGAGATAGAACTGCGACACGGTCTGATCGATGTCCCGGGTCGGGTGGGCCGCGCGCAACGCGGCCATCACGACGGCATAGAGATTGAACGCGACCAGTGCCAAGCAAAAGCCGAAGAGCGCGGCCTGCGGATAGCCCAACGCGGCGATCTCGGAATGGAGGTGTTTCTCGAGTTTTTGAAAGGCCGTCTCGATACCCCAGCGCATCCGATACAAGGCCGCAATCGTCGGGGCGTCAGCGACCGCAGACGGTAAATTGGTCAACAGGACGAGCTTCGTATCGCCATTGCGGGTCGGCGTCTTCAGATTGACGGTGATGCGGCGCAGCGCCCGGGTCTCGCCGCTCGTGGACGTCAATTGAACGGCTTGGTCGTACACGTCGCCACTCGCCGAAGCGCCAATAAATCTAAATTTTTCCAATGGCTTGGCGACGAGGTTGCTATGCTGGCGAATAATGAAGAAGGCTTGCTTACGGTGGATCTCGAACAGAAATTGCGAAACGCAAAAATTCCGGTCTGCCAGCCAGACATCATTCGCTTCGACCGTGGGGATCACCGCATCCAGCAACGCGCGCTCCTGGGTATGGCCATCGGCACAGAGAACGACCGTTACGGCAATGTCCAGTTGTGGATCGAAGACAACCAACGATTTCCCCGGCAAGGGGCCGGCGGTCGTCGCGCGCAGCGGTTTCAGGCGATGTTCGCTGGCAGCCAGGCAGTTGCCATCCAGGTACTTCAGTCGATATCCGGGCAGTAACGAAGGACGCGCTCCGTTCATCGCGAGGATCATGTCCCGCGCCTCCAGCGCGATCTCGCCGACCAGTGCTTGGGAGGTGGTCAGTTCGACCCCTTGCAATTTTGCATAGACGGCGACGATGGAGGCCGCGATGTTGGCCTGTCGATACGCTGCGTGAACGCTTGCTTGGGTCCTGCACACGACTTGCAGCATCAGCCCGACGAGCGACGAGAACAGAATATTGCGTGTGTACTGAGTTTGGCGTGTCGCTTCGAACCAGCGGTCCAGTTTCTCGGGGTTCAGCAACCGCTCCAGCAGGACGCGCACCATGACGGTGGTCGGACTCTTCTCGACAAACTTCTGGAGGATTTCACCAAACATGGTCAATCGGGCACGTGTGCAATGTTGAAGATCTTTAGATATTACAGTATGTTGCTAGATATTACAGTATGTTGCTAGCACCTTAAAAGGGCTGGTCGCCCGGCCTTTGGGTCTTGAGCCGTTGGGCCATGCGTTCGACCGGGGTCGCCTCGGCGGGCGGGGCCTGCGGGCTCTCGAAGCGCTCCGACCAATGGGGGTGTTGCTCGTCCCACTTGATCGCGATCGAAAGCTCGATGCCGGCGCGTTCGCAGGCCGCCACATTGCCTTCGCTGAATTAGCCGGCATCGGCCAACAGCTGTTCCGCCCGGACGATCTCCTCCGGCAGGGCCTGCAGCTGTTCGAGCAGCGGGGCGAGTTGTTGCTTGTCGTTGGCCGCTTGCATGACCTGCGGGAGGAGCACCGGCATGGTCTCGGAATCGACCACCGCTTGGGCGTTGCAGCACGGCTCCAAGCCACCACCGGCGACGGGCACGATGCGGGCTTCTTCGTCGGTGAGGTTGATCTGGTCTACGGGACGCGGGTCGGGGGTGGGCGCCGTGGGTGGCTTACCGCCCGGTTGGCGTCCCGTGGCAGCCGCCTCGGTCGCGCGGGCGACGAGCTTGGATTCATGGTCGATATTGCGGCCGGAATAGCTGCCGGTGGCGTAACCGTAGATCAGAAGCGAGAGAAACAGTGCGGGCTGGTAGGGCACGCTGCCCCGCCCGGCGTAGGCCGGTTCCAGCGTGCCGAGATCCAGCCCCTCCACCACCTCGACCACGTTGCTCGCCAAGTGCCCTTCGGGCAGCAAAGCGTGCACCGAGGGCGGTCGCATAAAGGCAACATCACAAAGGATCGGACGGAAGTGGCTCATCGGCTCAGGCCCCCAAGTGTGCTGCGCTGATTCTACAGGGCGGCTCCGCCGCCCGACACAGGGAAAGTCCGACAGCCTTCTAGTACCCCGTTCCGCCTAATCTTGCGTAAGCATGATCGTAGGAGTATTTCTTAAGGCTGGCTATCAGGAGAGACTCCCTATGATCAAGTATGTTGTACGGCTCACCGAAGAGGAACGGACGGCGCTCACGGAGGTGATCGGTAAAGGCAAGGCGGCGGCCCGGAAGATCAAACATGCAAACGTGCTGCTCAAGCTCGATGCCGATGGGCCGGGTTGGAGCGATGTGCAAGCCGCGGACGCCTTCGACTGCAGCCTGCGCACGGTCTTCAGCATCCGACAACGCTTTGTCGAGGCCGGCTTGGAGGCGGCACTGGAACGCAAGGAGCGAGAACACCCGCCGCGTGAACGGATTCTGGACGGCGCGGGCGAGGCGCAGCTGCTGCGCATCGCCTGCTCGGCGCCTCCCGAAGGACAGGCACGCTGGACCCTCGCGCTGTTGGCCGACAGCCTCGTCGAGTTGAAGGTCGTGGAGGCCATCTCGCCGCAAACCGTCATGCGCACGCTTAAAAAAACGCTCTGAAACCGCACCTGCGCACCTGCTGGGTGATTCCGCCCGAGCACAACGCCGAGTTTGTGGCCTGCATGGAAGACGTGCTGGAGGTCTATCACCGTCCTTACGATCCACAGCGCCCGGTGATCTGCCTCGACGAGCAGCCGACCCAGCTGATCGGCGAAACCCGCATGCCGATTCCGCTGCAACCCGGGCAGCCGCAACGCTACGACTACGAATACGAACGCATCGGCACCGCCAACAACTTCATGATCGTCGAACCCTTGGCCGGCTGGCGCAAGGTCAGCGTCCGCGCCACCAAAACCGCACTCGATCTCGCGCATGAGATCAAGGAATTGTTGGATCGCTGTTCATACTACCCCCTGGCTGTTTTGCGGTCGTCGAAAAGATCCGGAGTCGGTTCTGAAACCTTGATTCTCAATCCCTTACGGTTGCCTTGCGAGACATGGATGGCCTCGAGCTCGCCACGCTTGACACGCTGCAACACGGTTTGGCGCGACACGCCGAGCCGGCGCATGGCCTCGACGATGGGGACAAAGCCTTCGGGCGCCTCGCCGGCGAAGTGCGCGCGCAAGGCCGCGGTGATCACGATGCGCCAGGGCGCGCCCGGCGTGACCTGCTCTCCGGCGATGAGCCCGTCGTTGAGCTGACGGTGCAGGGTCGAGGGCGCGACCCCGAGGACGGCGGCGGCGTCCCGGATGGTCAGGGGCTCGCCGCAGACGGGCTGTGCCGGCGGCACGAAGCAGGGAATGCCCCAGTGGGTGCGCAGGCTGCCGACGCGGTTGACGGTGAAGGGTAAGCCGGTGGCCGTGGTGCGCTGCTGGCGATTGAGTACGCCGGCGATGACGGCGTCCGGATAATACGCGGCCAAGCGGCGAATGAGCGCCACGGTGTCCTCGTCGGTGCGGACCGTGGCCGCGCGGGTGCGCGGCAACGCGATGCTGAGATCGCTGATCAAGCCGCCATGCCACCGCAGGGTGACGTGCACCGCGTGCGCGTCCTTGTCGTGCGTGACCAGAACCTCTTCGAGGAGGGCACGCAACAGCTCCTTGCGGTCGCGATCGCTGGTGGAAGGCGCTGACCAAACCGCTTCCAAATCCTCGGCCAAGTCGAGCAGGGCCTCGCGCTCGGCCGCGCAGAGCGCCTCTGGATGTTGCTGCTCGGCGCGCTGCAACTGCTGCTCGGCGGCCTGCACGGCGTGTAGGGCGCTCTCCCAAGCCGCTTCCAAGCCGCGGGCGACCAGGCGATTGTCGGGGTCGACGTTCTGATAGCGGCGCTGCGCCAGCTGTGCCTGATAGCGCGCCTGCTCGAGCTGATGCTGCCATTGCACGCGGGCGGCCTGCGCGGCGCTGTCGCCGGCCTCGGCCGCATCCAAGGCTGCTTGATCGGGTCGGGCTGACGGGATTGCGCCCGTCAGCCCTCCCACACCACCGGACATGCGGTTTTCCGCATCCGGCGGTTGAGCCCAGCGGGCTTAGCCCGCAAGCGTCCACGGTAGAGTGAATCCGTGTCGATTCAGTGTTGCGGTTTTCAATGCTTGGTTGACGACGATATGACGCGCCATGAACCAGGCACCGCGCCGACAGCCGGCCACCCCGAGCGCACGTCCGCGCACGCCGAGGCGCCGCAGCGCGTTGAACCGTCCGTGGCGATCGTGCCAGCGCAGCCAGAAGCATTTGCGCATATGCCGCCTGACCCAACCCGACAGGGCGTGGACCTCGCGGCGCCAGTTGGCGTAGCCGAAATAGTTCCACCATCCGGTGACATAGCGTTGCCACTGTTCACGCAGTTGCTCGCTGGTGAGGCTTTGCCGGGCGTCCCAGAGTTCGCGCACCCGATCCTTAAACCGCTCGATGGCCTTCGGCGCCGGACTCACCTGTCCACCGGGGTGGATGCGAAAGCCCAGCAGCGCGCTCTCCTCGGTACGGCGTGCGCCACTCTTGGTGGCGTTGACGTCCAAGTCCAGGTGCGTGTGCAGCCACCGCGTCAGGCGCTCCAGCACCCGCTCGGCGGCCCGTTCGCTGGCCACGAACACGGCGATGTCGTCGGCGTAGCGTACGAACGACAGGCCCCGCTGCTCCAGCTCCCGGTCCAGCACGTCGAGGTAGAGGTTGGCCAACAGCGGCGACAGCGGCCCGCCTTGCGGCGTGCCGCGGCTGCGCCGAATGTGCCGTCCATCGCCCTCGTCCATCGGTGCGCGCAGGTAGCGCCCGATCAGCGTCATGATCCGCTTGTCGCTGATCCGCTGTCCCAGCAGGTGCATCAGGCGGTCGTGGTTGACCTGGTCGAAAAAGCGCGCCAGATCAATATCCGCCACCCATTCCTTGCCGTCGGCCACGTACCCGCGTGCGGCCGTGACGGCGTCATGGGCCGAGCGTCCGGGGCGAAAGCCCCAGCTGTGCTCGCTCATGTCGCCATCGAAAGCCGCGCTCAGCACTTGGTGCAGGGCCTGCTGGATCAGCCGGTCCTGCACCGTGGGAATGCCCAGGCGGCGTGTCCCGCCGCCCGGCTTGGCAATGTCCACCGCGCGCACCGCCGCCGGGCGGTAATCGCCCCGAAGGAGCTTCTCCCGAATCACCGGCCAGTGGCACTTGAGGTGGGCCTCGGTCTCGGCGATCCCTTTGCCGTCGACCCCGCCGGACCCGGCGTTGGCTTTCACCCCCGCCCAGGCCCGTTCCATGTTGACGGTGTCGAGCACCGCCTCCAGACTGATCTCAACCGTGTTGCTCATTGAACCCCTTCTTGCGTCTGTGCTCGCGATCACGGTTGACTTGATGAGCGCGGACCTCCCCCATGCGGGAATCCACCCGTTCGGTTCGGCTCGCCGTCCCGGTAGCTGCCGCAGTTGCAACGCCGAGTGCGTGTCGCCCATCTGCCCGCCTTCCGGATCGGATGCAGACTGTGGTTCTTTCGTGACTCTTCGGCCCTTCACTCCTCCCGACTTTCACCGGGCCTCAACGCTACTACGGCCTCTGCTGACTTCTGGACCGCTCTCACGGGCCAGATCTCCCCGAGTAAGAACATGTACTTTCGACCCGTGCCGCCAGGCTCTACCGGAGACGTCTTTCGGTGACGGTTGGATTTCGCGTTCCCTAGCACGCTCATCGCCCGCATCCGGCCTCGCTGCCTGTTCGTGTTCCTACGGTCGTGTCTTGGCTACACCCTGCTTTCAGCTTGGCCTCGCGGCGTCCACCTTGGGTTTCGCTACGCTTCTCGTCACTCTTCGCGGTTACCTCCTTTCAGGTAACAAGTACATGCCCATGTCGGGCACACTAGGGCGGCGGGCTGGACCGCCGCGAGGACGGCGGCGGCCACTGCCTGGTGGAGGCGCTGCCCGCCAACGCGCAGGCACGCCTCGCCGCGCCCGTTGGCGAGGTTGTCGCCGGGGCAGTCATAGGTCGGGGCGGCGTTGCGACCGCTGTAGGCCACCACCAGCTTGCGCCCGCAATGACCGCAGAGGGCGAGGCCCTGCAGCAGGGCCGCCCCTTCGCGCAGGGCGCCGCCGCCGTCGTGGCGGATCGGGCGGGTATTGGCGGCTAGGCGCACCTGATTGTCCTCGAAGGTCGCCCAGTCGATGAAGCCCTGGTGATGATCATGCAGCACGACACTCCAATCCGCGCGTGGTAAGCGCTTGAGGCGTTTACGCACCTCGCCATGCTCGTCAATATAGCGCTCCTGGCGGGTTTTACCGTAGACGTAGGCGCCGGCATAGACCGGATTGGTGAGCACCTGGTGGATTTTCGTGTAGCTCGGCGTACCCCATTGAATGTCGCGGCACCCGCTCGCTTGCGTGGGGAAGGGCAGCGCCTCGCTGCGAAACCACAGCCAGACCCGCCGTGCCGAGCCCATCTCGGCGAAGCGCTCGAAGACGGCGCGGATCGCCCCGGTGACCGCCGCGTCGGGGTGAAAACGGACCTCCCCGTCGGCCTCGCCCCACACCAGCCCGATGGGCAGACCCCGGCGCAGCTCCCCGCGCGCCGCCTTGTTGCGGATACCGCCATTGAGGCGGGCACGCAGGACATGCAATTCCGCCTCGGACATGGTGCCCTTGAGGCCGAGCACGAGTCGATCGTTGAACAGCCCCGGGTGGTAGAGGCCGTCGGCATCGCCGATCAGCGTATCGGTCGTCCCGCACAGATCCAGCAGGCGGTACCAATCGGCATTGTTGCGGGCGAGTCGCGAGACCTCCAAGGCGAGCACGATCCCGACATGACCGAGCGCCACCTCGGCGGCAAGCTCGGCGAAGCCCGAGCGGGTGTTCAGGCCCGACCCGGAGAGGCCGAGATCCTGATCGATCACCCGGATCTGCGCCGCCGGCCACCCGAGTTCTGCGGCGAAGGCCTGCAACTGATATTGCCGCGCGGTGGACTCGCGGTTGGATTCGACCTGTGCGCTGGTGGACTGGCGGATGTAGACCACCGCGAGACGCGCGCGATGCGAGGGCGTGATTTTGCCGAGCTCAGTCATCGGGATGCTCCTGCGGCTGTGGAGCACGCCGGGCCAGCACGATCCGGCGCATCAGACGCGCCAGCAGTGCGCGAACGCTCTGTTGCTGCTCGGGTCGGAGGGTCTCCCACGCCGGTACGGCCCCGGCAGGCGGTGGTGGCTGCAGGAAGGTCAACTGCTCGGGCATCGCTCGGCTCCTTCGGTGAGGTTGGCGCGGCCGACTCGGCGGCCTGCGCACGGCGAAGGAGCCCATTAACAACGCTGCGGAGCTGACGCAACTGCGTCACCGAGGCCAGCACCGCCGGACGCGGCGCGGGCGGGCCGTCGAGATCGGTCCAGGTGGCCGGAACGCGCAAGCGCGTCCCGTCCGGGAGCACCAGGACGAGCTTGAGTTCACCTTGGAGGGTGACGGCGCTGAAGACTTCAAGTGACTGGCCGTCAAAGGGATGGCGGGTACGCCGGGGCTCTCCCGGAATTCAGGGAAAGCGCTAAAATATTTAAAAACATGACGTTGTAGTCATTTTGACCGAACACGTTGGTTGAAAATATCGCTGGACGCACCCCGTCCAAGCCATTTTTAAGCGGTTGTTTTTCATTGATCAGCGCGCGAAAACCCGATAACCGCACAGATCGAGGTACACCCTCTGGTAGAGCCGGCGCAGGTTGCTCAAGCCATAGCACCGCCGTTTTAATACTTTGATCTTGTTGTTGAGACCTTCGACGAAACCGCTCGTGTGTCGTTCGGTAAAATAATTGGTGATCTCGTCCCAATGACGGCGCAACGTTTTCAGGAAGGATTGAAAACACGTCATCTCGGCGTTCTTGACCCGTCGCATCCAGCCACTGAGTTTGCGCTTGGCCTGACCTTTGGACAGGGGCATGTCGTAGACCTCGGTGAGGGCTTGGCTGAGGGCATGAGCTTGCGCGAGTTGCGGGGAATAGGCGAACAACCGGGCGCGGATCCGCCGTTCCTCGGCGCTCAAGTCGGATTCGCGCTTGCGCAGGATCCACTGGACGTTCTTGAGCCCGCCGTACTCGGTTTTCGACAGGTCGCGCTTGAGCCGGCGCAGTTCTGTCTTGCGCAACGTCTCCACGGCGTCGCGATACAAACGCGCGACATGGAAGCGATCGGCGCAGATGGCGACGTGCGTGCCGAAGACGGCCTTGGCCGCACCGATGAAGCCGCTGTACAGGTCGGTGCACACGACGCGAACGGTGCGCCGCAAGGATTTTGGGATCGTGCGCAAAAACGCCTCGATGGTCGCGCGCTTACGGTCCTTGAGCACGGCGAGGATGCTCAGGGTGTCCTCGACCCTGGCGCTGACGATCACCACGAAATTGCCGTGGCCTTTGGTCAAGGCGATCTCGTCGAGCCCGAGCACGGGCAGCGCCGTGAGCGTCGTCCAGTCGATCTGGCTCGGGACGCACCGATCGAGAATACCGTCGAGGTGCTCCGGGGTGACGGCCTCCTTGTGCGCGACGTCTTCCAGGGTGCTGTTGATCAGGGCGCGCATCAGGCTGTGTTCGAACGCACGGGTGAAGCCGCTGCGCGGGTCGTACCAGTCCACCCGTTGGGTGGTGGTGGGATGATCCCGGCAATCGGGGCAGCGATACCGTTTGGGACGAATGAGAATTTCGGTGCGATGCTCGAAGATCGACAGATGGCGCAACCGCCGTTCTTCACCGAGTCCATGCGGCTCAGTGATGCGTCGGCCGCAGCTCCGGCACTGCGTGCCCTCCTCGGTGCTGTGCACATGAATTTCCAGCACAGCGGCGTCCGTGATCTCGACGCGGTCGATGGCGATCTGCGGCAGTCCGAGCAGGCGCAGGAGTTGGCTCTGGTCAATCATCGGTTTTCCATTGAGTTAAAAGCGTTCGAATGGAAGTTTACCAAGATTGGCTGCGTAGAACACTGATTTTACTAAACTTGGCGTTCCCTGAGATCCGGGAGAGCCTACGCCGGACGGTCACCCGCTCGGGGGTGCCGTCGAAGTGGTGGTGGGTATTGTGTCGTGGCGTCCTTGGACGTCGATTACCCCAAGGCCGAAAAGGTCGTTCTGATTTGGGACAATCTCAACACCCATGCACCGGCGTCGCTGTACAAGGCATTCCCACCGCAGGAAGCGCGTCGACTCCTGGACCGCTTGGAGATTCACGACACCCCCAAACACAGCAGCTGGCTCGACATCGCCGAGATCGAACTCAGCGTCTTCACCAAGCAGTGTCTGGATCGGCGCATCGACGACATCGACACCCTGCGCAGCGAGGCCAAGGCCTGGGCGGATCGCCGCAATGCTTCCGGGGCCGTTGTCGACTGGCAGTTCACGACCGACAATGCACGCATAAAGCTCAAGCGCCTATATCCGCAACTTAAGGAGGAATGAGGTACTAGGATCCGCGTCTCGTCCTGCCTGACGGTCGCGGTCGTGAAAACGCAACATCCAAAAGCCGCATTGCGAAACGAAGCTAACCTTTGCCGACCTGTCGCGATCTTCGCACCTCATGCCTCATTGTAACGCCGGGCGCACTATGGATCCGGCGTCCGAACGCGAGACTCACCTACACCGCGTTCCTACACCTGCGCCAGTGCCCGATTCCCTGTCAGCTCAAGTTGGAAACGACCCCGAAGCTTGCTTCCGAGCGGATCACCGGTATATTTTCCAAGCTTCAGCGTTCTACGGTGCGCTGGTCTCTTCCCCAGACTTCCAGAGCCGCAGACGTGGCGTCGCCGGAAGGCCGGGCGCAACGTGAATCGCTCGACAGCCGAACTATGATCTTGGGGAGCATCCGGAACTCTCGGCTCCTAGGGGACTCGCGGCCACATCGGTCCAACTGCCACCCGTCAAATCGACCCGAAGCCGTCCGGACTCTCCAACTGTTCCGGAAGAAAACCTACCGGATATCGAAACGCATTGGCATCCGCATCGATGTCTTCGAAAACGCTCCTTCGTCAAGCCCCAACCTTTACCGGAATCAGCGCATGGCATTCATCGAGAAACAGATCGAACGCATTTTCCGAAGACACTATGGTCTGACCAAGCGGTTGCGCCTCCGGACACTGGCACAGGGACTACCCGGACGACCGCCTCTCGTGATCTATACCTCTTATAGGCATAAACTCAACTTTCCTCATGTCGACTCTCAGCAATGCTCGATAACATTCTGACTTCGAGTTAGACTTGACACTACCGATGGGCCGTCTTGTAGTTTTTTTGCGACGATGATCAGAATCGAGTTCTCCGAGCAGGATTTGAAGAAAATACAGCAGTTGCGTTACGCGGCCTCGATCATCCCTTCGCCCACAGCGGCCACCGAATGCGTCGTCAGGCCATCCTGGCCTGACGGAATCAGGGCTGGAAGCCCTGACGACGCAAGGATCGCCAGCAGTTGGACCAAACGATGATCAAGGCCCGTTACGCGCATCCACACCCAAGGGTGCGCAGGCGAATGGAGGTGCTGTGGCTGAAGAGCCAGGGCCTTGCGCACCGGGAGATTTGTCGGCTCGCGGGAATTTCCAGCAACACCCTACGGCAGTACCTCGGGATGTTTCAGTCCGGTGGTATCAAGAAGCTGATGGAGCTCAACTTCTACGCCCCGACGAGCGAGTTGGAGCAGCATCGCTATCGACTCGAAGCCGTCTATTTTCGCAAGCATCCGCCTGCGACCATCAACGAGGCGGCGACCATGATCGAGGAGCTGACGGGAATCAAGCGCAGTCCGAGCGCCGTGGGGCGGTTTCTCAATTCGCTCGGCATGGCTCCGAGAAGAGTCGGAACCATACCCTCGAAAGCCGACCCTGAGGAGCAAGAACATTTTCGTATCAATAAGTTAGAGCCGCGCCCCGAAGAAGCCAGACAGGGTAAACGCGCTATTTTTTTGTCGATGCTGCTCACTTTGTATTGGGTGCCTTTCTCGGTATTCTGTGGTCATTCTCCCGTCTCTTTGTAAAGACTTCCGCCGGGAGAAAACGTTTCAACGTGCTCGGTGCGTTGAACGCGATCACACATGAACTGGTGATGGTTACGAACGATACCTATATCACCGCGGACAGCGTCTGCGACCTGTTGCGACGCATTGCCATGCTGAATCTCGACGTGCCTATCACGCTGGTTATGGATAATGCGCGCTACCAGAAGTGCAATATCGTTATAGCGCTGGCTTCGCAACTGAATATCGAATTGCTTTATCTTCCCGCCTATTCACCGAATTTAAACCTGATCGAGCGGCTGTGGAAGTTCGTCAAGAAAAAAGTCCTTGGTGATTAGCGTCGTCCCTCAGCCAGCGATTTTCGAGCCGGCAGGCTCACGGAGTGAGCCACCCCCGGGCGCATACTGTCGGACATCTCCACCCGCAGCGAGGCCGACGGCGATGCCGCAGAACCCGATTCAATTCCAGCCGGGCATGTCCCTGGACGATTTCTTCGCACGCTACGGCACCGAAGCCCAGTGCGCCGCGGCCCTGGAGGCGTCGCGGTGGCCGCAGGGGTTCGTTTGTCCGCACTGCGGAGCCACCTCGCACAGTCGCTTCCACGCCGACGGGCGCACCTACTGGCAGTGCGCGCAGTGCCGGGTGCAGACCTCGCTGACGTGCGGGACCCTGTTCGAGAGTTCCAAGCTGCCGCTGACCAAATGGTTTCAAGCCATGTACCTGGTGACGCAGAACAAGAACAACCTCTCGGCACTGTCGCTCAAACGCCATCTCGGCGTGTGTTATCGCACCGCCTGGCGGCTCAAGCACAAACTCCTCGAAGCCATGGCCGAGCGCGAGTCCGGTCGCCTCCTCACCGGCGTGGTTGTTGCCGACGACGCCGTCGTCGGGGGCAAGCGCCGCGGCGGCAAACGCGGACGCGGCTCCGAAGGCAAGGCCGTGTTCATCGCCGCGGTGGAAGTCGGCGACGACGGTCATCCCCGACACGTGCGCTTCGACCCGCTCCCCGATCTGAAGGGCGACACGCTGCGCGCGTGGGTGCGCAAGGCGCTGGATCCCGACGCACACCTCGTCACCGACGCCTTCGCGAGCCTCGGCTGCGCCGGGGCAGAAGTCGCCGCCTACGGGGCGATCGTGGTCAGCCCGCGCAAATCCAGCGAGATCGATGCGTTCCGCTGGGTCAATACCGTCATCTCCAACCTCAAGACCGCGATCCGGGGCACCTATCACCACGTCAACGTCCACAAGTACTTGGCGCGCTACCTCGCCGAGGCGCAGTATCGCCTGAACCGCCGGTTCGATCTGCCCTCGCTGGTCGGGCGACTCCTCCATGCCAGCGTCCGCACCCCGCCCAGCCCCGAGAAATGGCTGCGCCAGGGCGCCGTCCGCACGGCGTGAAATGCTCTGGCTGAGGCACGACGCTAATCACCAAGTCCTTTACTCGAAATACTATCCCAATTTCGCCGAGTTCCGAGATGCAATCACCGACTGCCTAAAACAAACGCACACCACGCACAAGAAGGAGCTGGACTCTTTACTCACGCTGAAATTCCAGGCATTCAAGAAATGCGAGCTTGTGCCTATATGAGGTATACATGGCTTGCAAGCACTTGGTCACCCGCAGCTTTGAGCTCTCACGCAGGGTTTCGGACGTCAGCGAGGTCTGCACCCGGCACTGCGCACCCAACACGCCTGACATACCGCCAACACTCGGCGAGGCCATGCACAAGGTGGCGAAGCTCGGCGGTTTTCTTGGGCGTAAGTGCGACGGCCGACCTGGCGCCACCGCACTCTGGCGCGGCCTCGCGCGACTGTCCGATATCACCGAAACATTTTCGATCTTTCATCCGCCGATCCCGGCCAGACCTTAGGAGCTGTGTTCGGTGTGGGCAATAGACAGGGTAAGCGAGGGCGTGAGGTTACACTTTACAGCCGAAGACGCCGCATGGGCTTTCTCCTCGAAGCGCCTTCGTCCAACAAATGGTAAACCCGTCGCCCCTATGACACCATCGCCCCTACCCGTCGCCGCGTTGGGGGTGGCCGAAAGGATGATCGACACCTCCACGTCGATAAAAACGGTACGTTGGGTATAACCTGTTCTTGTATGTAATGCCTAACAGCCCTCTAGCGGCGTTCTTTAAACTGCTCATGTTGGCAGCATACCGGAACTCATATTTAAGTGGAATCTTTGCCGGCACTAGCCCTACTGACGCTGCAAATATGTCAAGTGATTTTCGATGAAAGCAATTTATGTGCTCAAGCGGCTGAACAGGCATTAATAGAGGTCTTGATGATGGAGTTACGTCCCAGCTGATACGATGCACTCGTTTTTCCATGCCAGTGCCATTTGGCACGCTTATTTTCAGAAGGCCATTGGGTTTCAACTTGCGTACTAGGCCAGTTAAAATCCGATGTGGATTGGCAAGATGCTCAAATACCTGTTCGGTGTTGATTAAATCAAAGTAAGTTTCCGAATCTAAAAAAAATGGGTCAATCATGGGAATGCCATTTGCGTGTGCTTGGGCCATCTTGGATTCAGAAAGATCGGCACCATAGACCTGGCAACCAAACGACTTAGCCACTTGGCACCAGTGTCCCCACCCCATTCCGAAATCGAGAAAGTTCGCATCTTTTGGATTTATCGCGAGGTAGCTAAGTACCGTAACAACTTCTGAAACGTAGGCAAGAGCCTGCTGGACGGATCTTCGTCCTTCATTGTATATTTGCGAATCTTTAGGCTCGATCCAAATCTCGTAAAGGCTATTAAGTAGATCGTCGTCACCGACCTGCCGCTGCCAGATGAGCCCACAAGCTGCGCATTGATCGAGGATATAATCCATGCCATCAAGAGACCCTTTTGGAATGCGGTTCCGGTAATAGCTATTTAACCACCGAAGCAATTCTGGGTTGGAAAATGGAATAGAGAGCAACGTGATTTTTGAACTGTTTCCGCAAGTTGGGCATTTGACTCTTTCAATAAACATCATGGCAACCTCACAAGTTCTAGAGCTGATATGTTCTGACCTGCAACGGGCCGTTTCAGAAGGAACTTCGGCAGCAATTCCCGCCGAAAAACGTCCCCTATAGGCAACAGTAGGTTAGCGCAGTCTCGAAAAAAGTCTTCATAAACTTTCAGAAAAGAATCAGTATACTGCCGCGCAAATCTAAGGTTGCGAGGCGGATTCCGATGAGTGCGCCTTTCGTCCGTAAACAACTGAGCGCCGTAGGCCTGCTACAGACAGCGCGGCGGGTGTTCGGGACGATCCCAGATACGCCCGGCAACGCGATTGCGCTGGTCGATCAGCTGACGTTGGGGCTTGCGTTGTTCGGGTGAAGTATCCCTCGCTGTTGCAGTTCGAGCACGACTGCCGGGAAGAGACGACGAGGGCGAATCTCCAAGCACTCTCCGGCGTGGAGCGCGCCCCGAGCGACACGCCCTTTCGCGACCGCCTTGATGCGGTGGATCCGAACCACCTGCGTCCGCTGTACAGGACACTGTTCGCCGAGTTGCAGCGCGAAAGGGGCTGGAGGGGTTTGCCTGCCTCGATGACAGTTATCTGCTCTCGCTCGTAGGCACGGGCTACTTCTCCTCGCAGACGATCCACTGTGCGCAGTGCGCCGAGAAACACCATCGCAACGGCGCCTCCTATCACCAGCTGCTCGGGGCGATGCTGGTGCATCCGGACGGCGCGGAGGTTTCCCCGCTCGCCCCCGAGCCGATCCTCAAGCCCGACGGGGCGTAGAAAAACGACTGCGAGCGCAAGGCCGCCAAGCGCCTGCTCACGGATCTGCGCCGCGAACACCCGCATCCGAAGCTGATCGTCATGGAAGACGCGTTGGCTTCCAATGGTCCGCAGATTCGCCATCTACAAGCGCTTGATCTACTTTTTATTCTCGGCGCCAAACAGAGTGACCATACGTTATCTGTTCGACCGGGTGGCGGCCAGCAGCGCGCCGACCACCGAAGCGAGGCGCAGCGAGGAGAACGGATTCCGCCACCCCTTACGCTACCTCAACGGCGTCCCGTTGAACGACGCCAACTTCGACCTCGAGGTGAACGTCCTCGAGTATTCCGAGCACGCCCCCGACGTTAATATCGTCCACTTCTTCTGGGTGACCGATATCCCCGTGGACAACAGCAACCTGATGCCCCTTATGCAAGGAGCCCGCGCACGCTGGAAGAAAACAGTCCGCAGACCTTGAGCATTTGATACCAGTCCCGCTAGCTGCGCGCCAAGCGCGAGATCTCGATGCCGAGGACGATGCCGACATGATCCAGACCGACTTCGGCCATCAGCCGCTGAAAGCCGGGCCGACCCTCGACGCTCGCCCCGGAACGGCACAGGTCCTCATCGATCAGGAGGATCTGCGAGGGAGACCAGCCCGGCTTGACCGCCCGATCCAGCAAGGCGTACTGCAGCCGGGTCGACTCCTGGTGGCGCTCCACTCGCTGCAGCGTGGATTCAGCGAAATCAAGCAGAGGATCGGCAGTGCCCAGACGCAAACGCTCAACCCCGATGACGTCACCAACCATCTCCGGTTCTGCATGGTGGCCACCACCGTTACCTGGATCTACGGGCCCGCTTAAAAAAAATTCCCCGCGCTTCGTACCGAACCACCGCTCGCACATAATCTCGCCAACTCGGGTTTCGGGGTCAACTGCGGAGATCCCAGCCACGGCACCCGAAATGCCCTCATCGCTGCTGTCATGGTGCTGGTCGCCTGAGAAAAACGAGAAACTTCAGGGAGAGAACAGGTAGCACGATCCCCTGCCCATGAAAGACGAAAGACCGAGGCAACCATCAGATTTGCAATGCCCCTTAGGGACACACGGGTGCTACTGCGATAGACTCTCACCTGCGCCAAAGAGCCTCAATCCAACGGAAGTCCAGCGTGATGCCAAAGCCTGCAGGAAAACGGAAGCTGTCGACAGTTTGGATCGGGTTACGCGGAATACCCGACATCATGGGGGGCGTCGAAAGTCATGCCGAGCACATCTGCCCGCGACTCGCAGCGCTGGGATGCGAGGTTACCGTTGTCTGCCGCTCGACATACTCTACGGCGCACAATAACAAACATTGGCGTGGGGTCAATCTAGTCACTCTTTGGGCGCCCCGCTCAAAAAACCTCGAAGCCATTACTCACACGGTCCTGGCGGTTTTTTACGCAATTTTTAAGCGACCGGATATTCTACACATCCAGGCAGTCGGGCCTGCCCTCCTGACCCCGCTCGCCCGACTCTTCGGGCTCAAAGTCGTAGTAACCAACCATGGCCCTGACTACGTCCGCGAAAAATGGGGCCGTTTTGCAAGCCTTATACTCAAAAAGGGTGAGGCATTCGGGATGCGTTATGCCAATTGCGCGATTGCGATCTCTCGTACCATTCAAACGGCCGTTGAAAGAGAGTACGGTTGTACGCCATCACTTATCCCTAACGGCGTGGACCTCCCGGAGATGCCCACGTCGACGTCTCACCTAGCGACTTTTGGCTTGGAACCAGCTCGATACATCCTGATTGTAAGTCGTATTGTACCGGAAAAGAGACACGAGGATCTTATCGAAGCCTTCGGCATTGCAAAACTCCCCGGTTGGAAGCTAGCAATCGTTGGATGTGCCGATCATCCTGGACTCCATTCAGACAAAGTTGCGCGAGCCGCCAACACCAATCCCAATGTCGTCATGACAGGCTTTCAGACCGGGGAGGCGCTGCGGCAACTTTATGCCCACGCCGGCTTGTTCGTGCTTCCTTCTTCGCATGAAGGGCTCCCAATTGCGCTACTGGAAGCGTTAAGCTATGGGCTCTCCGTACTGTCGAGCGACATTCCTCCGCATCTTGAGCTTCGCCTCAGCGCAGAGCGCTATTTTCCAGTACATGATGTAGGAGAACTGGCAAATGCTATGATTAGACTAACTGCTCGCCCACTATCACTTGAGGAACGCACTTCCATCCGAAAATGGGTCTTGCAACGTTACAACTGGGACAAGGTCGCACAACTAACACTCGAAGCCTATATACAAGCGATGATTTGACGCTCGTAGGTTCATTTTGCGTAACCTGTCCAGGTACGTCGGGTAGCAGGGTGACCTTACGGTCACCCCGCCCCCTAAGGTAGGGTCGAGAACTGGCGCGCCGAGGTTAGGGTCCGGTGGATCCTCCAGCGCTTTCGCGCTGGCCCTCAGTCCGGCTCCCATGATCACGTTTCCAGCCCCCGCCACGTCAAACCCGGCGTGCCGTTTTCCGGCACCGGGCTTTCCTGCCGACTTCACATCCAGGGTTATGAGACCGCTTGCACTGGGAGCGCTTTCGGCTTACGCAGCCCGATTCGGTACCCGTCGTAGAGCCCGAGCACCTCGTATAGCCACGTCCTACTCCACCTCTTCCAGCCAAAGCCCTGACGCTGCCGCGCGCGCATCAGATGGCGCCGAATCTTCTTCTCCACCCAATCTTGGACATACCCGAAACAGCGACTGGAGTGCCCCACCCGAAAGTAGCCTACCCACCCCCTGAGGATCGGATTGATCAAGGCGATCACCCGATCGATCGGCTGCGAGCGGTAGCGGCGGAACACGTCCTTGAGGCGTTGTAGGATCGCGGTACGCGCCTTCATCCGTGGCGTGTAACGCGCGCCCCAGACCCCGCGCCGAGTCTTGGCCCGGCGGAAGTCAAAGCCCAGGAAGCTGAATGCCCCTCCCCGGCTCAGGTCCAGCCGTCGTGTCTTGTCTTGATTGAGTTGCACATCGAGCTTGGCCAACTCCTCGACCAAGCGTCGCCAGGCCGCGTCCTTGAGCCAGTTCCACCGGCGATACCCATCGACCAAGATCACCAGGTCATCGGCATAACGGGCATACTCGATATAGGTATAGCGTCCGTTGCGGGTGACCTCCTTGGCCCGCTCCAGCATCCGGTCGACCTCGTTGAGGTAGAGGTTACTGAGCAGGGGTGAGATCACACCGCCTTGCGGAACGCCCCGCTTGCCACTGGCCTTGAGGATACGCTTGAGCAAGCCCAAGACCTGATCATCGCGGACCCGCTCCGCCACCTTCCCCAAGAGGAGATCGTGACGAACCGTGTCGAAGTAAGACGCCAGGTCCACATCAATCACATAGGTCTTGTTGCTCACAATGGCCTCGGCCACGCGCTGCACGGCTTGATGCGCCGTGCGCTTGGGTCGGTATCCATAGCTTCCATCCTGGAAGTCAGCCTCGAAGATCGGCTCCAGAATCAGCTTGAGCGCCCCCTGGACCACGCGATCGCGAATGCAGGGAATCCCCAGGACGCGCATGCGCCCGTCTCCCTTGGGAATCTCCCGGCGGCGATTCGGTTGCGGTCGGTAGGTTCCGATGACCAGCTCATCCCGGATGCCTTTCAGAAACGCCTCCACGCCAGCCGCCTCGATGGCCGCGAACGTCACCCCGTCACTGCCGGGGGCACCGTTGTTCGCTTTCGCCATCGCATAGGCCGCGTGCAGGGTCTCCTCTTTGCACACGTGGACGTAGAGTCCCCAGAAGCGCCAGGCCGGTTCAGCCTTCGCCTTGATGTAGATCCTCTTCCTCAGGTCTTGCAGATCGATGGGCGTCGTTGTCATCTCGCCCCTGCCTCCCATCTTGTTCAAGGATTGCCAACAGTAGGGCGCCTTCGCTCCACGGACATTACCCCGCTTCAGCGCTACTACGCGCCCATCCGCCACCCGCTCGCCTTCGGTCCACTTCCCGGTGTCGCCGGTTATAAGACCTACCTTGCTCCGGGGATTTCGCCCCGGGGCGAGACGGGCTTCTCCAGTTGCTTAGCGTGCCCTTGCCACCATGCCGTCGCTACTCACCCCGCCGAAGTGGTCGGATCGTCTCGGTCAGATTTCGACCCGCCATGCTGCCTTCGCCCCACGGTTGCAGGCTCGGCCTTCGGAGCTACGCATTGTCGAGGCCATCATTGCGTTCACTGTTGTTACGGCCTGGTGACTCGCCACCTCCCCAAGGAAGGTGCTGTCGATCGGCTTCAGAGTCTTGGTCTCCCGCCACCCTGCGATCCAAGCTACGGGGCTCCTGACTGTTACCCCGGCAGGACTGTCTCCTGCTGAACACGCCAGCCTTCGCTGGACACACAACCGTGCTTGCGACTTTCACCGCACACGGCTCAAGCCTTGAAAAGGCACCGTGAAGCACCCGGCGATCAACGGGGGTTCGGCTAAGACGCGTCACGCGACGAGCCATGCAGGAGCCTGCACGGGTAGCCGTCCCCGCTGACGCCCGCGACGCTCGACGAAATAGTCGGCCTGTTGCGGGTCGTAGGGGTTGGCGTCGCCGCGGATCTTCACATGGCGTCGAATCGGGATACTCGCCATCCGAAAGAGCGTGACCGATCCGTCCGTGAACACCCAGTCTCGGCCGTCCTTGTGGGCATAATAGCGATCCTTGAGCCACTTGCGGCCTTTTTGGGGATGTCGTCGTTTGGCCCAATTCCATGTCATGCACCAGATCGCGTGATCGATGTCGCTGAAGGTCTCCTTGCTCACGACATGGCGGTAGTAGAAACCCCATCCCCGAATGACGGGATTGAGGCGCCGGATCAACACATCCTGCGACAGGCTGCCGCCCGCTTCGAGGAGGGTCCGGACCTTTTCCTTAACCGCGGCGATACTGGGTTTGGCCGGTGTGATGAGCAGTTTTCCATGATACTTGCGCAGATTGAAGCCGAGGAAGTCGAACCCGTCGTCGATATGCACGATCCGGGTTTTCGCTTCGGACAGCTCCAGGCCTCGCTCCATGAGGAACTGCTGCACCAGGGGTTTGACCTCATCGGCCAGCAGCGCCAAGGACGCGCCGGTGATGATGAAGTCATCCGCATAGCGGACCAGGTTGACCTTGTCACGGGGGTGGAACCGCGCACGCAGGCGCTGCTCCAGCCCGTCGAGGGCCATATTGGCCGCCGTCGGGGAGAGGATCCCCCCTTGCGGAGTGCCTTGCGTCGTAGGACGGAAGACCCCGCGTTCCATGAAACCGGCCTTGAGCCAGCCCCGCAGCTTCCCTTGGTTCGTCGGGACATGTTCGAGGAGCCACGGATGTGACAATTCATCGAAACAGGCCCGGATATCCCCTTCCAGAATCCATTCGGCGCAGTTGCGTCGACACAGTGCGAGAAAACACCCGGCGATCGCATCATGCGCCCCGCGCGCCTTGCGAAAGCCATAGGAGCACGGGTCGGCCAGGGTTTCCGACACCGGATCCAGCGCCAGCAACTCCAGGGCCTGTTCGGCCCTGTCGGCGTGCACCGGAATGCCGAGCGGGCGGCGTTTTCCGTTTTTCTTGGGGATGTAGATCCGTCTAAGCGGTTTTGGCCGGTAGTCCCTTGCATTCAACCGATGGGCTTGTCGCCACTTGCGCGCGGGGGTATTCAACAGCGCACCATCGACCCCCGGCGTGTTCTTGCCCCGATTGGAACTCACCCGCTGCACCGCCAAGAGTTTGGCGGCGAGCGAGTTGGCGAGCAGGCGTTGCAGCGACCGCACGCGGTGCCACTTGCCGGCTCTGACCGCCTTCACGATTCGCGCTTGGAGTCGGCCGACGAGACGACGTATCCTGGACCAGTCGATGGCAAACCAGGGCGCCGTCCCATCCCGAGGGCCTTCAATGATGCCGAGGGCAATCATCGTCTAAAGAAACCCGTCGGGTTGAGCCTGTCGCAGGCGTGTTTCGTGAGTCAAGACCCGCCGGAAGTCTGCCCCCTTTCGGGGTAGGGCAAAGCTTGAACCCCTATCCGACCCATTACGGATCGGCATTCGCTTTCTCCGGCATCCTTTACCCGCTCGCCCGCGGGTCGACCCTTGCGGGCCGCTGTCCACCGTCCTTGTGGGAGCGATCGGGCTTACCACGTTTCGCATGTGTACCATTCCCGAAGGGGTTAGGCTCCGCCTCTCCGCCGGCAGCGCGACATCTGCGCGGGGCCAACATTGGAAGCCCCGACCTGACTGCCCACCTTTTGGTCCATGCCTGGTCAGCCTCTTTGGCATGTTCTTAGTAACGACGGCTCAACAGCGATTCACCTGAGTTAGCCTTGCCCTTCAACCCCGGCTCCCGACCGCCTCGAGGCTGGCAGTCGCGACCTCCCCTCGCGGTTTGGTCGCCCGTCTGATCGACGGAGGCTACCGTGTCCCGGACGCTTCGCACCTCGGGGTTACCCCCGACGCACGGCCCGGTAGGGTACCGGCGGCAGAACGCCGGATCTCTTTGATCTCCTTGATAAATACACATGCGACATCGTGTCGCACGAATGTCGTTAAGTTAGCGTTTTTTGAATCATAACCCTCTGACAATGTTAGAATAGTTCTGTATTCACAACCCGATGCGAGGGCACCCAAATGGTACTCAAACCCAAGGCGACTGACTTCACCCCCACTGAAATCGCACACATAACGGGGATTTTCTTCTATCTATAGGGCTATAAGCAATACTTTGGCATCGTCGGACTTCATGGAGCGCCACCGGGTCGGGGAGAAAGCGTTCACGCGCGATCGTAAGCTGCCGCTGCCGCAACTGGTGAGGTTTTTGCTGAACTTACGCAAAGGTGCCAACCAGGACGAATTGGATCGCTTCTTCGAGGTCGTGTGCGAGCAACCGCTGGCCGACAGTGTCTCCAAGTCGGCTCTGACCCAAGCCCGCGCCAAGCTGCGTCCCGAGGCGTTCAGCGAACTCAGTGATGTGCTGGTGAACGAGGCGATGCGTACGCTGCCGATGCGCCGCTGGCATGGTTTTCGGCTGCTGGCGGTGGACGGGTCGACGTTTCTGTTGCCCAAGGAACCGGCGATCGTGGAGGCGTTCGGGCAAACCGGAGAGGTCACGCCGCAGGCGCGTTTCTCGCGGCTCTACGACGTCCTCAATCGTGTCATCGTGGCGGCGGACATCGAGCCGTTGAGCGTCGGCGAGCGCATTCTGGCCGGCGAGTATCTGCCGGCGACCCGGGTCGATGATCTGCTGCTCTACGATCGCGGCTATCCGGCGTTCTGGCTGTTTGCCTCCCACGCCGTCGAGCAACGCCACTTCTGTGTCCGTGTGCCGCGCGCCTTCTGCACCGAGGTGGAGGCGTTTGCCGCCGGTGGCGCGCGCAGCGCCGTGATTGAGCTGACGCCCTGCGATGAAGCGCGTCGCCAATGCCAAGCCTTTGGCTTGCCGACCGAGGCGCTGCGGCTGCGCCTGATTCGGGTGCACCTGAAGAGCGGGGAGGAGGAGTTCCTGATCACCTCGCTGCTCGACGAGGAGGCATTCCCCACGCCGCTGTTCAAGCACTTGTACCATCTGCGCTGGGGCATCGAGATTGACCAGACATGGTGCCTCCATAAATCACTCAGGCAGGGTCGACGGAGGGATCGTCGCTCCCGACGCGGACATGCCGCGCCCAGCGGCGGGGGACGCTGCGCAGGGCACGCAGGCGCTCGATCTCGGCGGCGTCGGCGCGAATCAACCATTGGCGGTGACCGCCCCGCTCGACCCGGCGGGCCTGCAGCACGCCTTTGCGTAGCCAGCTGAACAGGGTGACCGACGGCATCTCCAGTTCCAGCGCCAACTCGCTGATGCTCCATTCGTCGGCCTGCCGATCGACCCAAGGCGCTTGTCGGCGCGTCGACGAACCCGCCGAAACGCCCTGACGGGCGAGCAAGGTTGCCACCATCGCGGCATTGAAGGTCTGCCGCCGTTTCGCCGGATGCCACCGCTCGTTATTGAGTTGCCGCGCGATCTGCGCACAGGTCTGCCCCTCTTGATGTAAGCATAGAACACGCGCCGCCAGTTCGGGATAGGTGCTGAGCTGCTCCAGACGCGCCACCGGACGGGTCAGGCGTTCCCGGGTGCGGTGACCGCCGATCCAGTGCACCTCCACGGCGACCTGCTCGCTGTCGTCGATGACCGTGACGATGACCCGCTCCACGAGCAGTCGCACGATGGCTTGGCGTTCGTCGTTGCCGGTGGTCTCGGCGTTCCAGAGGGCCGGAAGGTCGCCGGCGAGTCGGCGGATCCGCGCGCGCTCCTCGGCCGACAACGCGGTCGGCTCGCTCGCCATGCAACGCGCATACTCGGCCTTGAGCTGATCCTCCGCGGCCAGGGCCGCCTCCCAATCCTGCTCCAGGGTGCGCGCCACCAGCCGATTCTCCGGCTCGACCGCGCGATACTGCCGCGCGGCACGCTCGGCGTCATAACGGGCGCGCTCCAGACGCTGTTGCCAGTGGGCGTGCCGGCGCGCGCGCTCGGCTTGGAGGTCCTCGGCGACCTGCAGGCTGATCTCCAACGCCGCCGGCTGCAGCGCCTCCAGGACCAACCGGCCGATCAACGCGTCAAGCGGCCCACCGCTGAGCGATTGACACAGCGGCGCCCCGTAGTCGACCGCCTCGCGGCTGCAGCTGTAGCGCAATCCGGATCCGCTGTTGGTGTATTGCGTGGCCATGGCCAGACCGCAGCGACCGCAGATCAGGCGACCCGACAGCAACGAGGGGCCCGCACGGACCACGCCGCCGGCTTGGGCGGTATTGGCCGCGAGCTGGCGCAGGTTCCGCTCGTATTGGTCCCAGTCGATGTAGGCCGGCAGGTGATCTTTGATCAGCACCTCCCACTGCTGCGGCGGCGCGACCGTGCGCCCGCTCGACGGACGTCCCGGCTGGCGACGGCGTGGATCCGTGGGGCGACGCCCGTAGGCGTAGGCACCGGCGTAGATGGGGTTGTGCAGCAGGTTGCTCAGCGTCACGCGGTTGGGGCGACGCCAGTCGAGCTCGCCGGTGCGCGGACCGCTGCGCACCCGATCGGGCAATTGGATGTGCTGATCCACCAGATAACGCAGAACCCCGTTGATCGTGCCGCACCGTTGGAACTGCCGAAACACCGTCTCGATCACGCCCCGAACCTGCGCGTCGGGATCCTTGATCACCTCTCCGGAGGGCGCGCGGACATAGCCGCGCGGCAGCAGCGCGTGCAGCTCTCCGCGGCGTGCCTTCGCGCGCTTGCCCTCGAGCATGCGCTGCTTGAGGATGTGCAGCTCCGCTTCCGACATCGTCCCCTTCAGTCCCAACAGCAACCGGTCGTTGTAGGTCTGCGGATCATAGATCCCGTCGGCATCCCCGATCAGGGTCGCAAACAGTCCGCAGACCTCCAGCAATTGATACCAGTCCCGCGAGCTGCGCGCCAAGCGCGAGATCTCGATGCCGAGGACGATGCCGACATGATCCAGGCCGACTTCGGCCATCAGCCGCTGAAAGCCGGGCCGGCCCTCGGCGCTCGCCCCGGAACGGCCCAGGTCCTCATCGATCAGGAGGATCTGCGAGGGCGACCAGCCCAGCTCGACCGCCCGATCCACCAGGGCGTACTGCAGCCGGGTCGACTCTTGGTGGCGCTCCACTTGCTGCAGCGTGGATTGGCGCACGTAGACCACGGCTTGGCGCTGCAGATGCGAGGACTGGATCTTCCCGTACGTCGAGTTGGCCGGCGCACGGTACACGGGCGAGAGGACGGCGCTCATCGGCGTTCTCCTCTGCCATCCCGGCTGCGCTCAGCCGATGTTCGACCAAGCGGCTCAGCAGGACAATCAGGCGCTCTCGCTGCCGCGGCGGCAGTGTGCTCCAATCGATCGGAGCCTTGCGCGTCATGCCGGTGATCCAGCCATTTCGCAAGTTCCAACAACGCCCTACAATCCAGTATTGGTGACGTTTCGGGGGTTGTCAAAAACGCATCTACGGCGGTTTTCGTGATGGGGTATCGAGGAGGGGTACAAAACGGAAAAATCCCGGGTCGAGGTGGAGAACTTCTCCGGGCGCACGGTGCACGCACTCAAGCAGGACGTCCTCGCCAAGATCTTGACGCTCAACCTCACGGCGATCCTGGTGTGGGTGGCGCAATGGATGACCACGCGCCTGTATCAGGAGCGCCGACGCGGCTATCAGGTCAACTTCGCCAATGCACTGTCGAAAATGAAGGACAACGTCGTGCGCCTGCTCTCTTTGGAGCCACCGCCCGGCCTCCTTGAACGGCTCCTCTGTGCCATGGCACTGGAGGTGGAGGCGATCCGGCCCGATCGGTCGTTCCCGCGTAACATCAAGTCCACGAAGCCAAAACGCTTCCATCCCAACTACAAGCGCTGCCGCTAGGGCTTAACTTAATGGCATTGGTGCGACACGAGGTCGCATGTGTATTTATCAAGGAGATCAAAGAGATCCGGCGTTCTGCCGCCGGTACCCTACCGGGCCGTGCGTCGGGGGTAACCCCGAGGTGCGAAGCGTCCGGGACACGGTAGCCTCCGTCGATCAGACGGGCGACCAAACCGCGAGGGGAGGTCGCGACTGCCAGCCTCGAGGCGGTCGGGAGCCGGGGTTGAAGGGCAAGGCTAACTCAGGTGAATCGCTGTTGAGCCGTCGTTACTAAGAACATGCCAAAGAGGCTGACCAGGCATGGACCAAAAGGTGGGCAGTCAGGTCGGGGCTTCCAATGTTGGCCCCGCGCAGATGTCGCGCTGCCGGCGGAGAGGCGGAGCCTAACCCCTTCGGGAATGGTACACATGCGAAACGTGGTAAGCCCGATCGCTCCCACAAGGACGGTGGACAGCGGCCCGCAAGGGTCGACCCGCGGGCGAGCGGGTAAAGGATGCCGGAGAAAGCGAATGCCGATCCGTAATGGGTCGGATAGGGGTTCAAGCTTTGCCCTACCCCGAAAGGGGGCAGACTTCCGGCGGGTCTTGACTCACGAAACACGCCTGCGACAGGCTCAACCCGACGGGTTTCTTTAGACGATGATTGCCCTCGGCATCATTGAAGGCCCTCGGGATGGGACGGCGCCCTGGTTTGCCATCGACTGGTCCAGGATACGTCGTCTCGTCGGCCGACTCCAAGCGCGAATCGTGAAGGCGGTCAGAGCCGGCAAGTGGCACCGCGTGCGGTCGCTGCAACGCCTGCTCGCCAACTCGCTCGCCGCCAAACTCTTGGCGGTGCAGCGGGTGAGTTCCAATCGGGGCAAGAACACGCCGGGGGTCGATGGTGCGCTGTTGAATACCCCCGCGCGCAAGTGGCGACAAGCCCATCGGTTGAATGCAAGGGACTACCGGCCAAAACCGCTTAGACGGATCTACATCCCCAAGAAAAACGGAAAACGCCGCCCGCTCGGCATTCCGGTGCACGCCGACAGGGCCGAACAGGCCCTGGAGTTGCTGGCGCTGGATCCGGTGTCGGAAACCCTGGCCGACCCGTGCTCCTATGGCTTTCGCAAGGCGCGCGGGGCGCATGATGCGATCGCCGGGTGTTTTCTCGCACTGTGTCGACGCAACTGCGCCGAATGGATTCTGGAAGGGGATATCCGGGCCTGTTTCGATGAATTGTCACATCCGTGGCTCCTCGAACATGTCCCGACGAACCAAGGGAAGCTGCGGGGCTGGCTCAAGGCCGGTTTCATGGAACGCGGGGTCTTCCGTCCTACGACGCAAGGCACTCCGCAAGGGGGGATCCTCTCCCCGACGGCGGCCAATATGGCCCTCGACGGGCTGGAGCAGCGCCTGCGTGCGCGGTTCCACCCCCGTGACAAGGTCAACCTGGTCCGCTATGCGGATGACTTCATCATCACCGGCGCGTCCTTGGCGCTGCTGGCCGATGAGGTCAAACCCCTGGTGCAGCAGTTCCTCATGGAGCGAGGCCTGGAGCTGTCCGAAGCGAAAACCCGGATCGTGCATATCGACGACGGGTTCGACTTCCTCGGCTTCAATCTGCGCAAGTATCATGGAAAACTGCTCATCACACCGGCCAAACCCAGTATCGCCGCGGTTAAGGAAAAGGTCCGGACCCTCCTCGAAGCGGGCGGCAGCCTGTCGCAGGATGTGTTGATCCGGCGCCTCAATCCCGTCATTCGGGGATGGGGTTTCTACTACCGCCATGTCGTGAGCAAGGAGACCTTCAGCGACATCGATCACGCGATCTGGTGCATGACATGGAATTGGGCCAAACGACGACATCCCCAAAAAGGCCGCAAGTGGCTCAAGGATCGCTATTATGCCCACAAGGACGGCCGAGACTGGGTGTTCACGGACGGATCGGTCACGCTCTTTCGGATGGCGAGTATCCCGATTCGACGCCATGTGAAGATCCGCGGCGACGCCAACCCCTACGACCCGCAACAGGCCGACTATTTCGTCGAGCGTCGCGGGCGTCAGCGGGGACGGCTACCCGTGCAGGCTCCTGCATGGCTCGTCGCGTGACGCGTCTTAGCCGAACCCCCGTTGATCGCCGGGTGCTTCACGGTGCCTTTTCAAGGCTTGAGCCGTGTGCGGTGAAAGTCGCAAGCACGGTTGTGTGTCCAGCGAAGGCTGGCGTGTTCAGCAGGAGACAGTCCTGCCGGGGTAACAGTCAGGAGCCCCGTAGCTTGGATCGCAGGGTGGCGGGAGACCAAGACTCTGAAGCCGATCGACAGCACCTTCCTTGGGGAGGTGGCGAGTCACCAGGCCGTAACAACAGTGAACGCAATGATGGCCTCGACAATGCGTAGCTCCGAAGGCCGAGCCTGCAACCGTGGGGCGAAGGCAGCATGGCGGGTCGAAATCTGACCGAGACGATCCGACCACTTCGGCGGGGTGAGTAGCGACGGCATGGTGGCAAGGGCACGCTAAGCAACTGGAGAAGCCCGTCTCGCCCCGGGGCGAAATCCCCGGAGCAAGGTAGGTCTTATAACCGGCGACACCGGGAAGTGGACCGAAGGCGAGCGGGTGGCGGATGGGCGCGTAGTAGCGCTGAAGCGGGGTAATGTCCGTGGAGCGAAGGCGCCCTACTGTTGGCAATCCTTGAACAAGATGGGAGGCAGGGGCGAGATGACAACGACGCCCATCGATCTGCAAGACCTGAGGAAGAGGATCTACATCAAGGCGAAGGCTGAACCGGCCTGGCGCTTCTGGGGACTCTACGTCCACGTGTGCAAAGAGGAGACCCTGCACGCGGCCTATGCGATGGCGAAAGCGAACAACGGTGCCCCCGGCAGTGACGGGGTGACGTTCGCGGCCATCGAGGCGGCTGGCGTGGAGGCGTTTCTGAAAGGCATCCGGGATGAGCTGGTCATCGGAACCTACCGACCGCAACCGAATCGCCGCCGGGAGATTCCCAAGGGAGACGGGCGCATGCGCGTCCTGGGGATTCCCTGCATTCGCGATCGCGTGGTCCAGGGGGCGCTCAAGCTGATTCTGGAGCCGATCTTCGAGGCTGACTTCCAGGATGGAAGCTATGGATACCGACCCAAGCGCACGGCGCATCAAGCCGTGCAGCGCGTGGCCGAGGCCATTGTGAGCAACAAGACCTATGTGATTGATGTGGACCTGGCGTCTTACTTCGACACGGTTCGTCACGATCTCCTCTTGGGGAAGGTGGCGGAGCGGGTCCGCGATGATCAGGTCTTGGGCTTGCTCAAGCGTATCCTCAAGGCCAGTGGCAAGCGGGGCGTTCCGCAAGGCGGTGTGATCTCACCCCTGCTCAGTAACCTCTACCTCAACGAGGTCGACCGGATGCTGGAGCGGGCCAAGGAGGTCACCCGCAACGGACGCTATACCTATATCGAGTATGCCCGTTATGCCGATGACCTGGTGATCTTGGTCGATGGGTATCGCCGGTGGAACTGGCTCAAGGACGCGGCCTGGCGACGCTTGGTCGAGGAGTTGGCCAAGCTCGATGTGCAACTCAATCAAGACAAGACACGACGGCTGGACCTGAGCCGGGGAGGGGCATTCAGCTTCCTGGGCTTTGACTTCCGCCGGGCCAAGACTCGGCGCGGGGTCTGGGGCGCGCGTTACACGCCACGGATGAAGGCGCGTACCGCGATCCTACAACGCCTCAAGGACGTGTTCCGCCGCTACCGCTCGCAGCCGATCGATCGGGTGATCGCCTTGATCAATCCGATCCTCAGGGGGTGGGTAGGCTACTTTCGGGTGGGGCACTCCAGTCGCTGTTTCGGGTATGTCCAAGATTGGGTGGAGAAGAAGATTCGGCGCCATCTGATGCGCGCGCGGCAGCGTCAGGGCTTTGGCTGGAAGAGGTGGAGTAGGACGTGGCTATACGAGGTGCTCGGGCTCTACGACGGGTACCGAATCGGGCTGCGTAAGCCGAAAGCGCTCCCAGTGCAAGCGGTCTCATAACCCTGGATGTGAAGTCGGCAGGAAAGCCCGGTGCCGGAAAACGGCACGCCGGGTTTGACGTGGCGGGGGCTGGAAACGTGATCATGGGAGCCGGACTGAGGGCCAGCGCGAAAGCGCTGGAGGATCCACCGGACCCTAACCTCGGCGCGCCAGTTCTCGACCCTACCTTAGGGGGCGGGGGCCTTGATCATCGATTGGTCCACTGTTGCTAAGCCGCCACAGGAACGAGGTAAGGCTGCCTTGCCGGGCGCGGTCGTCGTCGGGCCGGTCGGGCGGGCCAGGGCATGCGCTCGAGCACCTGCTCGAACAAGGATGGGTGGGGTTGAGCGAAGAAGCGCTCGGCGGCCGTGGTGCCGTCGGGCCGCTTGATCGCAAAGTTGTGCAGGGCGGTCAAGACCTGCTGCTTGCGCGGGCTGAGTCGGTGATGCCCATGCTGATAGAGCGCGAGGAAGCCGTTGCGTCCCTCGACACAGGAGCTGCTGCGCTGGAACAGATCGGCACACTCCCCGGCGACCTGCTCGAGATGGTGACGGGTCTGCGGATCCAGCGACTGGATCGGGTGCGAGGGCTGCCTCAGCGGGGCGAGACGCTGCGCACTCAGTGCCCGGAGTCGATGACGGGGCTCGGCGCGGGTGCTGCGTGCGGCGACGCGCTCCAGATAAAGCGCCGGGATCAGGTCGTCGAGCATCGCCTGCTCGATGGCCGGTGCCAAGTCCAGCGCCTGCACCCGGGTGTTGACCATCATGAAGAAGAAGGTCAGCGTGGCGACGAGGCTTTGAGTCAGGCGCTTCGCCTTGGCCAGATGTGCGCAGAGACGCTCGGAAAGATCCGCTTCCTCGGCGATCGCCTCCAGGCGAGCAAACAGCGTTCCCAGACGCGCCTCCAACTGCTCGGGGGTTTGCGCCTGTCCCTGTTGGATCTCGTAGGGATGGTCGACCTCGCTGAACGCACCGATCAGGGCTTTGGCCTCGGCGCGGTGCGCGTGGGCCTGCTCGCGCGCAAGGCTGGCTTGGACGTAAGCGCTCAGCGCCTCGTCGATGCGCGCGGCGAACGCCGGCGGGCGCCCGGGGCCGTGGCGGCGCCGATGATAGGCCTGCTCGGCGGCGCATTCGTCTTGCCAGCGCGCCTTCGCCTCGGCCTCCGCCGTCTCGGCCTGTTGCTCGGCGCGCTTCAGCGACAGACTCATCGCCTGGCTGACCGCATGCTGCAGATGAAACAGGTCTGTGGAATGATGCGCGCCCAGATCACGCTCGACATGCGCCAACAGCCCCTTGGCCTCATCGCTGGTGCCTTGCACCACCGTGACATTCAGCCCCTCGAGTCCACCCTCGAGCGCCCGTGTCCAGGCCGCCGCCGAGCGCTCATCGCTCCTGTGCTCGAGCAGGATGAAGTTCGAGACCGCATCGATGCCCACCAAACGCATGCCGTCTTTCCACGTCTCATCTTCGGCGATGCTCAGTGTGCGATGGGGCATGGCTTGGGCCAGCGTCCCGCGCAGTTCGGTGGCGGCGGTGACGATCTGCTCCTCCAAGCCGGCATGGAACGCCTGCTGCGCACCGTAGGAGGCGCCGATGAATGCCGACAGCCCACTGCGCTCGAGAAAATCGCAGACCACGCGCACGCCCGCGCCGCCCTGCTCGCCGATGCTCCAGTGCGCGGCAACCAGGATCCGGCGCAGCCACACCACGCCTTCGGGCGTCTCGACGAAGGCCGACAGCGCCGACGGCGCCGATGGCGCAGGGGGCGCGCTCCAGTGACGCAGGGTGCTGCGCGCCACGCCGGCGCCGCTGACCGCCGCGCGTTGACTCTGCCCATCCTGCCGGGCTTGCGCCACCGCATGCCGATGCTTGGCGCGATCCAAGCGATCGTGGATTGGCGTGGGGCGTCGATCTGCACTAGAGTCGACACAGGCAGGAGCATCGGACAACGGCGTTTCCCTCGGTCAGTTTGCACTTCCAAGGGTACGCCTCCCCGGCGCTCCTGCCACTCCTTCAGGGTGCTTGATCGCCTACCGAAACACGCGGTTTTGGACCAACCGATGATCAAGGCCGGGGCGGGTGACCGTAAGGTCACCCTGCTACCCGACGTCCAGGTACCCCAGGTCATGCCGATACCCTTCACGCTTTTTGCCATTATAATGAGCAGGCCGAAAGTTGCGGGCAGTTGCCTGCGACAAAATAGGCTGTGGTGATGAGGCTGCGTACGGTGCCGCAGGCCTTGGCCTTGCGGGCTGGGCTCTCAGCGTCCGCCACCTCGACGCTGCCTTTGCTTAGCTTGGAATCGCAGGCACTGAGGAGGCGGAATCTTGCCGATTCTTTCTTTTACGGCGTGACTTGGGAAAGTGCCAAACGTACAAAGATCCGTTCGAGAATGCCGGCGCGAATGTTCTAAACCAGTTGTCAGTGACCTAAAGGGAACGCGAAGGCCGTGCCGAGTTGCGAGATGGCGCGCGCAGGCGCACCCGGAACAGCCGGAACAGCCGGAACACCGAGTCGGCACTTTGTGCCTGTCGGCCAATCACCGGCAGCGTTGCTTTATGATCCCCGGTAAGGCGGTCTCCAAATGACCGCGAGTTGCCGGATGCAGCACCCTGGGTGCCAGTTTTATGGCAACTCGTCCTGAATCCGAAGCAATTCGGGCACTGGCAGAGGGGGTCCGTCATTGCGTTTGACCACTCAGGACCGATCGACCCCAGGCAGACCACTTGAGTCCGACCTGCATGCCGATGGTTCTCGTTCGCCCGGAGACACCCGCGTTCTTTATGCTCATGCTCATGCGCACGTACCTTTTTCATCAAACATTGCTATTGATGCATGAAAGGAACGCCGAAGCACAACATGGATCCGCACACCGACTTGGCGTGATATTCCGTACGCCCCGAAGTTGAACCCTATCGAGCAGTCACGGGAGCTAATCAAGAAGACGACGCTGTATAATGGCGATACTTACTTCTGGCTAATTACCCATCGAGATTTCCATCTGCATCTTGATTAAATGCGTTCATCAATCACCAAGCACTTCGTGATGCTCGGCGATTAAATCGAATGCAAAACTAAAATGCGCTAAATATAGGACGAACCATGCAGCTCTTATATTTTCAAGCCGAAGAAGGCAATTTCGGCGATGATATGAACGAGTGGTTTTGGCATCAGATCATCCCAGAGTTCCCAGGATGGGATGAGACGTACACGATGCTTGGGATTGGTACGCTATTAGACGAAAATTGCTTCCGAGGGAAGAGGAAGCTACTCATCATGGGAAGCGGTAGTACCGGGTATCGACCAACAACACCGCTCGACCGATCAAGATTCGATATTGGCTGGGTTCGGGGTCCTTTGACAGCGAGTTTACTTGGCCTCCAAGAGCAAGATGCTTTAACCGATCCCGCGTACCTGTTATCCGAGCTTGAGGAGTTCAAGGGTGCCACAAGAAAGCAAACATCGAGATTATTGATCCCTCATCATAGTACTTCAAAACTGAATATAGACTGGGCTGCGCTTTCGGAAAGAATCGGCCTCACTTATCTTTCACCTTGCGACGACTCAAAATATGTCATAGAGCGAATTCGCCATGCCGAGCTCGTCGTATCAGAATCTATGCATGGAGCAATCGTCGCGGATGCTTTCGGAGTCCCGTGGATCCCAATCGCGATCGGCCAGCAGTTCAATCACTTCAAGTGGCGTGATTGGGGGTCGAGCATGAACGTCAGAATTGACCCCTTCATCGCGCTCGATGAGCTGAAGCAGATCTACTTGTTCCTCCTGAAGCAGAGGCGGATGCTTTCTCGGTTTCTCACGACTACTAAGACGTCACGTAGTCGGGTGAGCGGCAGCAACCACAGTGACGAGAATCTTACACTCCGACGAGTCCAGAAAGAGGACGTCGCTAAGTTGAAAAGACGGATTGAAATGCATTCATATTTGTTCGAACGAATGCTTGTGCGGGATCTTAAAAATGCCCTTAGAGCCGAACCTCGCCTGAGTTCAGAAGGAATTCGTGGGCAGCGTCAAGAACAGATGCTCAGTCGGCTCAGCAACATTAGGAATCGATTTTCGTTAGATGCAAAGACTCGAGGTTTACCTGGTCGCAAGACGGAAATCTGAGGCCGCTGTGTATCCACTCGGATGGTGAACTGTTCGAGTCCCAAAGTCAATTGGCCTTCGGTTTCTTTGACGCGCACGGCCCAGGATCTACGGCACAATTAGATCCGAAAGCCACTGTTACCCGCGCTGATTTAGCAGAACATCGATCCGAAGATTCGCATGGATCGTTCGCTGACGCTAGTGGTCCAGAGTGGAAATCCTGATACCGTTTCTCAGGTCAATGCGGCATGATGCGGAACAGTTTCACTTTCCTGTGCTTTCACCTGTTCACCATGGCCCGCTGCGCTGCTGTCCCCGTCGATTTGTCTACGAAACACCGCCACCGTCTTGAAGCCATCGTGCGACAACACCATGCGGCGCAGAGCTTGGTGATGCGTGCGCGCATCATCCTTCTTGCCGACGCGGGTGTCGGTGTGCACGAGACGGCTCGGGAGTTGAACATTGGGCGCGCAACCGTGCAGCGCTGGCGCAAACGCTGGCTTGCCGGCGAGGGGCGGGCGTTCGCCGAACGGTTGTGCGATGCGCCGCGTCCGGGGACCCCGCCGACCTACGAGCCCGCAGCCACCGGTACGGTCGGTCACCACCTTGGCCAGACCCGGACCGAGGAAGACTACGCACAGTACCTCGCCAAGCTGTTGGCCACGCGCTCGCCCGAAACCCACTGGCATCTCGTGATGGACAACCTCAACATCCATTGCTCCGAAGCGGTCGTGCGCTTGGTTGCCGAGGCCATCGGCTTCAACGGTGACCTCGGCCTCAAAGGCAAGTGCGGCATTCTCCAATCGATGGCGACGCGTGAGAAGTTCCTCCGCGACCCCAGCCACCGCATCGTCTTCCACTTCACCCCCAAGCATGCCTCTTGGCTCAACCAGATCGAGATGTGGTTCTCGATCCTCGCGCGCAAAGTCATCCGTCGCGGCAATTTCACCTCGGTTGAGGACCTGAATGCGAAAATCTCCAGCTTCATCGACTTCTTCAACAAGACCATGGCCAAGCCCTTCCGATGGACCTATCAGGGCAAGCCCTTGGCGGCCTAGGCGCTCAAACGGTCTCGGGATTTCTACAGCGGATCACTAGCGAGGCTTCGCCTCAGACCGACGAGTCATGGGGTGAGCCCCGGCGTTGGGCGGCCCCGGTTGAGCAACGGAAGGCTAAACTTCCGATAGTAGCCGCACGTAGCGGCGTGTGGCGCGTGGCCAAGATGTCAACCGGGGCCTGCCATCATGTTAGACCAAACCGTCGGTGAGTTGCTGAACGATCGGGTCACGCTGGATCTCGAAGGAATCGACCGGCTGTATCTCAACCTGTATCAACCGCGGCTGCAGACCGGCGGCGGGGTAGCCAACTTCTTCAAGGTCCATCGTGGTGCCAAGGTCGCCTCCACGGTGTTGATGGCCCCGATCAGTCACGCCTTCGTCAAGGCGATCGAGGGGTTTGCGCAACGCGAGGGCGTGGAGATCGTGACCTTCGCCAAGGGACAGCGCAAAGACGACATGACCCGCGAGCGGCTCCGCGACTTCGCTCAACCCGAGGGTGTCCTGTACATCGGCAAGGCTCAGGAACGGTTTGCCAGCTTCCGCATGATCAAGAAAATCAGCACCCACACCGGCCAGCCGTACCCCTGGTTCACGCGCGGGACGGTGATGTGCAACCATTTCTACTTCTATCTGGTGGATGCGGACTTCGGCCCCCTGTTCATCAAGTTCTGCTCCTACTTTCCCTACACCGCGCGGGTCTGCCTCAACGGTCATGAGTACGTCAAACGCCAGTTGGCCAAGGCGGGCATTGCCTTCGAGGCGCTGGACAACGGGTTGCTCAGCTGCGCCGAACCGGCCCGTGCGCAACGCATCCTCGATGACCTGAACGAGGCGACGATCGCCGCACTGGTGGCCAAGTGGTTGGGACGGCTCCCGGATCCCTTCACGGCGGAAGACCATGCCGCCGGCTACAATTTCCAACTCTCCATCCTGCAGGCGGAGTTCGCCCGCACGCAGGTGTTCGACCGACCGCTGTCCGGACGCCATCTGTTCGAGGAGGTCATCCGCGAGAACCTCGACTTGGGACGGCCCGAGAAGGTCAGCCTGATCTTCAACCGGAGGATCACCAAACGCACGCCGGGGAGCTTTCATACCCGCGTCATCACCCAAGGGGTTATCCCTTCGCTGCATGTCGGCTACAAGTCCTCCAAGATCAAGCAGTACTTCAAGGAAGGTCGGGCCCTGCGCACCGAGACCACGATCAACAACACCCACGACTTCGGCATCGGACGGAATTTGAACAACCTGCCCGCCCTGCGGGCCATCGGCTTTGCCGCCAACCGTCGCTTGCTCGAGGTCGAGACGCTCAGCCAGGACTGTCTGCTGGCCGAGGGGGTGTTCGATCAGGTCACCCAACCGCAGGTGGTCGGCGGGCAACGCGCCCCGGGGCTGCACCTGGACGATCCGCGGGTCTTGGCGCTGTTCACCGCCCTGTGCCTGTTCCTCACCCTGCCCGAGGGCTTCCGACACGCGGGGATGCGCACCTGGATGGCCCAAGCCTTGGGGGTGCCCGAGGACGCCTACTCACCCGGACGCATGACCTACGATCTGCGCCGACTGCGCCTGCATGGCCTCATCGAACGGATCCCGCAGAGCCATCGCTACCGGGTCACCGATGCCGGACTGCGGGTCGCCCTGTTCTTCACCAAGGTCCACAGCCGCATCCTGCGACCGGGGTTGTCCCAATTGTTCGACGGCTGCCCGAAGGCGCCCAACCGGCCCATCGCCACCGCCATGAGCCGGCTGCAACAGGCGTTCGCGGACCTGTTTGCGTATTCCGGCGAAAGTGGCCACCCGGTCCGAAGGAAAGTGGCCACTGGTTCTGATTCAATCCAGCCAGTCAGTCCGAAGGAAAGCGGCCGGTCCGAAGCGGCCCCGCGACACGGGATGGGTGTAGTTACGCGAGGGCGGGATCGTCTGTCAACCCGGTGGAGTGTTTGCGCATCGAGTCTCCGGTCAAATTGATCTTGTAGGCGCAGTGCACGAGGCGATCGAGGATGGCGTCGGCGAGGGTCGGATCGCCGAGGTAGTCATGCCAAAGGGCGACCGGGAGTTGGCTGGTGACCAGGGTGGCGCGCGTCTTGAAGCGGTCGTCGAGGATTTCGAGCAGATCGCGCCGCTGCTCGTCGTTCAAAGGGGCCAATCCCCAGTCATCCAGGACCAGCAGCTCAGTGCGCGCCAGTTCGGCGAGCAGCTTGGTGTAGCGGCCCTCGGCGCGGGCCATCGCCAGATCCTGCAGCAGCCGGGGCAGGCGCAGATAGCGCACGGTGAAGCCGTCGCGGCAGGCCTTGTGGGCCAGTGCGCACGCGATCCACGTTTTTCCGACGCCGGTCGGCCCGGTGAGGATGACGTTGAGGTGCTCGCCGATCCACTGACCGGTCGCCAGGCGGCTCATCAGGGCTTTGTCCAGGCCGCGGTGCGTGCGGTAGTCGAGATCTTCGATGGCGGCCGGCTCACGCAGCTTGGCCTGTTTCAGCCGGGTCTTGAGGCGTCGATTCTCGCGCGTGCTCAGCTCGCGATCGAGCAGCAGGCCGAGGCGCTCCTCGAAGCTCAGGGTTTGAATCTCCGGCATCTCGAGTTGTTCCTGCAGAGCCTTGAGCATGCCGTCGAGGCGCAGTTGCGCGAGGGTCTCCAGGGTGGGGTGAAGCAACATGGCGCTGGTCTCCGTAACGGGTGAGGACCCCGTCGTTCGACGGGGTCATGGTGACGGTTAGTGGTAGTAGTCGGCGCCGCGCAGATTGGCGTGATCCAGCGGCAAACTCTGCTGATCGGGGGTCGGCAAGGGCCGCTGATCAAGCCCTTTCTCCAGGATCGTGGCGAGGCTTTTGTAGCTGACGGTGCCGAGGGTGAGCGCGCGTGCACAGGCCGCCTCCAGGCGGGCCTCGCTGTAGGCCGTGCTCAGGCGCAGCACCCCGAAACAGGCATTGAAGGCCTGTTGTGGATGGCGCCGCGCGCCGAGCAGTTGCGTGGTGACGGCAGCGGTGGCCGGGCCGATGGTGTGCGCCCAGCGCTGCAGGCGTTCCGGGGTCCACTCCAGGGCGCGTTGATGGCGCTCCGGCATGTGGTCGGTCACCGTGGTATAGCCGCCCCGACGGGCGCTGCGGACATGGCTGGCGACCCGCTGGCCTTGGTGCATGACCTCCACTGTGGTGGTGGTCATGCGCACGTCGACCTGGCGCTTGACCAGGGCGTGCGGGACCGAATAGTGGTGCCCGTCGACCTCGATGTGAATGTTCGGCGCCACCCGTGCCTTGCGCCATTCGGCGTACTCGTAGGGAGTTGCCGGCAGCGCGCGCAGGGCCGGGCGATCGATCGCCTCGAATTGGCTCAGGCGCGAGCCGTCGAGCTTTTTGAAGGGACGGGTATTGAGCGCCTGCAGGTGGGTGGCAATGACCCCGTTGAGCTCGGCAAGGGAGAAGAACTCCTGATGGCGCAGGCGCGCCAGGATCCAACGTTCGACCAACAGCACGCCGCCCTCGGCCTTGGCCTTATCCCGAGGTTTGCGCACCCGTGCCGGGATCACCGCCAGCCCGTAATGGGCGGCGAAATCCTGGTAGGTCGGATTCAGATCCGGCTCGTAACGGTGGGCCTTGCTGACGGCGCTTTTCAGATTGTCGGGAACGATGATGTCCGGGCAACCGCCGAGAAAGTTCAGCGCGCGCACCTGCGCGCCGATCCAGTCGGGGAGCGTCTGCGTCCAGGTCGCCTCGGCATAGGTGTAGTTGGAGGCCCCGAGCACCGCCACGAAGATCTGCGCGGTGCGGATCTCCCCGCTGTCGGGGTCGATCACCGCCGCCGTCTGCCCGGCGTAGTCGACGAAGAGCTTCTCCCCGGCCCGATGGGTTTGGCGCATGACCACATCCACCCGACCCTTCCAGACGCTGTAGCGGGCGCAGAATTGGCTGTAGGAATAGCCCTCGGGATGGCGCTCGCGGTACTCCTGCCAGAGCAGGAACAGCGTGACGCCTTTGCGCCGCAGCTCCCGGTGAACGACATCGAAGTCGGGCTCGACCAGCCCGCGCTCGGCGGGGCGCCCGCCCGGCTTGAACAGCCGCCGCTCCAACTCGCCCGCACTCAGACCCTCGGGCAACGGCCAGGACAGCCCTGCCGCCTCGGCCCGATCCAAGTACTCCGACACCGTTGTTCGCCCGATACCGAGCGCACGGGCGATCTCCCGCACCGACCGCCCGGAACCCCATTTCAACCGCAACACCTCTTCGACTTTTCGCATGGATAACCTCTGTCTTGGCATCTGAGCACCTCCTGAAAAGAGGAGGCACCCTACGCAGGGTTATCCCGTGTGGCGAGACCCCGGCCGGGGTGGCCGGATCAACCGGAATCGGTGGCCGGATTCAGCCGGAATCGGTGGCCGGTTTGAACCAGAATGGGTGGCCGCTTTCAATCAGAATGGGTGGCCGGATTGGGCCGGAATACGCAACCTGTTCGAGCAGGCCAAACTTGCGCCGGCTTAAACTTGACTCACGCGCGCAGAAAGTTGTTCGTCAAGGAACCCTAGTAACGTCGATAACCCTGCACTTTAGAGTGCTGCGCAGTGCCGTTCGCAATGGGACACACAACGGGCAAGGTGCGGCAACGCGGCGGGTACCTCGTTGCCAAACTGCGGATCTAAATGCCGTCCAGCAGTTGTGAGGCTCATCTCAATTCTTTAGGCGTCGTTGGTGTAATATCAGCATGTCGAGCGGCTCACGCTGGCTTTTTTTGAAAGTTGTGTCTAGATGATTGATCAACTGGGCGGCCTCGATCATCGTTTGGTCCACCTAGCCGGCGAGAGTACGGCACCCAAGCGTAAGGTTCTGATTTGCAGGCCAAGGTCGCAGCTATCCTTGCTCTTGCGCTGGATCTTGGACCAAACGATGATCAAGGCCAACTGGGCCAGTTTCGACCAAGCGCGTGGTGGCAACTTTGGATCTCGTGCGAGGTACACCAGGTGAGTCCATGCCTAGGTCTTGTTCGACGTCCACCTCCCCAATAAGAGCTCTTTAGTTGACATCATCATTTGACAGGTTCTACGAAGAGGCGACACGTTATGTCTACAATGAAACGACTTATCGGAGTGCTTTTGATTCCAGCAGTGGTATTCTTTGCGGGGGCGCTCGCGACTTCACCACGTGCGACGGCGGCCGAAGAGACGGCTAAGAACTGGTTTCCTGGGCATTACATCTTTCTAATCGATGGGACATATACCGGACTTGTCCCTACTGGAACACTATATCAAGCTGCAAAATCGAACCCTTACGTTCGAGGTTACTTCGTTCAGTATGATTGGGTAGTCTTAGAGCCTACAAAAGGCAATTATGATTTCTCAAAAGTTATCGCCGACCTTAATACTGCGCAAAGGGACGGCAAGAAACTTTGGGTCATGGTGATGGACCGGAAGTTCAACGCGAATCATCCCTTGCCCGTGCCGCAGTATATCGTCAATGAGTGCAAAGCGATGTACAACACCCTAAATGGAGTGCCAATGGGGTGGAAGTCGAAGCCCTATAATGTCTGTTTTCAAAATTATATGATCGCACTTTACCAACAGTTGGCTTCGGCAATCGACGATCACCCTGCCTTAGCGGGCGTGATGACGGAGGAGACATCCGTAGCTGGTATAGAAGATTTGCCGGACTACACCCACCAGTCGTATTTAGACGGGATGGTCCGAATTTTCGCCGGTCTGGCTTCTGCATTCGAGAAGGGAGTATCTATTCAGCTCGCAAACTATGCCTTTTCGGGGGGCAATACTTCAGAACAGCGTCGCGCCCTTGCCGAAGAGTTCATCGAGAAAATCGCAGAAAAGAATAACGGTGGAATAGGAACTCCCGATGTTATTCTCGCCAAGACTCCTATGACACTTCGTGAGCCTTTTGGTTTTATGTATGATAAGTATCAGAATGTTGCTCCGATCGCACCCCACCATCAGTGGATGAGCTATGATCTTGGGGTTGACCCTGAAACCTCGTTGAACTATGCAGTTGATGTGGCACACTCGAATTTTGTAATGTGGGCTCATCGCACCGACACGACCGGAAAATACAACGTGTTCGACGTCCTCAACGAAATCACAAGGCAGAAAGGTCGCATTAACACCAACGTCCCGCAGAACATTCGTGACAGCTCAGGTCAGAGCCTACCTGCGCCTGGGGAGTTACGGATCACCAATTAGCCGTCGGCGGCCGCAGTGAAACGATCGCATTCAGGCTCTTGTTCATTTTCCGGGCACCGCTCTCAGGCCGCGACCGGCATCAGACAGGTCGGTTTCGGTCCGCGCGGTCGATGCGGCACGGGCACGCGCAAGCGGAGTTGCTCGGACAAGGCATAGCGTGCCCGCCCAAAGGAGCCGTTGGCGGGATACGGTCTCCGTCTCGACCATCGCTGAGAGCACCGGCTCGACGGTTTGTTTGCGTAGGGCCCACGCTGCGGGTCGTCAGGCTGTGATTCATGCGCTGTGCAGGGGTCGCGTCGGCCGCCGGGGCAGATGTTTCGGTAAAGCGCTCCGACCAATCGGATACGGTCGGAGGGCCCGAAGCCCAGTCTGCCACGGAGATGTCGATGCCCCACTCGCGCATTTGCGCGTGCAGCAGCGGCTGACATGACAGTGATGGTGTTGGTAGAGCACACCGCGGCACAGCTCGACGACTTTCTGAGAAGTTACCGCGGGGCCGGGCGGTAATTGAAAAGTCGCGCCCGCCTTGCGGGGCGTGCGAAGAGGCGCCCGACCCATGGTGGCCATTGAACCATGCTTATTCGACTGGCGGGATGTGACCAAGCGTGTGCGCCGCGCCATGAACGATGCTCCGGCCGGGCCTCGAACTTCAGGGTAGAACCGCGCCCGCGCTTGGTCTAAAATTGCCTTACCCTGCCGCAGAGCCGCGAGCGAATTTGGTGACCGCCTCGAAGGCGGAACAACACCGGGAGCCGCCCAAGGCGGCTGGCTCGACTCCGAGCTTCATCTGGGCAGCGATCGTCTTCTTGCTTTTTCTCGGATGTAGGCTCGAACCATACTCTCGTCCAGACCGACCGTCGAAACGAACTAGCCGCGAGCCCAGAAGTTCTCGCCGGTAAGGTTTCCTTTGCCCACTCGCGAACTTCAGCGCGATGCGGCTCGCACCCTTGCCTTGATGTAGCCGACGTGCCCGGCCAGCTCATGGAAAGTTGCTCCGAGACTTTAATCGAGAAACCAGAATGCGTATGAAGCATATGTTTTTCTACCTAGCCGGAATCGGCTTCTTGGCATTGGCAAAAGCGAAATTTCTACTGAAAGGCTATTCCTCGCCAAAACCATTTGACTTTTCAGAGTCGGATCGCTGCATTGACTATGATATTCAGATTGTCGAACAATGGTTAACTTACCTTGAAGGGTATACGCAAGGCGCCTACTCCCTTGCCGGAAAGAATGTTCTTGAACTCGGGCCGGGATCTGATTTAGGCATTGGAATTTACCTTCTTGCGAAGGGATGTTCCCAATATAACGCTTGTGACGTAAACAATCTCATGAGTTCTACCCCTAATGAATTTTATGAAAAGCTTTTCCTAAGATTAGAGGCAATGAACGCTTCCGCGGACATAGCCTTTCTAAGAGAACAATTAAACAATGCCAATACGGAAGGCCATTCACGCCTTAACTATGTCGTCCGCGACGATTTCGATATCGCATCCGCATTTGGAGAATCTACAGTCGATCTCGTCTTTAGCCACGCGGCGTTCGAGCATTTTGACGACGTTAAAACAACTATCTCCATCCTAAGCACAGTTTGTAAACCTAGTGCAATATTGGTAGCCGAAATAGACCTGAAAACCCACTCTCGATGGATTCGCAAAAAAGACCCAAATAATATCTATAGGTATCCACAATGGATTTACGATAGATTCCGATTTCGCGGAATTCCAAATCGGCTTCGCCCGTTTCAATACAAAGAAATATTTGAAAAATTAGGCTGGACGAATCTCACGATAACGCCAGTTGGCAATCTTCATAATACCGAAGACTGCTATTCCGGGATGAGCAAGATGTTTTCGGACAAGAAGAATCAAATGGAATACTTGTCTATTATGGTCTGCGCGACGAGAGCAGGTTAGACGAGCTGCTTATGATCGAGGTGTCAATGCGCTTTAACTATTTTCCAAGTTAGCAGGGGTTGCTGATCACGTGCGCTTCAAACAAGCAAGTAGAGCCGACCCCGTATCGAGGACCGTCTCACGCGGCGTTCTAGTTACTCAGCACGCTTTGAGTTTGATAAGCAATGCCCACCCCCCAAAGGTGCCCGCTCGATGCAGACACGCCATCACCATGGACGTCGTTTCCCGCTTATAGAGTGCCGGCTAATCTGGACTGAGAAAACAGTGTTTGATAAAGCAAGAGATGCTGGCTGGCCCGGGGGATGTAGCGAACAACCGCGACAGTGCTTGGCGGACGGGTCGACGGATTCACGCTAGCGCTTGACCTGTCGCCACATCGTCCCTCAAGCCCTTGCGACTGGAGACCGATCGCAGAGTCAAGGCCGCCAGGATTACCCTCCAATCGCCAGTCGCTCTCGATTCTCGGTGGTCGCCGGTTTTTTGTCCCAATCTGTGGTTGACCAAGTCAATTTTCCGCGTGTCGAAGGAAACCTCACGGTACCCAAGCACGACAACCTCCATAGATGTGGTTTCGACAATTCTCCAAGCAAGCCAATACTGGATTATAGGGCGGTCATCGCGAGGAGGATGTCGTATGAGTTAGGCCGCTTGCAGTGTCGTCATTATTCCGGACCCAGAGTATCCACGACGGAGCAACACAGAATGCAGGTTATTGAACCTAACGTCAAAATCACAGCTGCGGATCACATCTTCACCTCCGGCATCCGCGTTCTGCAAACGCACGTCATCCAGCACATCGATCGCCTCCGCAAGCCTCATCGCCAGCCGTACAGCCAGAATTTCAAGGACAAAATGAGATCGCTCGGTGTCGATATGGGAAAGATCGGATGGCGAGGGGCAATGACATTCCTACCTTATCGGGCAGAGTATCTGATCGGCCAAATAGAAACGCGCCCTCCAAAACGGATGCTCGAGGTAGGTGCCGGAAGCAGTACACTTCTGTTCGCAGCTTTGGCACACCGATACGGCTTCGAGATTGTTTCTTTGGAGAACCACAAGGCCTCAGTACAGTACGTTAGGCACTTGCTGGATGGGACTCCTTTCAGCGACAGAGTCACACTTCAAATATGTAACTTCCGCCGAAGAGAATATGATAACGGTGATTCGTATTGGTGGTATGCGGCTGACTTATCGTCGCAGGGCGACCCTTTCGATCTAGTTTTCGTCGACGGACCCATCAGCACGATTGTGGGACGAAACGGAGCCCTTCCTGAGGTCATACCGTTCCTGAAGGACGGCGCGCGTGTGTACGTCGACGATATCAACCGACCGAGCGAACAACGTGTTTTGCGGGAGTGGAAAGATCATTTTCCCCGTTTAATTATCGCAACCGAATGTCGAGGTATCGCAAAGATAACATTTCCGCGGAATAGCGCGTCTGCCGAGTCTTCTCCTTAGAGGAAGGGAACTTGGAAACATCGCGAACACCTCGTTCATTATCCCGGTCACCACTCGGACGCCGCGACAGGCATGGACAGCCGGTCTCGAGGTGGGCGGACATCGGCCCGGGACGGTAAGGCATAGCATTACCCATATTTCGGCGTGGTGAGAGATGGCCTGGGCTGGACACGCTGAGCCGCATCTGTTGAAATCCGGCGCCATCACAACCGATGGGGTGCGGGGAGATGGACGAGCGGATTCCGAGCAAGCTGTGCGGACGGCCCTTCACGGAGGCGGACCTGGAGCGGATTCGCCGCGCCATTGTGGCGGCGGATCCCCCGCAGCGCTCGGAAATTGCGCGACGGGTGTGTCGGGCGCTGGACTGGACGGACGTCCTGGGCCGTCCCAAGCTGATGAGCGCCCGGGTGGGTCTGCTGCGGCTGCATCGGGCCGGGCTCATCGCGCTGCCGCCGCCGAGCCGCGGCAACGGCAATGGTCGGGGGTTGATCCATGGCCCGGAGGTCTGGCCCGAGCCGCGACCCGTCGCGGGGACGGTGGGACAGCTCGGCGGGCTGCGGCTGGAGGAGGTGCGCGACCCGCACGCCTCGCGCCTGTGGAACGGCCTGATCGCGCGCCATCACTATCTGGGCTACACCCCGTTGCCGGGGGCGCAGCTGCGGTATCTGATCCACCACGACGGCGGGGTGTTGGGCGCCATCGGCTTCGGCGCGGCGGCCTGGAAAGTGGCGGCACGCGACTGCTGGATCGGTTGGGATGCCCCCTGTCGCGAGGCCCGACTGGGTCGGGTGCTCAACAATGCCCGGTTCCTGATCCTGCCTTGGGTGGGGGTGAAGAACCTCGCCTCGAAGGTGTTGTCGCTGGCGGCCGCGCGGGTGGCGGAGGATTTTCCCGCGCGCTACGGCGAGCCGGTGGTGTTGCTCGAGACGTACGTACAGACGCCGCGCTTCGCCGGCACCTGCTACCGTGCCGCGAACTGGCGGTACGTGGGAGAGACAGCCGGTCGCGGCAAATGCGATCGCGCCCATCGCGCGGCCCTGCCGCGCAAGGCGGTCTATGTCTACCCGCTGACGGCGGACTTCCGCGCCGTGCTGGGGGTGAGGGCATGAGCGCGCTGGCCGCGGAACTCGACGGCATTCACCTCGGGGACCAACGTCTGAACCGGCGCGCGCGCCGGCTCTTGGCCAAACTCGGAGACAAGCCGACAGTGAGTATTCCGGCCGCGTGTGGAGGTTGGGGCGAAACACGCGCCGCCTACCGCCTGTTCGACCATCCGCAGGTCAGCGCCGAGCGCGTGCTCGCCCCGCACATCGCCTGTACCGAGACGCGCCTGCGTGCGCATCCCCGGGTGCTGTGCATCCAAGACACCACCGAACTGGACTACACCACCAAGAAGGGCATCGCCGACCTCGGTCCGCTCAACTACGAGAGCCGTTGGGGCCTGTATCTGCATCCGACCCTGGCCGTCACCCCCGAGCGCGTTCCGCTCGGGTTGCTCGATCTATACAGTTGGGCACGCGAGCCCGGCAGCTTGGGTCAGGAGAAGGATGCCCAGCGCGCGCTCGAAGACAAAGAGAGCGTGCGTTGGGTCGACGGCTTTGCGCGGGTCAATGAATTGGCCGAGCGCCTCACCGAGACGCGCCTCACCTACATCGCCGATCGGGAAGGCGACCTCTACGATCTCTTCGTGGAAGCCCCGTGTCCCGAGCACGGCGCCGATTGGCTGGTGCGCGTTCAGCACCGCGAGCGCCTGCTTGCCGACGGACGCAAGCTGCGCGCGGTCCTCGACGCCGCCCCCGTCCTCACCGAGATCACCTTCGAGCGACCGCCCGCCAAGGGCCGGCGTGCGCGCACGGTCCATCAACAGATCAAGGTCGTGCGCGTCACCCTCAAGGCGCCCGCGCGCCCCGATCGCACCTTGCCCGACGTCACCGTCACCGCGCTGCTCGCCATCGAGCTGCATCCGCCCGCCGACGAGGATCCCCTCGACTGGATGCTGTTGACCAACCTCCCGGTGGAGACCCCCGAGCAGGCTATCGAGAAGCTCTCTTGGTACCTGTGCCGATGGCAGATCGAGATTGACCAGACATGGTGCCTCCATAAATCACTCAGGCAGGGTCGACGGAGGGATCGTCGCTCCCGACGCGGACATGCCGCGCCCAGCGGCGGGGGACGCTGCGCAGGGCACGCAGGCGCTCGATCTCGGCGGCGTCGGCGCGAATCAACCATTGGCGGTGACCGCCCCGCTCGACCCGGCGGGCCTGCAGCACGCCTTTGCGTAGCCAGCTGAACAGGGTGACCGACGGCATCTCCAGTTCCAGCGCCAACTCGCTGATGCTCCATTCGTCGGCCTGCCGATCGACCCAAGGCGCTTGTCGGCGCGTCGACGAACCCGCCGAAACGCCCTGACGGGCGAGCAAGGTTGCCACCATCGCGGCATTGAAGGTCTGCCGCCGTTTCGCCGGATGCCACCGCTCGTTATTGAGTTGCCGCGCGATCTGCGCACAGGTCTGCCCCTCTTGATGTAAGCATAGAACACGCGCCGCCAGTTCGGGATAGGTGCTGAGCTGCTCCAGACGCGCCACCGGACGGGTCAGGCGTTCCCGGGTGCGGTGACCGCCGATCCAGTGCACCTCCACGGCGACCTGCTCGCTGTCGTCGATGACCGTGACGATGACCCGCTCCACGAGCAGTCGCACGATGGCTTGGCGTTCGTCGTTGCCGGTGGTCTCGGCGTTCCAGAGGGCCGGAAGGTCGCCGGCGAGTCGGCGGATCCGCGCGCGCTCCTCGGCCGACAACGCGGTCGGCTCGCTCGCCATGCAACGCGCATACTCGGCCTTGAGCTGATCCTCCGCGGCCAGGGCCGCCTCCCAATCCTGCTCCAGGGTGCGCGCCACCAGCCGATTCTCCGGCTCGACCGCGCGATACTGCCGCGCGGCACGCTCGGCGTCATAACGGGCGCGCTCCAGACGCTGTTGCCAGTGGGCGTGCCGGCGCGCGCGCTCGGCTTGGAGGTCCTCGGCGACCTGCAGGCTGATCTCCAACGCCGCCGGCTGCAGCGCCTCCAGGACCAACCGGCCGATCAACGCGTCAAGCGGCCCACCGCTGAGCGATTGACACAGCGGCGCCCCGTAGTCGACCGCCTCGCGGCTGCAGCTGTAGCGCAATCCGGATCCGCTGTTGGTGTATTGCGTGGCCATGGCCAGACCGCAGCGACCGCAGATCAGGCGACCCGACAGCAACGAGGGGCCCGCACGGACCACGCCGCCGGCTTGGGCGGTATTGGCCGCGAGCTGGCGCAGGTTCCGCTCGTATTGGTCCCAGTCGATGTAGGCCGGCAGGTGATCTTTGATCAGCACCTCCCACTGCTGCGGCGGCGCGACCGTGCGCCCGCTCGACGGACGTCCCGGCTGGCGACGGCGTGGATCCGTGGGGCGACGCCCGTAGGCGTAGGCACCGGCGTAGATGGGGTTGTGCAGCAGGTTGCTCAGCGTCACGCGGTTGGGGCGACGCCAGTCGAGCTCGCCGGTGCGCGGACCGCTGCGCACCCGATCGGGCAATTGGATGTGCTGATCCACCAGATAACGCAGAACCCCGTTGATCGTGCCGCACCGTTGGAACTGCCGAAACACCGTCTCGATCACGCCCCGAACCTGCGCGTCGGGATCCTTGATCACCTCTCCGGAGGGCGCGCGGACATAGCCGCGCGGCAGCAGCGCGTGCAGCTCTCCGCGGCGTGCCTTCGCGCGCTTGCCCTCGAGCATGCGCTGCTTGAGGATGTGCAGCTCCGCTTCCGACATCGTCCCCTTCAGTCCCAACAGCAACCGGTCGTTGTAGGTCTGCGGATCATAGATCCCGTCGGCATCCCCGATCAGGGTCGCAAACAGTCCGCAGACCTCCAGCAATTGATACCAGTCCCGCGAGCTGCGCGCCAAGCGCGAGATCTCGATGCCGAGGACGATGCCGACATGATCCAGGCCGACTTCGGCCATCAGCCGCTGAAAGCCGGGCCGGCCCTCGGCGCTCGCCCCGGAACGGCCCAGGTCCTCATCGATCAGGAGGATCTGCGAGGGCGACCAGCCCAGCTCGACCGCCCGATCCACCAGGGCGTACTGCAGCCGGGTCGACTCTTGGTGGCGCTCCACTTGCTGCAGCGTGGATTGGCGCACGTAGACCACGGCTTGGCGCTGCAGATGCGAGGACTGGATCTTCCCGTACGTCGAGTTGGCCGGCGCACGGTACACGGGCGAGAGGACGGCGCTCATCGGCGTTCTCCTCTGCCATCCCGGCTGCGCTCAGCCGATGTTCGACCAAGCGGCTCAGCAGGACAATCAGGCGCTCTCGCTGCCGCGGCGGCAGTGTGCTCCAATCGATCGGAGCCTTGCGCGTCATGCCGGTGATCCAGCCATTTCGCAAGTTCCAACAACGCCCTACAATCCAGTATTGGTGACGTTTCGGGGGTTGTCAAAAACGCATCTACGGCGGTTTTCGTGATGGGGTATCGAGGTCTATTTCAAGGTCTTGAAGAGCGGCTGTCGGATCGAGGAGCTCCAACTGGAGACACGCGCCCGCTTGGAGCCGGCACTCGCCTTCTACATGATCATCGCCTGGCGCGTGTTGTACCTCACCATGCTCGGGCGCGACTGCCCCGAAATGCCCTGCGATGCGGTGTTCGCCGAGGAGGAATGGAAGGCCGTCTACTTGGTGACCCAGCGCATGCCGCCGCCCGAGGCGCCGCCGTCACTCGACACCATGGTGCGCATGATCGCCACCCTCGGCGGCTTCCTCAACCGCAAGGGCGATGGCTTTCCCGGCCCGAAAACGCTCTGGATCGGGCTGCAACGCATCCCCGATTTCGTGCTCGCGATCGAGGCGGTGAGGAGCGCCGGGGCGAGTTGTGGGTAATGGTATGACGGTAAGGGCATGCGCAGGAGGAGGTTGCTCGCTAAGCGCGGGGCTCGCCCGCCCGAAGGGGCTCTCGGCGGTGGCCCCGTCCTTCACGCGACCTAAATGAATTTCGTGCACGGCCCTGGCCGCGGCGAGCTTGCGATTGGCCAACCGATTACTCCCGCAATGATGCAGCGTCCGTTGGAGGGCCTTTGGGTTCGTTGTGGGTAGCTGTCCAGGAGTCCCTGGAACATGCCGGCGCTTTCGCGCACTGTTTGTTCTAGGCGGAGCGGGCGGCTTCGGCCGCCAAGTCGATCCACACCAGCAGCATCGTTGTCACCGAAAGGCTCGCCTCCTTCCGCGGCATCGACCCTCGGAACGGCCCTGACCGCAATGCAGCTTCGTACCGGCGGTGCGGAAACAACCCATACCTACCGCCTGCACGAATATCACGAGACTTACTGAAATTGGGTGATACAAAGGTTTCGAAGCGTTCCGCCGAGTACTATGATCCAGCAAGACCACGGATTGACCGTGGACCAGTTGAATGGCCCGCTGCTGCGGAAAACGAGTTATTGTCAAATCTGGTGTATGACCACAGCAATTCTAAATTTGCCGCCGTTGTCCGGGCGATCGACGCTTGGGCGGCGGCCTCGCGGGCTGCAGGGCCTCCAGCATGAAGTCGAAGAGGTGATCCCAGGAGGTAAAGGGCATGTACAAGGTGAGCGCGCGCAGATGTTCGAAGAAGGTGCGCCGCGAGGGCAGGTTCCGGCGGATTGCGCGATAGCGTTGGTCGAGCAGATCGAGCACGCTGTGGGTGAGGAAGGCCAGCAGCATCAGGCTTGCCAGCAGCGAGGACAGGTGCTGTTTGCCGTGGCTGTAGTTGTGCTCGAAGTTGTAGCCCTTGGTCTTGAGGGTATTGTTGTTCTCGTTCTCGATCTTCCAGCGGCTGCGCCCGTCGGCGACGAGTTCGACGACGTTCTCCCGGGTGACCGGCACGGAGCTGGCCCAGGCGTTGCGGTAGAGCACATTGCCCGCGGCATCGGTGGTCGTCAGCTCGCACCAACCGACCTTCAGGGCATCATCACCGTCGCGCAGCGGCAGATCATTGAGCCAGCGATAGGTCTCGGTGAGGCGCTGCTTGCCCGTCCAGCATGTGTTCACCAGGGTCGGCACCGCGCCGATGCGCTCGAAGTCCGCAACCCATTCATACAGCAGCGTGTGCGACGGTGGCAGGCAGACGAACAAAAACGCACAGCCCAGCGCGAGCACCTGCTCGCAGAACGGCTGATGACAGTACAGATCGTCGCCCAGCATTGTGGTGCGCCACGGCGCGATACGTGCACCCCACTGCAGCAGCCACCGCGTTGCAGCATTGAGCTCGCAGTCCTGCTTGGCCTGCCCGTCTTGCGGGCGCACGAATGCCGGTGGCAAGGTAAAGACCTGCGCTTGCCCCGGGGCGACGATCACCGGTGTGACGGCAACATGGTAATACTGAGTCTTGCCGTTACTCAGCGTGCGCGTCGAGCAGTGCTCGCAGTGGATCGACTCGGAACAGTGGTACTGAGTCCCGTCGAGCGCAATCAGCAGGCGTGCGTCGACGCCGCGGTGCGATGCCAAGGCGCCGTGCCGATGCAGCGCCTCGATGAGTTCGAAGAACACCGGCGCGAGATGATCCGCCGAGACCGGGTCGAGCAGATTGCCGATCTGCTGCGTGCTCGGGATCTGATGCACGCCGAACAGCGAGCTGGCGTTGTTCTCCCCGTGCTCTTTCTGCATGCGCCGCTGGTAATCCAGAAACGACGGACTCTGCAGGAAAAACGCCGAGAAGGCACTCAGCGCAGCGTCGCCGATGGAATAAGACTGGTTGTTGCCGCCCTTACGGTGATCAGGCAAATCAAACAAGGCCTCGCGAATCCGCTTCACCAAGCCGGTGACCGAGAACACGTCCGGCGCAGGATCACTCTGGGCAACGGCAGGCTTGAGGACCAAAGGACTCTCCAGTAGCTTCTTAGGAGTCCCTCATAACATAATGGTCTTAAATTTAGAACTGCTGGTATGACCATAGGGCCAGAGTTTGATCAGGCGGCTTCCCGTTGCTCCTCTTGGGTCTCCGGCGGGTCGTCGGACACCGGAATCCCGTCTTCGTAACGTGCTCCACCAAGCAGCTCGGCCACTTTCTCGTAACTTCTCAAAAAGTAGTGGCAACGATACCAGTGAGCTACGACAATCAGCTCCCGTTCAGCACGCAATCCGACTCCTGACGTCCTCACCTGTCGAGCATGACCGACCCGAATCCACTGCCGGAGATTCCCGAAGCGGAGCGCACGCCGCTGGTCGAGTCTTTGCTGGCGCGCATCGAGCAGCTGCTTGAAGAACAGCGCCGGCAGGCCGAACTCATCGGGCAGCTGCGCGACGAGATCGCGCTCCTCAAGGGCGAGAAGGCGAGACCGAAGTTCAAGCCGAGCGGGATGGAGCAGCAGACCGAGCCCGAGAGCCCCGAGGGTAACGCCGACGGTGACACCGGAGCCGGTGACGGCACCGGTGGATCGCGCAAGCGACCGGGCTCGGCGAAGCGGCCTAAAACCGCGCAGCTCACCATCCACGCGAGCGTCGGGGTCCCCCCCGGCGTGGAACTGCCGGCGGGATCGCGCTTCAAAGGCTACCGCGACTTCGTCGTTCAGGATCTGCGCATCGCCGCGCACAACACCCGCTATCGCCTGGAAGTCTGGCAGACCCCGGACGGGGAGTGCCTGGTCGGGACGTTGCCGAGCGATCTGTACGGCGGTCACTTCGGTGCCGATCTGCGCCGCTATGTGCTCTACCAACACCATCACTGTCAGGTCACCCAGCCGTTGCTGCACGAGCAATTGCGCGAGTGGGGCATCGACATCTCGGTGGGGCAGATCGACGCCCTGCTCACCGGTCACACCGGTGCGTTTCTGGCCGAGAAGGACCAGTTGCTCACCACCGCACTGGAGGTCAGTCGCTGGATCAGCGTGGATGATTCCGGTGCCCGGCATCAGGGCCGCAACGGCGACGTGACGCAGATCGGCAACGACTGGTTTGCCTGGTTCTCCAGCACGTACAGCAAGAGCCGGATCAACTTCCTGCAGCTGCTGCAGGCCGGCGAGCGGTGCTACACCCTCAATGCCCATGCCTTGGAGTACTGGTGCGAGGAGGGCCTGCCCGCGGCAGCGCGCCGGCAACTGCAGAGCCTGACCACGATCACGGGAACGCCGGCTTGGGCAGGGCGGAACCGTTCTAGCCCAGATTCACTGTTTTGCCGTGCGGTTGTCCTCGACTCTGAACAACTCCCGGCAGCACGGGTATAAAGCGCCGGAATAGCCGCCACCCGAGAACCCGAGCGTGAACCTGCGCGAGGTCGTCCTACAACCGGTCGCCGCATCCGAGGAGGCTCGCTTCCGGAGCCTCATGGCGGCCCATCACTATCTGGGCGCGTTGCCGAAGATCGGCGACACGCTGTGGTATGTCGCCACCTGGCAGGGACAGTGGCTGGCGCTGTTGAGCTTCTCGGCCGCGGCCTGGAAGTGTGCCGCGCGCGATGCCTGGATCGGCTGGGACTTTCGCCATCAATACGATCGTCTGCACCTGATCGCCAACAACAGCCGGTTTCTGATCCTGCCCGAGCACCATGTGGCGAACCTCGCCTCGCGGGTGCTGGCGCTGAGCGAACGGCGTCTGGCCACCGACTGGCCGGCGCGTTTCGGTTACCCGTTGCTGTTGCTGGAGACCTTTGTCGACCCGCAGCGGTTTCACGGCACGATCTACCGCGCCGCCAACTGGCACGAGGTGGGCGAGACCCGCGGCTATCGGCGCACCCGCACCGGCTACAGCGCCGCGACGGGCCCCGCCAAGCGTGTCTTTGTCCGCCCCCTGCACGCCCGCGCCCGTGCCTGCCTGTCTCATCCCGTCCTCGATCCCCGTTACCGTCACGGAGCCCCGCACATCATGTTGAGCGCCGATCAGATGCTGTCTTTGCCCGAGTTCTTCGCCGGCATTCCCGATCCGCGTCGCGGTCAGGGCCGGCGCCATCCCCTGCCCACGGTGCTGGCCATCGCCGCCGCAGCCACCCTGTGCGGGATGCGCGGCTACAAGGCCATCAGCCTATGGGCGCAGGACTTAAGCCAGCAAGCGCGGGCGCGCTTTCGCTGCCGCTGGCGCAACCGCCGCTACGAGGTTCCCAGCCGCACCGTCATCCGCGAGGTGCTCGTGCGCGTCGACCCCGACGCGTTGAACAGCGCCCTGCAACGCTGGAACCTCCAGCATGCCGAGGACGAGGACTTGGCCGTCGACGGCAAGACGATGCGCAATGCCATCGACGCCGATGGCCGTCAGACCCACATCCTCGGCGTCGTCGGCCACCGCAGTCAGACCTGCTACACCCAAAAAAAGTCGGCACCCTGCCCGTAGAGGGTCGCGACGAGGCCAAGCAAACCAACGAGATCGGGATGGTCATCCCGGTCCTCGAGACCCTGGACATCACCGGGAAGACCATCACCGCCGACGCCTTGCTCACCCAGCGCAAGCTCGCCGAGTACCTGCGTGCGCGCGACGCCCACGACGTCTTCACCGTCAAAGACAATCAGCCGAACCTGCACGCCGATCTTCGCCTGTTCTTCGAGAAGGACCGCGGTCAACCCGATTTCCGCGAGCCGCCCACCCCGGGCCATGGCCGCATCGAGAGCCGCGCGATCTGGACCTCCGAGCGCCTCAATGAATACCTGGATTTTCCCGGTGTCGGACAGGCCTTCCTCATCGAGCGCCACACCGTGGAGAAGAAGACCGGCAAGACCTCCACCGAGACCGTCTACGGGGTGACCAGTCATACCCGCGACACCGCCGATGCCGCACGGGTACTGGGCTTGAATCGCGGCCACTGGACGATCGAAAACGGCTGTCACTACTCCCTGGACTGGAACTGGGACGAGGACCGCTGCACCATTCGCACCGGCCATGGCCCCGCGAACATCACCGCGCTACGCCGCTTCGCCATCGGCGTCATCAAGGCGAAGTCCCGCGACACCGTCTCCGCCACCATCCCGCGTCTGGCGCGCAACCTCCGCCTGGTATTCGACTATCTGCGCATGACCGAGAACTCCCGCCGGCGCCCGCCGGTCCGGCTGGCGCCGGCGGGCTAGAACAGATTTGCCGTGCCGGCTTGGGAGGCGCATCTGGACGCCCTCGGGATCACGCGCGAGCGCCATCGGCGCATCGCCACCGAAGGGGCCTTGCTGGGTGGACTGATCCAGATGGGGTTCTCCCTGGATCTGGCGATCATCAGCGACGGCGCCGGACAGTTCGCGATCCTGCTGCATGCCTTGTGTTGGGTGCACGCGGAACGGCTGGTGCATAAGCTCATCCCCCTCAACGACCGCCAGCGTGCCGATCAAGCGCGGGTGCGCGGCGAGATTTGGGATCTCTACGCCGACCTCAAGGCCTATCGCCGCAACCCCGATCCGGCCCTGCGCCCCGGCCTGGAGGAGCGCTTCGATACGATCTTCACCCAGCGCACCTCCTATATCACCCTCGACCGCACCCTCAACCGCCTGCATACCCACAAGAGCGAGCTGCTGTTGGTCCTCGAACGCCCCGATCTGGTTCTGCACACCAACGGCAGCGAAAGCGATATCCGCGGCTACGTGAAATGGCGAAAAATCAGCGGCGGCACCCGCAGCGACCTCGGCAAGGACTGTCGCGACGGCTTCGCCAGCTTGAAGAAAACCTGCCGCAAGCTGGGGATCTCGTTTTGGGACTACCTGGGCGATCGCATCAAACAGCTCGGGACGGTTCCGCTGTTGCCCGACGTCATCCGCGAACGTGCACTCGCCGCTTCGGCGACGCCCTGAGTTTTTGAGAAGTTACACTTTCTCGGGGGCACGGATGCGCCGCCAGGTCTTGGCGGCCTCTTCGCTCATCTTGAAGGCCAGGCCGAGGAAGGTCGCGCGGGTGACGCAGTTCTTGGTCCGGCTGGTGCGATGGCGCACGGTGGCGAAGGTCGACTCGATCGGGTTGGTGGTGCGTAGGTGCACCCAGTGCTCGGCCGGGAAGGCGAAGAAGGCGAGCAGGGCCTCGCGGTCCTTCTCGAGCTTCTCGGTCGCCTTGGGGTATTTGGCCCCATAGCGGTTGATGAAGCGCTTGAAGGCTTGGTCGGCCTGCTTGCGGGTCGGCGCCATCCAGATCGCCTGCAGATCCGCCTTCGCCTTGCCGTGCAACGACTTGGGCAAGGCATTGAGCACGTTGCCCATCTTGTGGAACCAGCAGCGCTGATGCACGGTCTCGGGGTAGACCTGATCGAGCGCACCCCAAAACCCCAGCGCCCCGTCGCCGACGGCCAGGCGCGGACCCGCCTGCAGACCACGTGCCTTCAGATCGCGCAGCACGTCGAGCCAAGATTCGGTGGATTCACGCAACCCGTCGCTGATGGCGACCCACTCCTTGGTGCCGTCGGGCCTTACCCCGATGATCACCAGCAGGCAGAGCTTGGGATCGTCGCTCTCGCGCAGCGTCGTGTAGATGCCGTCGACCCACCAGTAGGCGTACTGGCGGCCTTCGAGGCTGCGCCGGGTCCAATCCTTGTACTCCTCGGCCCACGCGGCCTTGAGCCGGCACAGCGCCGCCGCGGAGAGCCCCTTGGCGTCCTCTCACACCAGCACCTCCAACGCCTCCCCGAGATCGCCGCTGGAGATCCCCTTCAGATAGAGCCACGGCAGCGCCGCGGCGACCCGCGCGCTGCGGCGCACGTACGGCGGGGCCAGCGCCGAGTTGAACTTCACCCCGGCCCCGGAGCGATCGCGCACCTTGGGCACCTGCACCTCCACCGGACCCACCGTGGTGAGAATCTCGCGCGCCGGCAGATACCCGTTGCGCACCACCGCCCGGCGCCCGTCCGTCAGCGACACCGCGGCAAACTCCTCGAGCAGCTGCTCCACCTCCGCCTCGATGGCTCGCTGCAGGATGTCGCGCGCCCCGCGGCGCACCAGCTCCTCCAGCGGCAGGCCCAGCTCGGCCAGCACCTCGCCCCGATCCCCTCTTGCACTGCGGGCCCCCGTACTCGTATCGTCGCTCATGGCGCACCTCTCTCGTTGCTGCTTTGGGTCTTGACAACCACATTGTCGGCAACGGTGCGCCGCCTGCTCAAGCTCTATCAGTCCCCGCTCATACACCAGAATCGAGCATAGCTCCGGAAAACCTGGAGAACCCGAAGATGCGCATCCTATATTTCATTCCAGAAAGCTGGCCGACATTTCGTCCTGACATTGCCGTCCTGTTTGGTAAGTATTTAGCGGAGTACGGGTTAACGGTTGACCTTGCGACGGACGGAGATGATTCCGGTGCAAGCTGGAACGCTGGCCGTACGCTTTTCTTTCGAGCCCCGGCCGGAGCAGTGCCTGATACACCGTGGAGGTTTTTTCACACGCTGACCGTACTTCTGAGGGTTAGGACACAAAAGTACGATGCCGTGCAAGTGCGGAACATGCCGGTTCACGCTATGTTCGCTCTTTGGTTCTGTCGACTGACAGGTGCACAGTTCTACTATTGGATTTCGTTTCCGCACTCGGAGGGCCAGATTTTTAGAGCCGCCCGACGTGGTTGGACCGCCGGGTTCCGTTATTTTCTACCAATGATGCAGGGACACCTGGGTAAGTTCCTACTTTACAAGGTGATCTTGAAGAGAGCTGATCACGTTTTTGTTCAGAGTGCCCGTATGGCGTCCGACCTTGCGGAACGAGGCGTCCCAATCGCAAAGATGACGGCGGTTCCTATGGGTGTAGATACGACGCTGGCAGATCCAGAGAAGATTACGGGAATCCATGATGATCGACTCATAAGAAAACGTGTTGTTTTGTATCTCGGCACGTTTGATGAACGCCCAATCGAGGTTTTATTGGAAATGGCCGCAGTAGCGCGGCGAAGCATACCGGAACTTGCTCTCGTTCTGGTTGGGGACTCTTATCATCAAAGCCGGCGCGACTCATTACACCGCCTGGCGCAAGAACTCGGAGTGTCCGACATCGTCGTGTGGGTAGGGTGGGTTTCACCAGACTTAGGTTGGCGATATGTGAGGGCTGCGGAGGTTGGTGTTTCACCAGTTCCAAGAGGCTTCCTCCTTGATTCCTCTTCACCTACAAAGGTGTTTGAGTATATGGCGCTCGGTGTACCAGTATTGGCTAACGACAGCCCTGCTGTTGAAGATATCATTCGGGAAAGCGGGGCCGGATTATGCGTAGAACTGAGTGGTGCTAACCTTGGCGGTGCACTGGTCTCGATGCTGAGTGATAAGGTCGCTCTTAAGGAAATGGCTGAGAGGGGCCGTAACTATGTCGTAAACTCACATGATTACAAGAAGCTGGCAGCCGAAACCGCGGACGTTTATGCACGACTGTTGCGTTCGGATACGAGGCCGATTGGAAAATAGGACCTCTGCCGGACGGCACTAAACCCAAATAGATTCGACAACACTCTATCCTGACCCCACTGTGCGACGGTGAAGCGGGGCTCAGAACCGCTCTCGAGGGAACCTCCGAATTCATCCTGACGATCTTTCGGAGTTCTGTTGCCAGCAGTGGGTGACTCATAAAGATGTTTAGTTTGTTCTTGAACTGCTATTAGCCACCTCTCGTAAGCGGTCCAACCCATAGAGTAAAAGCCCAGGACCTACGGCCAACGCGCACAGGAAATACGCGCCGAGGTTTGAGAAAAGAGCGTAGTTTAAGAAATCCCGATCGCCGCGATGTAAGCTATAACGCACATATAACGCAGCCCTCCAAGCAAATGTTGGGGGATCGTAACGAAAATAGTCGAAATTTTGATCGACCATTTGCAATATGTACTTCGAAATCTTCGCCGTCTCTCGCGGGCTTGCCTTTGTTAGCTGGTTACCAGAGTCTTGATAATAAATTCTCGGATACTCGTTTATGCAACGAACCTGATACTTCCGAGCAATCTCATCCCATACAATGTTCTCTGGAACGTACCGTACATCTCGGTCATCCGGGAACGGGAACTCGCGCAACACTGACGTGCGATGAAAACCCCAAAGATTAGCACGCACCTTAATCCTGTGCCGCAAATCCAGCGCATTAGTATCCAGCGGGCTTTTCGGAAAAGATCGTCCATAAGCTTTACCATTGGAGTCCTGGCTTCGGGTGACAATGCCTGTAAAACCATTGCGGACTGACACCGGAATCCCGTTCCAATGAGCTAGCATCGTTTGCAGAGCGTCGCTCGTAAAAGCGTCATCCGAATCGATCGGCAAAAATAACTCACCGCGTGCTAGTTCCACCGCCCGACGAAACGCTTGGTGCTTTCCCGCGTTTTCCTGCCAAACATACCTAATCGGAAAGTCGCCCCGTCCTTCCCACTCCCGCAACAAAGAGGATGTCTTATCGGTCGAGCCGTCATCGATGACCAACCATTCGAAATCTCGATAGGTTTGTTGTTTCAAGCTATCGTACACTCTATGAATCGTGTGTGCCCGGTTGTAGGTCGGGGTAAAAACGGTGAATTTGACATTTTGGCTGTCCAAGTCATTCTTTCGCCTTGGCATTTCATCGTCTCCCAGTAACCATCCCCCGGCAAAGCCGGGGGCTTTGAAGTCGTGAGCCGCTCAAAGCGGCAAGGCGTCGCTAACGCGGCCCAACGGTTCTTGGGCCGCCTAAAGGCGGCAAATCAGCGCCACAGTTTGAGCTGATCCAGGCGCTGGTCTTCGCTCTCTTGGTGCTGGATATACTCTCGGATCGTCGCTTCATCCCGACCGACGGTCGAGATGAAGTATCCCCAAGCCCAGAAGTGCTGCCCCGTAAAGTCGCGCTAGCGCTCGCCGTAGACGCGCGCCAGATGGATCGCGCTTCTGCCCTTGATTAAGCCGGTCACCTGGTACACGGCATACTTCGGCGGAATCGAAATGAGCATGTGAACATGGTCCGACATCAGATGCACCTCGTCGATCCGGCTTTCCTTTTGCCGGGCCGACCGGTGAAAGACTTCCCCGAGGTGCGACCGCAGTCGCCCGTAGAGCACGCGGCGGCGATATTTCGGGATGAAACCAACATGTTATTTGCACTTCCATTTGGAGTGACTTAGGCTCTCGAAATCGTCCATCGGGACTCTCCACAAGCGTGTGCTTGGCGGTTCACGCTGCGGAGTGTCCCCGATGGACTCCCGGAAATGTCAAACTACTGTCACCCCGGCAAAGCTAGGGGTATTACCCGTTTTATTCACTCGTCGCAAGAAAGTTTTCCGCGAGCAAGTCTCCGATAGACATCCTCATCGTACATGGCGCCTATGTCATCCCAGGTTACACCGCTGCGCATTGCACTGGCATTTTTCTTCAATCGCGGAAGAGTGCTAGGCTCCACAACAAGGCGTTCCATTGCGCGTGAGATTGCCTCAGGTGAATCCGCCACCAAAAACCCATTCACATTGTCCTGAACATACTCCCGATGCGACGACACGTCCGTCGATATGATTGGAAGTCCAAACGCACGATACTCGATCACCTTTGTCGCAGGCTGATAGTGCCAAGTAGGGCGATCCGGAACATATGCAACACCTACGTCATAGTGAGCAAGGAGCTCAGGTATCTCACCATATTTGACTGCGTCTTTGGTCCCAACATAGGCACCAAGACCAAGACTCTGTATCAGTTGGGCATAGTACCCGGAAGATAGATCAGGTCCTACCAGGTCTAGATGAAAGCGTTCAGTGGTTCTGCGTAGCGCATCAGCGGCTTCCAAAAGCTGCTCGAGGGTTCGATCTCTGTCGAGCCCCCCAATATATACAAACCGCACGACATTCAAAGACGCGTCACCGTTAAGTCGCCTTAAAGGGTACCCTAGAAATCTTCCGTCAACGCCAACGGGCACCACGGTCCCGCGGCTTTCCCACTTTTCTCCTAGAACACGCCGGGCCGCATCGGCATGACAGAAACATGCGTGGTCAAAAACAAACCCCGCGTTTATAGTCATCTCCGTGCCAACGAGTCTTTCATGAATGTTCTGCCACCAGTTATATGGTCGCACCTTTTCGTTGATTTGGCGTACGTCATAAACATAATGTGCCGAACCTCCAGAAAACGCGCGCAAAATCCAAGCCATTGAAGTTAGGTTTACTTGGATGATATCAAAGCGTTCTGTTCTGAGAAATCGCGCGATTCGCAGTAACATCCTAGCGCCAATGAAACGCTTTCTGGCACCATTTAACAGCCGAAGAAAGGCCGGCGGAATATTGTAGGTGAGGGGGCGAGAAAATCCTTTGATGCTCGCCACAATTCCGGAAGCGTCCCGAAACACAAAGTCGTCCTCGAACCCAGGTTGCCCAACCCATACGCAATGACCGCGGCGCCGAAGAGACGCAGAAATTTGGTCATATATTGGGTTAGGAGTTCTCGAATAGAAGTGGAGGAGTACGATTCGCATATTTTGATCCGGGGAGGGCATCATTTAACAGATATCGGCTAAATCCACGAGCGGACATCGGCAAAAGAAAAAATCGGCGTAGTATCCTAGTCTATAGAGTCTATTGAGAAGGCCAGAATCCGAAGAGCGTGCTCGGCCATTTGACCTGCCACCAAATCATGGGAACCGGATACCAAATAATACAATCATGGGAAATCCGGCCGGATCGAGACGGAATTTGACATCATAATACGAGGAGACCTCCCATTCTTATTCGCGCATCGCTGCAAGAAATCCCTGGCGAGCAACCTCTTTCAGAAATTTGAAAACGATCCGCGTTCCCCGCAACATCCTTAGTTGGACTAATCCACGCAATGCAATCGGCCGGGATCCCACTTCAAGGGCCCGCGACCGTCCCTGGCCCCAAACCGACAGGTTTCAGCCGATCGGCCGTAGCATGGGCGTTTCGCCTAGCGAGCACGAGAGCTAGCCCTAAAGAAATCATAACCATAAACATCATCGGCGCAATATAGGGAATATCGCTCCTGTAGAACAGCGACAGCGCAATAACGGGGATCAAAGATGCCATACCCGCTGCCGTGGCTCTTGTTTCGGCATCATATCTTTCGTTGTTCCTCTTAACCCGCGTGAGCAGACGGTAAGTACCGAATAAAATACCTGCGAGGCTCGTCAGGCCGATTAGACCATAGTCCCAAAGGATCGTGGAGGCACCTGTGTAATCGATCACCCTATCTTGGTATACTTCCGAAAGTGAACCAGTAAGACCGCCCGACACACGGGATGCTCCAGCGCCATGGCCGAACAAAGTCTCAAAAGCAAACGTTCTCATGTTATTCTCCCACCAGTGCGTGAGAACGTTCCAGCGCGAAGTCTCGATGACTTCGTTACCTCGGAAACTGTATGTGAACATGCCCAAGCTCTCGCCCAGCGAACCGTGATCATGAGACCAATAAAAGAGATAATTCGCATAAAGAACACTGAACAATGTCACACCGCCAAGCGCCATCATGCCGACGAAGATCAGAGGCCGCCGGCTTAGCTCCTCGCCGAAAAGTAGGATCAGGGCGATTGGCAAATAGATAAAGATCGCCTTTACTTCCGATAAGGCCAAAGGGATCACAGCGACGAACAAGACCGTATACGCAAACTTCTGATCCATTAAACCATGCCTGCGGTAGGAGATGGTCAGCACGATGACGCAGATCAAATACAAGGCCATCACCGCAGAAAGCCCGCCACCAGCCGGATTGCCCCCGAAGGTACCTACTACCGAATCCGCCGCGAATATCCCACTAACAGGATTATCCGGTGAGGCACTCACCCGGCCGCCCGCGATAACGATAAACTGATAAAGGACCGGGATCACCTGAAACAGGCCAATTCCAAGAAGGAGGCGGAGCCATAACCGGATCTGCTGAACGGAAACAAAGGTGTTGGCCAAGAAGAACCAAAGTCCACCGAACATGATCCAGTCCTTAAACGCTCCAATTACCTGCTTTAATGACGGATTCGCCCACGCAGTAGACAATAGGGCACTGAAAACAAATACCAGCAAAGACCAATAGATCAGCGGGGCTTTCTCATTGACCGGACGATTCGATCTTGCGATAAAGCCGAGTAGTGGCGGCACAAAGAGAAGCGCGGCAGCACCGTAGCTGACCCACCAAATTTGCGAGAGACTAGGTACAAAGTAACCAACCGTTCCGGCCACAAGAAGGGTCATTATGGTCGCAAACCATAGCAACACGATAGGGTTGAGACTGAGGACGAACGCAGCAAGCGCGCCAAGCCCCAAAGAAGCCATAAAAACAGACGACGAAACGGGAGTTTCCTGTGCGGAAGCGGCGCTCGCCGTAATAACGAGAACAAAAAATAAAAGTGACGATGTCAATTTATTCCTTATCATGCTCGGGAATCCCAACATTTTCGACTGTTCAGTACTGGGAAGACCATTTTTCTAGCCGTATCCGGTTCTGTCCAATAGGTCTCTTTCTACGATTGGGACGATGCACGATCAAAGGCGTGCGCAGTGATGTCCAATGCAAAGATATTCACCGCGTGAATCTTTGAAGTTGCCGGTTAAATAGGAAGGCGATACGGAAATTTTTTGCCCCGACAGCTAATGCCGCTCGGCCGTACAAAACGGCTTCCTAGCTACCAATCTACCAATCTAAGTGAGCCTTGGCGCGACATCACGGACCGCATGAAACGCGTCATCGGAGCGGAGAGATCCGGCCGGCTCGTTACGACCCCTTGCGAACACCTTCCCAATGTTTCGAGCAACCTGTCGGACTTGACTCTCGCGATAACCTGTATCGGAGCCTAGAAGGGTCGTTTGTTGCGTAAAAGAGAGGCTTTTTTTGGATGAAGGGCGAGGTTTTCCCATCATCCCCCTTACCGCGACGCAATGCGGCCGTGCGCTTTAAGTTCCACGCCAGGCACACCAGGGTCTACTCTTCTTGGACGTTTCCCAGACCGCGGGTGAGGGCCTGACGAAAACCCCATCACGGATTTGATGATGCCGAACACCGGTTCGACGGTTTGTTTGCGCAAGGCGGAGGTCGCCCGGCCTTTGGCGCTCTTCAGTCGGTGGGCCATGCGGTAGACCGGGGTCGCCTCGGCGGGCGGGGCCTGCGGGCTCTCGAAGCGTTCCGACCAATGGGGGTGGTGCGCGTCCCGCTTGATCGCGACCGCCGGCTCGATGCCGGCGCTTTCGCAGGCCGTCACATTGGCCTTGCTGAAGTAGCCGGCATCGGCCAACGCCTCTTCCGCCCGGGTGATCTCTTTCGGCAGAGCCTGCAGCTGTTCGAGCATCGGGGCGAGTTGTTTCCTGTCGTTGGCCGCTTGCATGACCTGCGGGAGGAGCACCGGCATGGTCTCGGAATCGACCACCGCTTGGGCGTTGCAGCACGGCTCCAAGCCACCACCGGCGACCGGCATGATGCGGGATTTTTCGTCGGTGAGGCTCATCTGGTCTTCGGGACTCGGGCCGGGGGTAGGCGCATTGGGCGGTTTACCGCCCGGCTTGCGTCCTGTGGCAGCCGCCTCGGCCGCGCGGGCGGCGAGCTGGGCCTCATGGTCGATCGTGCGGCCGGAATAGCTGCCGGTGGCGTACCCGTAGATCAGCAGCGAGAGCAACATCGCGGGGTGGTAGGGCAGGCTGCCCCGCCCGGGGTAGGCCGGTTCCAGCGCGCCGAGATCCAGCCCCGCGACGACCTCGACCACATAGCGCGCCAAGTGCCCTTCCGGCAGCCAATTCTGCACCGAGAGCGGTCGCAGAAAGTCAACATCACGAAGGATCGGACGGAAGTGGCTCATCGGCTCAGGCCCCCAAGTGTGCTGCACTTATTCTACAGGGCGGCTCCACCGCCCGACACAGGGAAAGTCCGACAGACTGCTAGCCGGGCCCAGTAGGTCGTGGTCCTATAATTTTGGCCACAAACTGTCGTATCGGGCAGGATGCACGGCCTTGAGGTCGTGAGTCACTACAAACAATGCAGTCCACCGCCGCCCACGATTTCGGGAGGGACAGGGTTGAATCGACCGGCCAGCATTGCCGTCGATAAGGACGCATCCCCTCAGGCGACAACCGGACGGGGCGTCCGGCTTAGATGGTGACAACCCTACGAGAGAAGTCCCCATCAGCGCAAACCCGAGAACGGTTAGGCTCGTAGCGATTCAAGCTTGCCCCCTACTCAGGTTCGATGCCGCAACAATCTGCTGTCAATTAGCGGTGGCTTCGCTGGCCCCAGTTGCAATTCAGGAATCACTCTCGAGGCTTGCAACGCTCCGGGACACCCACGGCCTCTACCTTCTGCCGCACTTCGGTCACATTGAATCCGTCAAGGCGCATCGCGATCTGCAACCGAAGATGTTATGTCTGCCCACATTGCGGGATTGGTCCTTAGCGGCCATGTCTGGCGTGGCGGACGAAGCTGATGGGCTGCATATCCAGTGACGTGCTCTCTCCGCTATCAATCTAGACCGTGGAGAGATTCCAGAGGAAGGACTCCCATTGATCCAGGACCCCTTCCGGCGCAAACCGCAATTGAATCTCCACAGCCTTACGGCCAAGACGAGCCGCCAACTGATCATCGCTCAAGACCATCCTTAGCGTACGTGTTAAAGCCATTTCATCCCCTTTTGGGACGAGGATGCCGTCCACGCCATCTCGGATGATTTCAGCGGGACCCGTGGGGCAGTCCAATGCGATGACCGGCAGGCCCAAGCTCATCGCCTCCACGAGAACGTTCGGAAATCCTTCGAAATCCGACGTCAGGACAAAAAGCCGAGCCCTCGCATACTCGGCCTCGATATCTAGCGTTGCCCCAGGTAGGGCTATCCGAGCTCCAAACCCGCTCGCATCCGCTAAATCGCGCAACTCGTTCCTCAGCGGACCATCGCCGATGATTCGGAGATTCAAGTCCGGAAAATCGGGTGCAACGGATGCGAAAGCGCGTATCAAACGATCGAAGCGTTTTTGCGGGCAGAGTCGACCTACGCCCAAGAGAATGGGGCCGCCCACGACGTGCGGAGGACGCAGCAAAGGTCTGACCGGATTCGGAATCACACCGACGACACCACCGCGCACGCGCCTGGCGGCCCATGTGCGCGCTGTGTCGGCTTGAAGCACGATACCCGCAGCGAGCGGATAGGCCAATACTCGGGCCGCGCTCGTAGTCCAGTGTAAAGGTTCGCTCCGCGGATCGGCGCGCTCGCATACGACAACAGGGCATTTTAGAACTGAGGCGGTCAGTGCGCAAGCCACATTGGTGCGAGGCAGAAAAGAAATAGTGATGTCCGGTCGCAGCGACTTCAATACCCGGTATAGCGCAAGAAGCTGTAAAGGTCCGGACTTGACCCTGAAGTCATCTATCAAGCTTATACGTCGGGCCCGCTCCGGGGCCGGATAGAAATCCTCCGACCGACTGGCCCTCGTCACGAGCAAAACGTCATGGCCACGGTTAGCTAAGCCGTCACAGAGCCAACACACTACACGTTCAGCGCCACCCTGACCTAGTGATGGAGCGCATAAGGCAATTGAAAGCCGACTCGGGTTGGGCGTGTCACCGTACTCAATTCCAAGCTTATTGCTCTCGGACATCGGTCATCCCAGGAACACGTGAACCACGATGGTTGCCTTCCAACATCGGAAACGGGCCGATCTTGCCTTTCTTATAGGGAATCGATCTGCCAAACAAGCCTTTAGCTGACGAGTCGACGTCTCAAATGACTTTTCATGCATCGCTACCACAGCCTGCTCCCATCGCGAAATTGGGCTTAGTCGAATAGACGTTTCGCCTTGCAATCAATAATAGCCATGCACATGTGAAACAGAGAGCGGATCAGCCTTATTAAGCACAGTTCCGATTATCCTTTGACCGCTCAACAATTCATAAGCTCGACGGAGGTCCGCTCGGGTTGTCTGGCCTTCCTCCACAATTAGCATAACAGCATCGATGATAGGTGCGAAGGCGATCACATCGTCCCCCACCAGCAAGGGGGGTAGGTCGAATAGGATGATGCGATCCGGGTAGCGTGTCCGCAGCTCCTCGACGAGCTTCACCACGGTCGGGCTGGAAAGCGCTTCGGACGAGTTCAACACGGACTCATGCCCAGGGAGCACCACCAGGCGGTCGAAGCCGGGGTGAAATAGGATGTCGGAAACTTCCACCCGACCCAGAAGATAATCGCTGATCCCGGGAAGCTTTTCCTCAACCAGGTAACTGGCCAAACGCGGGCGCCTCAGATCGAAATCCACCAGGAGGACGGTCTGATTGACCTCTCGCGCCAAGCTGATGCCGAGGTTGATGGTGGTGAGAGTTTTTCCGTTACCCTCTCGCGTGCCCGTGATGCCGAGTGTGGTCCAACTGTTGGCCCGCATCCGTTGTAGGATGTGGGTGCGCAACACCTTGTAAGCACCGGCCGCCGGATCATCCACTACGTCTGTGAGGACGCGTCGAGTTCGCAGGTACTCCGGATCCGTGGCGATGGTCTTTGTGCTCCAGTAGACGACGTCGCTCGCCACGGGCTTTGCGCTTGTCTGTGGCGGCGAGTCACGGTGGCGTTCCGCATGTTCTGGTTTCACGGGAGGTGTTGGGGCGTTGCCCCGCTCCGCGCGCGCGCGATCGATCGCCTGCTTGATGCGTTCCATAATCCCTAGCCAACCCTAAAGCCAATTGTCTTCCACCGCGACAGTTTACGCCGAAGATGGGTGGTTCCGCACCTGCTCTGCCGCCGACTCCGTGGCGGCCCCAGGCCGATGCGAATCGGACTTGCCGCGAGCTATGGCGGAGGAGAGCATAGGGAAAATAGGGAAGCGTGGCTTAGAGGAGCCAAATGAGCAACGCCGTTCTCGGAGAGCCATTTGCGCTGCAGCGTTTTTCCGGAACCCGTCGAGTGTCGCCAACGGTCGAGCCGGCCGGCGCAGCGGGTTTTCCACGCCGTCGCGGACGCACGGCGGCGCGTCGACGCCTCTAAACAAGACTCACTCGCAGTAACGTCGGACGACGGACAGCCGCGCCCGCAGGCGACGCATCGGCGGCCTGACCGGGAGGACCGGGAGGACCGGGAGGACCGGGAGGACCGGGGTAGGATCGGCTAGCCGGTAGCGGGGATCGGTTGCACCAACGAGCGCATCTGTTCAAGACGCCCCTGCCGGACATGCCCCAAGGCCATCGCCATCATGACCGCCAGGGCCAAGCCGACGCGTGTGGTCATCTTCGCCCGACCCCGAATGAAGTGCCGCTCGAAGCCGAAGCTGTTGTCGATGCGATTGTTGATGCGCTCCAGTGCGCTGCGCCGGTTGTAGCCGCGCTGCCAACTCGGGCTGCCGTGAGGCGTGGGCACGAAGATGCGCCGATCGTGGTCGTCGAGGCTGATCCGCACGATGCGCCCGTAGTCGCCGGGTGAGACGCCGCCGGCCTGGTGGCAGGCGTCGCGGCCCTGGCAGTCCAGCCCGTAGGCGGCGGCCGGGCAGCGGTATTTCAGGGCGTTGCGATCGGCCTCGAAACCCTGGAAGGCCAAGTCGCGCTGCACGCCGGTGTGCGGGCAGACGCAGTGGACGCTGCCCTTTTCGGTATGCACGATGGTGTCGGCCCGCTCGGGGAAGAGGGGTCGCGTGATCGGCTTGGACGGATCGTAGTCGGGGTGTTGCTTCTCCTCGCGCCACAGCTCGCGGGTGTCGATCAAGGGGCGGATGGCGTAGTCATCCCACAACAGCGCCTTGGTCTCGGCGCTGTCCAGACCGCGATCGGCGCTGAAGTCGCCGCAGCGCTGCGCCAACGCGGGGGTCTCGGCAAACAGCTCCTTGATCATTGCCCGCAGTTCGGGCTGCTCGGCGTGGGAGGCCGGGGTGAGGTGCATCGCCACGGGGATCTCGTAACGGGTGTCGGCGATCAGGTGCAGACCGTAGCCGAACCAGCTCTTGACCTTGTTCCAGGCCTTGCCGGTGCGCGCATCGATCCCGCTGCTCTCGTGCTTGCCCCAATCGGCATCCGGATCGGAGGTCGTCCCGGTGGCGCGACTGGCCCGCCCGGTGCTGTGGCTCTCGATGGCCTTGCCGTCATAGCCGAGATGACAGCCGAAATCCGGCAACGCCGCCATCAACTGCTCGCGCAGGATCCCGATCATCTCCGTCACCATCCCCAACGTCTCCTCCAATTCAATGACGTTGGCCAGAAAACGCGAGAAGCTCCAGCTGGTGGGCACCGCCGCCCGTGGATCGGCCGGCGCCTCGCGCACCGCCTGCAGGCGTCCGCTTGCCGCATCGCGTACCAACCGTGTCACAGGCTTGCGCTGGATCGGCAAGACCGCAAAGCCGCACGCCTTCAGCAACGCGGGGTTGCGCGCCAGTTCGCGCAGCAGCGCTTCCACCGAGGGGTGCTGGAAGACCACCCCGGCGATCAGCGCGTTCCACATCGCCGCCACCGGATAGTCGTCGCGCCCCGACCCGCGCATGACCTCCAGGTATTGCAGCAACCGCGCATCCGGGAGATGATCCCGTGCCAAACAGAAGCGATCCAAGTCGCTGCGCGCTTCCACGTCCCGCCAGTCAAACAAACTCGGTTCAATGGTCGCCATGGGGTCCTCCTGCAAAGGATCGTCTCGACAACGATTATGATCCCTTGGCGGCCGCCTCTTTGCACGCCCCGCGAGGCCGGGGTGACTTTTCGCTCACCGCCCGGCCCCGCGCACGTAAGTTACTGATCGATCGTCGATGCCGAGGCCGGAACCGGGGTAAACGAAAATGTCTCGACCCGGTGCAGCCTGTTGCTTCAGTAACTTACTGACAGCGCAAAGGGCTCTCGGACAGCGAGGTTCAGCAAAACCCCAACATGCCTCGACGAGGCCACGCTTGCCTTCGGCTGCGCCATGACCCGAGTTAGCGAAACGAGCTATCGAATCTTCAGGATCGAGCGAGCCTCGGCAAGCAGACCCCGGTCGAACAACACGAGGCCCGTCAGGTAAGCCAAGGCGCCGGCGGCCACGGTCGCGATCAGCCGAATCCAGTCAGCGCTCTCTGCGAGGAGAAAGGCCGTCGTGAGACAAGCAGCCGTCATCAGGAGCAACGACAGAGCAACACCGAGCGCATCTCTGAGGATGCGACCATACTCGATGCCGAGATGCCGGTGCATGAACCAGAACGGAAGCGGCGCAAGCAGAATCCCGCGGACGAGGAAGGCGGCCGCAACGGCAACGATGCCCCATTGGACGGCGATGGCAAATCCGATCACGTTCGCCGTCGTGTTGATGAGGTGAAATCCGGCGGCAGCTCGGCTGTATCCAGCCGCCAGCATGGACGGCATTGTAAGGAAGGTGAGCCCCCAGGTGAGTCCGACACCCGCCAGGAGTTGCAGGACGGGCACGCTGACCTCCCATTGGGGACCGACCACGACCGGGATGAAATCCGGCGCAACCAAGATCATGCCCACGAAAACCGGGGACGAGATGGCCGAGGTGACCTTCGTGATGCGATAGAAGGCATCCCGTAGCCGCGGGCGGTCGGTCTGCATACGCGCGAAAGTCGGCATCGCGACTTTCCCAATGGGGCTCAGCAGGAGGTCGGCAGCCATTTCGGTGAAGCGTCGCGCGATCGTGTAGTACCCGAGTGCAGCCGTGCCCAGGAAGGTTCCGATCAGCAATCGATCGACCTTTTTGTTGAAAAAGTTCAGGATTGAGATCGCTGTGATGTTGACGCCGAAGGAGAAGAGCTCCTTGAACGATCGCGACGACACCTCGAGGCCCGGACGCCAGGTGCTTGTCCACCAGAGAATCAGGACACCGACCACCGAGCCGACCAAGGTCTGGGCGACGAGGCTCCAGACGCCCAAACCGGCAAAGGCACAACTGATCCCCGTGACGCCGCCGCAGAGGTTCGCGACCACCGTGCGCACACCGAGCGACTTGAATCGGAAGTCCCGGCGTAGGATCGCACCTTGGGTGGACGATAGTGCAGAGAACAGAAAGACCGGCGAGAGGGCGCGGATAACGTCTTCGAGCTGCGGCTCCTTCAGAAGTGCGGCGATGATCGGTGCAAGCGCGAACATGACGGTGCCGAGCAGCAGCGCGAGAACGATTGTCGACCAGAAGGCCGTGTCGAGATGGCTCTTCCGCAAATCCTCGCGTTGAACGATGGATTGCGAGAAGCCCGCTTCGACAAAGATCCCCGCGAACGCGATGAAGATCATGGCGAGCGCCACGAGGCCAAAATCCTCGGGACCGAGTAAACGCGCCAGTATCAAAAAAACGATGGTGGACAGAAGCTGGGCACTCCAGCGTTCAGCGGCGGACCAGAAGACCCCTTTAACGGCTTTGTCCTTGAGCGTCATGACGGCGATTTCTCGTGCTGAATCGGCAGTACATACCCGGAGGATGGGTGTGGAAGACTGCTGGGTGTTGGGCGCAACTCACAACGACCTGAACGGGCTGAGGTGGCTTGCGAACCCCGGCATGGGCGGGCCCGGAAGGCCGGGGGTCGCGAGCTCATCCCAGCCTACGTGTGATCAGCCTGCCTAGATTGCTCTCAAGCCTTCGCGTCGGGTTGGGTCGAAGGTCAACGCGTTGCTCGGCAACATCCCCGATTGTGGCCCGTTGCGCCGGGATCGGTCTGAGGGAGGTCCGTGGTCGCGAGAGCAGAGCCGTGTGCCGTTGCCTGGAGGCCAGTGGGTGAGCGCGCGATGCTACTCTTACGGGCGAGGGCTTTCAATTTGGGTTGGGGCTGTCGAGGATGCGTTTGTTTGGCAGATGCGGTCGGTGGTTTGGAGGATGGGTTTCGCTGCGCTCGAACCATCCTACGCGCTACTTGCTGCGGCCTTGGTGGTTTGGAGGATGGGTTTCGCTTCGCTCTACCCATCCTACGCGGTTCTAGGGTTCCTTGACGAACAACTTTCTGCGCGCGTGAGTCAAGTTTAAGCCGGCGCAAGTTTGGCCTGCTCGAACAGGTCCGCGAACGCCTGTTGCAGCCGGCTCATGGCGGTGGCGATGGGCCGGTTGGGCGCCTTCGGGCAGCCGTCGAACAATTGGGACAACCCCGGTCGCAGGATGCGGCTGTGGACCTTGGTGAAGAACAGGGCGACCCGCAGTCCGGCATCGGTGACCCGGTAGCGATGGCTCTGCGGGATCCGTTCGATGAGGCCATGCAGGCGCAGTCGGCGCAGATCGTAGGTCATGCGTCCGGGTGAGTAGGCGTCCTCGGGCACCCCCAAGGCTTGGGCCATCCAGGTGCGCATCCCCGCGTGTCGGAAGCCCTCGGGCAGGGTGAGGAACAGGCACAGGGCGGTGAACAGCGCCAAGACCCGCGGATCGTCCAGGTGCAGCCCCGGGGCGCGTTGCCCGCCGACCACCTGCGGTTGGGTGACCTGATCGAACACCCCCTCGGCCAGCAGACAGTCCTGGCTGAGCGTCTCGACCTCGAGCAAGCGACGGTTGGCGGCAAAGCCGATGGCCCGCAGGGCGGGCAGGTTGTTCAAATTCCGTCCGATGCCGAAGTCGTGGGTGTTGTTGATCGTGGTCTCGGTGCGCAGGGCCCGACCTTCCTTGAAGTACTGCTTGATCTTGGAGGACTTGTAGCCGACATGCAGCGAAGGGATAACCCCTTGGGTGATGACGCGGGTATGAAAGCTCCCCGGCGTGCGTTTGGTGATCCTCCGGTTGAAGATCAGGCTGACCTTCTCGGGCCGTCCCAAGTCGAGGTTCTCGCGGATGACCTCCTCGAACAGATGGCGTCCGGACAGCGGTCGGTCGAACACCTGCGTGCGGGCGAACTCCGCCTGCAGGATGGAGAGTTGGAAATTGTAGCCGGCGGCATGGTCTTCCGCCGTGAAGGGATCCGGGAGCCGTCCCAACCACTTGGCCACCAGTGCGGCGATCGTCGCCTCGTTCAGGTCATCGAGGATGCGTTGCGCACGGGCCGGTTCGGCGCAGCTGAGCAACCCGTTGTCCAGCGCCTCGAAGGCAATGCCCGCCTTGGCCAACTGGCGTTTGACGTACTCATGACCGTTGAGGCAGACCCGCGCGGTGTAGGGAAAGTAGGAGCAGAACTTGATGAACAGGGGGCCGAAGTCCGCATCCACCAGATAGAAGTAGAAATGGTTGCACATCACCGTCCCGCGCGTGAACCAGGGGTACGGCTGGCCGGTGTGGGTGCTGATTTTCTTGATCATGCGGAAGCTGGCAAACCGTTCCTGAGCCTTGCCGATGTACAGGACACCCTCGGGTTGAGCGAAGTCGCGGAGCCGCTCGCGGGTCATGTCGTCTTTGCGCTGTCCCTTGGCGAAGGTCACGATCTCCACGCCCTCGCGTTGCGCAAACCCCTCGATCGCCTTGACGAAGGCGTGACTGATCGGGGCCATCAACACCGTGGAGGCGACCTTGGCACCACGATGGACCTTGAAGAAGTTGGCTACCCCGCCGCCGGTCTGCAGCCGCGGTTGATACAGGTTGAGATACAGCCGGTCGATTCCTTCGAGATCCAGCGTGACCCGATCGTTCAGCAACTCACCGACGGTTTGGTCTAACATGATGGCAGGCCCCGGTTGACATCTTGGCCACGCGCCACACGCCGCTACGTGCGGCTACTATCGGAAGTTTAGCCTTCCGTTGCTCAACCGGGGCCGCCCAACGCCGGGGCTCACCCCATGACTCGTCGGTCTGAGGCGAAGCCTCGCTAGCGTGTTGTCGATCTCAGGTGCGGGTTTTTTGGTGGGGGGATTCTGTGAGAAAAAAAGCCGCGGTGCCTACCTCGGGGCACCGCGGCTTCGGGCTCGGACTTCAGTCCGGTTTGGGCCTATTCGACGTCGGCCACGAAGTAGCCTACATCCTCGGGGACGTGCGTCATCTCCAGATCACGCGACTGTTCTTCCTGGACCCAAAGGTCAACCGACTCGACGTTCAGGTTCTGCCACCGCAGGGCTGCCGTGTCGTCTTCATGGGCCGTCTGCATGTCGGCGACCAGCACCGGGGGCCGTTGGAAGGTCGTTCCGTAGACATGGTTGTAGACGTTATGACTTACGTTGGTGCCGGTGCGGCCGACCTCGTATCTCATTCCGTCGACCACGCCCGAGGAGACTTCCCAGGCGATGTAGTCGATACGCTCGGGCAGATGCTGCTGCGCGTTCGCCTCCTGTTCGCGCATCCCGACGTCGAAGCCATCGCTGTCGATATTGTGGAGCCTTGCCGTCACGGCGTCGCTTTCGTTGAAGCTCGTGACTGCGGCGAAGACCACGGGGGCTTCTTCGAACGGCGCACCGAAGGACTGACGTTGGAACGCCTGGGTCACGCCCGTCTCCAAAGAACCCGCCTCGATCAAGGTGCCGTCGGACAGCTCATGCAGCCCGCGTTCCACCACCAGGTAAGAGACCAGCTCCAGTTCATGCGCGTCATCGAGGTAATCCCACCTCTGCACGCGGATCCAGAAGCCCTTGGAGTCGATCGCATCGACCCGGACCACGGCCGGCTCGGTGTCGTAGGCGCTTAGGGCCTTGACGACGACGATCGGGTCGTTGAACTCGCGCTGGAACTCGATCCGTTGCCATTCCTGGTTGATCTCCACTTCACCGATCTCGATCGCCGGCCCAGTGGTTTCGGCACCCGTGGCGGTAGCGGATTGGGTGCTGCCCGCCAGGTTCGCGTTGACCGGCGCTTCGGCCGTTGCCAAGGCTGTCTCGGCCGAGATACTCTGCAGGGTCGCCGCCTGCAGGGTGATGTTGCCGCCGCTGCGGACCTGGATGTAGCGAACGATCAGCTGCTGACCCGCGCTTGCCGCCCGGTAGGTGAGGGCGATGCGCCGATCGAATGCAGTCCCGAGATCCTCGACAGCCACGGTATAGGCCGGGGCGCTGTTGTCGCTCAGACGCACCTCGAGTTGACCGCGCGTCTTGTAGCCACCGAGGTAGAGCGTCAAGGTCCGGGCGCTGGTGTCGGCCGGGACGCTTAGCTCGTACCCCTTGTTGAGACCACTGATGTACAGACCGGCTCGCGTGGTGGCACTGGCCGTGGGTGCCCCGTCATTCCAGCTGTAAGCCAGCCGGGCACCGCCGGTGTCGTTGAATCGCAGCGCCGATCCGCCGACCGTGCTCAAGGTACCGATCTGGGAGGACACACCGGCCTTGCGGCTGATGCTCAAGGCGGTGTCGATGCCCCAATGTGTCCAGTCGGTCGCGCCTTCAGCAGTCAGATTGGCGGTACCCGTCGGGGTGGTCAGGGACGGTGTCAGCTCCGGAACGATCGGGGCCGGCTTGACGGTGACAGCGATCGTTTCACTCGTCGATAGCCCCTTCCCGCCGGTGTCGGTGGCCGTGAAGGTGATGTTGTAGGCGTTGATCGACACATCCGAGGCAGTCGGAGTCCAGGTCAAGCGGCCGATGCCGTTGCCCAAGTCTTTGAAGGTTGAGGTGCCGGGCAGCGGGGATGCCGCCATCACCAGGGATGAAACATCTTCGTCCGTGGCGTTGACATCAATGGTCAGGGACTCGCCGACCTCTAGGGTGCGATCGCCGATCGCCGCGAGAACCGGGGCTTGGTTGGCTAGGTTCCCCTTGAGCGTCGCGGCCTGCAAGGTGATGTTGCCGCCGCTGCGGACCTGCATGTAGCGAACGATCAGCTGCTGACCCTCGCTTGCCGCCCGGTACGTCAGGGCGACGCGCCGATCGAAGGCAGTCCCGAGATCCTCGACCGCCACGGTATAGGCCGGGGCGCTGTTGTCGCTCAGACGAACCTCGAGTTGACCGCGCGTCTTGAAGCCGCCGAGGTAGAGCGTCAAGGTCCGTGCACTGGTGTCGGCCGGCACTTTCAGCTCGTAACCTTTGTTCAGGCCGCTGATATACAGACCGGCACGCGTGGTGGTGCTGGCGTTGGGTGTCCCGTCATTCCAGCTGTAAGCCAACCGGGCACCGGAGTCGTTGAAGCGCAGCGGCGTTCCGCCGACCGTGCCCAAGGGACCGATCTGGGTGGCCACACCGGCCTTGCGGCTGATGCTCGAGGCGGTGTCGATGCCCCAATGCGTCCAGTCGGCTGTGCCCTCAGCGGTGAGATCCGCGGTGCCCGTCGGAGTGGTCAAGGACGGCGTGAGCTCCGGAACGATTGGCGCAGAACTGACGGTGACGGCGATCGTTTCGCTCGTCGACAGCCCCTTGCCGCCCGTGTCGGTGGCCGTAAAGGTGATGCTGTAGGCATTGGTGGAGACGTCCGAAGCGCTCGGAGTCCAAATGAAGCGGCCGGAGCCGTTGCCCATGTCCTCGAAAGTCGCGGTGCCCGGCAGCGGCGAGGCAGCCATGACCAGGGATGAGGGATCTTCGTCCGTGGCATTGACATCAATCGTAAGGGGCTCGCCGACCTGAAGGGTGCGGTCGCCAATCGCCGCCAGCACGGGGGCTTGGTTGACTAGGTTCCCCTTGAGCGTCGCGGCCTGCATGGTGATGTTGCCGCTGCTGAGGGTTTGGGTGTAGCGCACGATCAGCTCCTGACCGGGTTTCGCTGCACGGTATGAGAGTGCGAGGCGCCGATCGAAGGCAGTCTTGAGGTCCTCGACCGCGACGGTATAAGCCGGTGCACTATCGTCGCTCAGACGCACTTCGAGTTGACCGCGGGTCTTGTAGCCGCCGAGATAAACGACGAGGTTCCGCTCGTTGGTGTCGGCCGGCACTCTCATCTCATAACCATTGTTCAGACCGGCAATGTACAGGCCCGCTCCCGTCGTCACGCTCGCCTTCGGCATACCGTCGGTCCAGGCGTAGTTGAGCCGCGACGTCGAGGCGAAGGTTTTCGGCGTTCCGCCGATCATGAGCAGATCCCCGATCTGCGGCGATGCGCCGGATTTACGGTTCACGCTGGTTGCGTTGTCGAGACCCCAATGCACCCAGTCCGTCACGCCTTCGGACGTCAGATCGGCGACGCCGGCCGGGACGAGAAGCTCGGAGTCAAGCTTCGGTTCACCGACATCGACGATCGGTTCGGATCCGACCTGGATATAGCCGCTGCGTGTCTCCGTTCCCTGCCCGCCGGGACCTGCGACAACCAAGCTCACCGAGTAGGTCCCGGGGATAGTGTAAGTATGGGTCGGAGAAGCCTCGGAGCTGGAGTTGCCGTCACCGAAGTCCCAGGCCCAGCCGGAGACGGCTCCGCTGGACGAATCGGAGAAACGCACGGTGAGCGGCGCAACCCCGGAGACCACGTCGGAGTTGAAATCCGCGATCGGGGCAGGATGTGCCACGCTGACGTAACCACTTCGTGTTTCGGTGTCCTGGCCGCCCGGACCTGTAACGATCAGGCTAACGTTGTACTTGCCCGGAACGCCGTACACGTGCGTCGGCGAGGCTGCAGTGCTTGAGCTGCCGTCGCCGAAGTCCCATGTCCAGCCCGAAATCGCGCCGCTTGATGTGTCGGAGAAGATCACCGTAAGCGGTGCGACGCCGGAAAGATTGGTAGCGCTGAATCCCGCGACCGGCGGTGCGTAGGGGACGGAGGCAACGACTTCGTTCGAAAAGGCACTGCACAGGCTTCCATCACTCGTGCATGCGCGTGCCGCGAAGAAGTAAGTCGATCCGCTCTCCAAGCCCGCAACCACGACCGCCGCAGTTGTGCTCTGGACCTGCGACTGATAACTCTTGCTGGCGGATCCGTAATGCAGCTCATAACGCGCGACCCGGCTGTCTTCCACCGGATTCCACGCCAATTGGATTTGGCCGGTGGATGCCTGCGAGACACCGCTGCTCCATGAGAGAATAAAGAAGGTCACGATCTGGAGCAACAGAATTAATCCGAACCGAGCATCTGTTCCAAGATGATCAGGGAGAGTCCGCGTACGTAACATGGCATTCACCGTTTCTTAATTAATCGCCGACACCTGGGCTCAAAATCCCTTCGCCTATCGGAACGTCTGCAGGGGCTTTGAGAGCCTGAAAACTGGATCGGGCAGCCCATCTACAAACGGGCACTTAACCGGCTCCAGATCCTTTGCGGTTACTTAACCAGGTACGGCGAGAAGAATTTGCGATGCACGCATCAAAACGCGGCTAGAGTGGGGGGTGAAGGCCGGAGAATGTGCGGTGGGTCACAGAATGAGAAGCTCTGCAGCCGAGTCAAACAGCTTTGCGAACGGCGAGGGTCGATTCTAAATTGGAAACGATGATATCTCTGCGGTAAGGCGTCGATTCGGGAGTGCGCTTGCAAGAGCTATCACGAATGAATCAAGCAGATCGTGATGCAAGTCTCGAATCGCGGATTCACGATCGTCCCATTGGAGTTCCGGGATCAATGTCGTCTGAATTGTCGATGCCACCTGGACGGGAGCGCCGAATAACGCAGTGTTGGCACATTATGTGCTTATTCTTTGTGGCAAGGGTGGTGAGTGCAGGGATTTCGGGACCGCAGTCCTTCACGATCGGTCAGAAATCGCACATTCCGACCAGATTTTCGCAGTAACACGCCAGGAGCGCGGAAAAGCTCATGGTAGAGATCGCAACAACGCTGCGCTTTAGCGGTCGACTCCTCGCCCGCACGCACCTCGATGATGCCCGCGACACCTCCTTGAGCCGCTCGATTTCATCGGCGTTGTCGGTCAGGGCGGATATCGGCCCGATGGAAGGGGGAGAAGCCGACGAACGGCATTTGCGCAGGTCGACGTGAAAATCTATCGTTGTGGCTAATAAACAAGAGCCTTCGGGGTCGAAGATGACGTACTTTCATGGGGAAACGGACATGCCGGGATTCCTAACTGCAACTACACCCCCGGTTAATTTTCGGTCGCGGTTACTCCTGGCACTGGCGTGGTTAGCGATTCCCTTGTGCTTGCCCACAATGGTTGTCGGTGCCGTTCCGCCTGGTCCAGCGCCAAAACCGAACATCATCGTCATCTTGGCGGATGACCTCGGATTCGGTGACCTGAGCAGCTTCGGCTCGGCCACAATTCAAACGCCGAATATCGACCAGATCGCATCGGAAGGCCTGCGTTTTACGGATTTTTACGCCGCGCCCGCGTGCGGTCCGGATCGCGCGCAGCTGATGACGGGGAGCCTGGCGCCGCGGGTATCTCTGAACTTCAGTCACATTCCGAATGCCCCGTCGGGACTTAGCCAAGACGAGACGACCCTCGCCGAGCTCATGAAATCGGCCGGTTATGCGACCAAGATCATCGGGAAGTGGCATCTGGGCGATGCCCCCGAGTTCCTTCCGCTCAACCACGGGTTCGACGAGTTCTTCGGGATCCCGTATTCGAACGACATGTGGCCCTTCAACCCGAAGATTTGCCCGCATGAAGACGAGGACCCGCGCCTAACCGAGGCGCGAGCACGCGCTGCGCTGACCGGATACGATCGAGGCACATGCATCCCGGTGGGGACCTTTCCCGATCTCCCGCTTTATCGAAACGGCACCGTCGTCGAGGTCAACTCGGACCAAACGACACTTCTGAGCCGATTCAAGGACGAGGCAATTGCCTTTATCGAATCCAAGCAGAATGAGCCGTTCTTCCTTTATCTCGTGCCTCACGCGCCGCATGTTCCGCTGTTCCCGTCGCCGGAGTTCCTAGGGTCCTCGGATGCTGATCTATATGGAGATGTGGTAGAAGAGCTTGACTCGCTTGTGGGCGAGATCGACGACCGGCTCCACCAGCTGGGCCTTGCTGAAAACACCCTTTTGATCTTTACCTCGGACAACGGCCCTTGGCTTGCGTACGGTATCGACGGCGGTTCGGCGGGGGCGCTTCGCGGCGGAAAGCACACGGTCTTCGAAGGCGGCATCCGGGTCCCGACCCTCATGCGGTGGGGAGGCATGATTCCCCCGGGATCGGTGTCGGCCGAGCCGGCGACCCATATGGACCTTTATCCGACACTCGCGGCGCTAGCGGGTGCCACCCTGCCGGATAATCCTATTGACGGCAAAGACATCCGTGCGCTGATGACACAGCAGCCTGGAGCAACATCGCCGCATGATTCGTTGCTATTTTATCGATCGGGCAACGCGCGCGACGTCTTCGGTTCCGATCAAACCCTGAATCTGCGCGCACTCCGTCAAGGTCCGTGGAAACTGCATGTCACCATGTCCGGCACGACGGTGGTCGCAGGGGCGCTGTTCGATCTGTCGGCGGATGTCGGCGAATCGACGGACGTCAGCGCGCTCTACCCGGCAGTGGTTGCTGACTTGCGGGCGGAAGCGCAGGCTCGCAACGACGACCTAAGAGCGAACACCCGCGCGATTGGATTTGTTGATGGCGTACCGATCGTTACCGCACCGACCGGAACAGCGGATCTGACCGAGGAAGGGACCTCGGACTGGGTCCACTGGGGCCGCTCCACGGCAACGGATGTGAATCGGAAAAGCGGCGTAGGGCATCAAATCAGCGAGCTGATTACAATCGGCGGAAGCGCGCTGCGATTCCAAGGCAGCGGAGAGAGGTTACGCTACCAGTGGAGCGACGGGGCCCCGACGGCAAGCGCGAATATCAGCGCGGGACTCTACATCGGCGGCCTCGGCAAGGGGTTCGAGATCACCGCCCCGGCCGGCGCCGAAGAGCGTACCCTCGTGGTCTATCTCGGCGGTTACAAGACACGCGGACGCATCGAGGTTGATCTCAGTGACGGGAGCTCTCCGGCTTATGCCGTCACCGTCGAGCACCTCGGCGCCGCCTTCGACCGGCGCGTGGCCGTGACCTATCGGGCTGCCGGCCCTGGACAATCGCTGACCTTCCGTTATATCCAGGACCGCAGCGGCGGCAACATCAGCATCCAAGCCGCGACGCTGCAGGGCAGCGGCACGCCGCCGGTGAATCAGCCCCCGGTGCTCGCCCCCATCGGCAATCGCTCGGTGCAGGTCGGGAACACCCTGAGCATTGCGGTCAGCGCCACCGACGCCGACGGGCCGGCGCCTTTGGTGCTCGCCGCCGCACCTCTGCCCGCCGCGGCCAGCTTCGTCGACAACGGCAACGGGACCGGGCAGCTCAGCTGGGCGCCCGCCTCGGGCGCCCTCGCGGGCAGCCCCTACAGCATCACCTTCACGGCCACCGACGCCGGCGGGGCCGGGCTGTCGACGAGCGAGACCATCGCCGTGACGGTGACGGCCGCGAGCACCGGGCTGCTCACACCGACCCTCACCACGCCCGGCGGCACCGCCGACCTCAGCACCGAAGGTGGCGCCGACTGGGCGCATTGGGGTCTCGACACCGCCGCGAGCGTCAATCGCAAGAACGGCGTCGCGCCGCAAATCGGCACCCTGAGCACCCTCGGGGGCAGTGCGCTGCGCTTTGAGAATTCGGCACGCTTGGCCTACGCTTGGAGCAACGGCACCCCCGTAGCGAGTGCAAATACCGGCGCGGGACTCTACATCGGCGGCCTCGGCAAGGGGTTCGAAATCACCGCTCCGGCCGATACCGTCGAGCGCACCCTCGTGGTCTATCTGGGCGGCTTCAAGACCCGCGGGCGCATCGAGGTCGGTCTCAGCGACGGCAGTGCGCCGGTTTACACCCAGACGGTGGAAAATCTCAGCACCGCCTTCGACCGGCGTCTCGCGCTCACCTACCGCGCCGCCGGTGCCGGGCAGACCCTCACCGTACGCTACATCCAGGATCGCAGCGGCGGCAACGTCACCTTCCAGGCCGCCACGCTGCAGGGCAGCGGCACGCCGCCGGTGAATCAGCCGCCGGTGCTCGCCCCCATCGGCAATCGCTCGGTACAGGTCGGGAACACCCTGAGCATTGCGGTCAGCGCCACCGACGCCGACGGGCCGGCGCCATTGGTGCTCGCCGCCGCACCGCTGCCCGCCGCGGCCAGCTTCGTCGACAACGGCAACGGGACCGGGCAGCTCAGCTGGACGCCCACCTCGGGCGCCCTCGCGGGCAGCCCCTACAGCATCACCTTCACGGCCACCGACGCCGGCGGGGCCGGGCTGTCGACAAGCGAGACCGTCGACGTCACGGTGACGGCCGCGAGCGACGGGCTGCTCACACCGACCCTCACCACGCCCAGCGGCACCGCCGACCTCAGCTCCGAAGGTGACGCCGACTGGGCGCATTGGGGTCTCGACACCGCTGCGAGCGTCAATCGCAAGAACGGCGTCGCGCCGCAAATCGGCACCCTGAACTCCCTCGGGGGCAGTGCGCTGCGCTTTGAGAATTCGGCACGCTTGGCCTACGCTTGGAGCAACGGCACCCCCGTAGCGAGTGCAAATACCGGCGCGGGACTCTACATCGGCGGCCTCGGCAAAGGTTTCGAAATCACCGCTCCGGCCGATACCGTCGAGCGCACCCTCGTGGTCTATCTGGGCGGCTTCAAGACCCGCGGGCGCATCGAGGTCGGTCTCAGCGACAACAGTGCGCCGGTCTACACCCAGACGGTGGAAAATCTCAGCACCGCCTTCGACCGGCGCCTCGCCCTCACCTACCGCGCCGCCGGTGCCGGACAGACCCTCACCGTGCGCTATATTCAGGATCGCAGCGGCGGCAACGTCACCTTCCAGGCCGCCACGCTGCAGGGTAGCGACACGCCGCCGGTGAATCAGCCGCCGGTGCTCGCCCCCATCGGCAATCGCTCGGTACAGGTCGGGAACACCCTGAGCATTGCGGTCAGCGCCACCGACGCCGACGGGCCGGCGCCCTTGGTGCTCGCCGCCGCACCTCTGCCCGCCGCGGCCAGCTTCGTCGACAACGGCAACGGGACCGGGCAGCTCAGCTGGACGCCCACCTCGGGCGCCCTCGCGGGCAGCCCCTACAGCATCACCTTCACGGCCACCGACGCCGGCGGGGCCGGGCTGTCGACGAGCGAGACCGTCGACGTCACGGTGACGGCCGCGAGCGACGGGCTGCTCACACCGACCCTCACCACGCCCGGCGGCACCGCCGACCTCAGCTCCGAAGGTGACGCCGACTGGGCGCATTGGGGTCTCGACACCGCTGCGAGCGTCAATCGCAAGAACGGCGTCGCGCCGCAAATCGGCACCCTGAACTCCCTCGGGGGCAGTGCGCTGCGCTTTGAGAATTCGGCACGCGTGGCCTACGCTTGGAGCAACGGCACCCCCGTAGCGAGTGCAAATACCGGCGCGGGACTCTACATCGGCGGCCTCGGCAAAGGTTTCGAAATCACCGCTCCGGCCGATACCGTCGAGCGCACACTCGTGGTCTATCTGGGCGGCTTCAAGACCCGCGGGCGCATCGAGGTCAGTCTCAGCGACAACAGTGCCCCGGTCTACTCCCAGACCGTGGAGAACCTCGACGCCGCCTTCGACCGGCGCCTCGCCCTCACCTACCGCGCCGCCGGTGCCGGGCAGACCCTCACCGTACGCTACATCCAGGATCGCAGCGGCGGCAACGTCACCTTCCAGGCCGCCGTCCTAGATGGCGGAGGCTCGACCGTCAGCATGCCGACGATGCTCGCACCGATGTCCAACCACATGGCGGACGCCATCAACGGAGCCGACCCCGCTAACAAAGAGGCGCAAGCTTACGTGCAGATGTTCATTGTCAACAGCGAGGTCGTTCCCAGGGCGGTCGGAACAATCGCACCTTTCAACACGGAGAGCTGAAACACGAGGCACAACATCGGCGGTTCGAGAATCAGAAGTTCCGACCGCCCGGTTGCCGATACCGACTGCCCAAAGAACGGCCTATTCTTGACCCATTCCGCATGCGTCGTCGACCTGAGCGCCTTTGATGCAGCCTAATCCCATTGAAAATCGAAACCCCTAAACATGGGGCTCGTATCCTTTGGTAATTTACCTGAAGAAATCATGGGCGGAGAGAACTTAATGATTGAATGCGACACCAACCGGCCTCATCCGCACGTCATCAAAGGGAACGGTGCTTCGTGATGACCGCGGGCTGATCGAAAGGGTACAGCAAGAGCCAAACTCACGATGTCGACACGGATGTCCTTGTTACGGTAACGCGGAGATCTTGCCGCTTGGTAGATTTCCATAGCAGCTGAATTCCCGCATAATATAAGCGATTGCATAAGAGAAATTGCAGTACGTCGCAGGACGGCTTCGGGAGGACGTGTTGGGTGGTAATATGAACGGCACGGCATTCGGAGCAAAGGCAAACTATGTGGTTATCGTCCGTGAGAGGTAAAGGACTATGAACAGCGCCCACCGCAGAGTTCGCGCTCGAGAACGCGCGTGGATAGTGCTCTTTGCGTTCATCCTCGCAATCGGCAGTTGTGGCGTTCCTGCGCAAACGGCCTCCGTCGAAGAAGCCGACGCCGTGCTGAACAGCTATTTTTCGGCCCTGAGGGTCGGCAACCTCAGCCACATCGGGAACCTGCTCGGCGGCGAGCTCCGCTCCAAGAGAGTCCGCCTCCTTCGTAACCCCGAGTATCGTTTAACCCTCGTTCAGACCTACGGGAACGCGGAATTCGTCGTGACCGACTACGAAATGCTGGAATCCGGCGGCATCGCGGTGAATGTCGATATCTGGCTCGACGACACCGAGAAGATCCGCCAACGCCTTACTTTGGAGCGACTTGGTGAATCCAGCCAGATGAGAATCGTCGACTCTGAAGTCGTCCCGTAACGTTTTTTCGTTCCTTCAAACCACAGATGCGTCGCCGGTCCGCTCGTCTTTGTGCAGGCTTCGATATGGTAACCAGGGGACTCGGCCGCTTGGTAGTTTTCGTAATCGGCTGTAATCTCGCACAATAAAAACGACTGCATGCAAAGAAACCGCAGTACGTCGCAAGGCGGCTCCGGGAGATAGCAAAGCCGATTCACTTAGCAGGGTTATAGGATTATGGGCGTCAATACAGCGAGCTGTTTCGGTAGGATCCGACTATTTCCGTGCGGACGGTTTTCGACGATTTTCGGCATCATCCTGGTAAGCTTGTCGGGAATCGTCGCTATGCCCGCTTATGCCGCGAGCGACGGGCTGCTCACACCGACCCTCACCACGCCCGGCGGCACCGCCGACCTCAGCACCGAGGGCAGTACCGATTGGGTGCATTGGGGCTTGACCACCGCCTCCAGTATCAACCGCAAGGCCGGCGTCACGCCGCGGATCGGCGCCCTGACCGCGATCGGGGGCAGCGCATCGCGCTTCCTCGACAGCGGCGTGCGCCTCGCCTATGCCTGGAGCGACGGCACGCCGACGGCAACCGCCAGCACCCGTGCAGGACTCTACATTGCGGGCTTGAACAAGGGCTATGCCCTCACCGCCCCGGCCGATACCGTCGAACGCACCCTCGTGGTCTATCTGGGCGGCTTCAAGACCCGCGGGCGCATCGAGGTCAGTCTCAGCGACAACAGTGCCCCGGTCTACTCCCAGACCGTGGAGAACCTCGACGCCGCCTTCGACCGGCGCCTCGCCCTCACCTACCGCGCCGCCGGTGCCGGGCAGACCCTCACCGTACGCTACATCCAGGATCGCAGCGGCGGCAACGTCACCTTCCAGGCCGCCACGCTGCAGGGTGGCGGCAC